>JAGBTT010000126.1 GCA_017631175.1 Bacteroidales bacterium
AATCTGCGTAACTACACATGGACCAGCCTCAATAACGGTGCATGGAATATTCTTTCCATCGGCACCGAAAACGGAAGTCATTCCGATTTTCTTTCCAATTAATCCAGGCATTGGTTTGTTTAATTAATTGATTATAAATAATTTACGTCCCGCTACACATTTTTGCGGGCTGCAAATATACGACTATTATTTTAATTTTCAACACTTTATCGTAAAAAATTGTTGATAACTTTTTCCAGCCAAGCAGCCGCCACGAAAATCGCGGCGGCTGCATAGTCGATTATTCTATAGTAAGTTAGCTCTTACTTACATGTAAGCATGAGAGTCTGGTTGCCTGCCTGCATGCGGAACTCGCCCGGCTCGAGTGTCCACTCGCCCTGAGTGTTCACGAATGCAAGGTCGCTGCCCTTGATCTTGAGAGCGACGTTCACTGTCTCTCCCGGCTGGATCTCCACCTTCTCATATGCTCTGAGACGACGGTTCTCCGGAACCATTGAAGCGACCATATCGCGGCTGTAAAGCATCACGACTTCCTTACCTGCTACCTTGCCTGTATTAGTCACATCAACTGTGAACACAAGCTCCGTGTCTGCGCCGAACTCCTCGACAGAGCACTGGAAGTTGCTGTACTCAAATGTAGTATAGCTGAGTCCGTATCCGAACGGCCACTGAACTGAAACGACTGCGTTGTAGTCGTATGCACCCTCCATTGTATCAGTCTCCTCACTTACCTTGTAGTCATAAGTTGTGAGAGAAGCCTGATGACGAGGGTATGTGTATGGGAGCTTACCGCTTGGGTTGACGTCTCCTGCAAGGATGTTTGCGAGAGCATCACCACCGTAGTTACTTGGAAGAAGGATATCGATCACACCGTCAGCAAGCGGCTCGATGTCGTTGATAAGACGAGGACGGCCCTCGTTGAGGATGAGGACGATCGGCTTGCCTGTCTTTGCGAGGGCCTTCACAAGGTTGCGCTGGTTCTCTGACAGCGCAAGGTCAGTAAGGTTGCCCGGAGTCTCGCAATATGAGTTCTCACCGATACAAGCAAGGATGACGTCAACGTTTCTCGCCGCCCTTACAGCCTTCTCAATCTCAGGTGCGTTCTCCTCTGCGTATCCGCCCTGAGGAACATAAGTCACGCCCTGCTCAAGAACTACGTTCTTCGCACCGAACTTGTTGCATACAGCCTCGTAGATCGTGTTGTACTGCTCTGTGAACATGTCAGCCATGTGACCCTGCCATGTGTAGCTCCAACCTCCGTTGAGGCAACGCATTGAGTTTGCATTAGGACCTGTAACGAGGATCTTCTGACCTTTCTTCAATGGAAGGATTCCATTCTCGTTCTTAAGGAGAACCTCAGACTCCTCTGCTGCTGCAGTCGCGATCTGAGCAAACTTCTCGCTTGCAAAGTCAGGATAGTTCTCGAAAGGAGTGTTAGGATTCTCGAAGAGGCCGAGACGATACTTCAGGCGAAGGACTCTGCGTGCTGCGTCGTCGATGCGCTCCATGGAAACCTTGCCCTCCTTCACGAGCTCAATAAGGAGAGTCGTGAACTCGAGGTCATAAGGCTCCATAGTCATGTCGATACCCGCATTGATAGCGATCTCGATAGCCTCCTTCTTGTCATGAGCGACTCCCTCACGAGTGTAGAGGTTGTTGATGTCAGCCCAGTCTGTAACGATCATGCCATCCCAGTTGAGGCCTTCCTTGAGCCATCCCGTAAGCAGTTCCTTGCTTGCATGTACAGGGACACCGTTTACGCTGGCGCTGTTGACCATGATTGTGAGAGCACCTGCCTCGACACAAGCCTTGAAAGGAGCGAAGTTCTTCTCCTTGAGCTCATACTCAGGGATATACGCAGGAGTTCTGTCCTTACCTGTACGAGGATTACCATAGCCGAGATAGTGCTTTACAGACACTGCGATATTGTTCGGACCTATGTGATTAGGGTCTTCGCCCTGCATACCGCGTACCGCAGCAGAACCCTGGATTGCGTTCACGAGAGGGTCCTCACCGTAATTCTCCCATACGCGTGGCCAGCGAGGATCGCGTGAAAGGTCAACGGTCGGAGAATAAGTCCATGGACAATTAGCTGCACGTGACTCATATGCGGTGATCTGACCTGCCTGATAAGCCACCTCAGGATTGAATGTAGCACCTACATTGATGTTCTGAGGCAGATAAGTAGCACCCATCACGTATGAAGCTCCATGATTCTGGTCAAGACCATATACACATGGGATACCGAGCTCCTTCATGGACACGTCCTGGATGTATCCGATGATCTCCTGCCACTTCTCAGGAGTCTGGCCGACTACAGGCGTGTTGAGCACAGAACCGACCTTATACTTGCCGATGGCATTCTGTACCTTCTCAGGATCAAGAGTAAAACCATCCGGCCCCCAGCCGCCGAGAATGTCAATGGCGACCTCTGTCATCTGTCCGACCTTCTCCTCAAGAGTCATGTTTGCAAGAGTCTTCTCGACCGCCTTTTCAATTTCCGGATCTACCGGAATCGCTGGCTCCACGGCATTGCCGCCACACGAAACGAAGCCTACACATGCGGCCACCGCCGCAAGAATGATGTTCAATCTTTTCATATGTGTTAAAGTTTAAGAGTCCTGTTACCTTACAAACATACTAAAACTTTCTATATTTATCACTATCTTTGCGCGGATATATAATATATAGGTATATGCTGCTCGCCGCTTTTGATTTTCTGCAGATGAAGGTTGCCGACATTCTCGACATCCTGCTGCTGGGCATTATTATCTTCCTGTTGTTCAAATGGCTCCGAGGTACCTCTGCCATGAGTATTTTCGTGGCCATCGTGTCATTGTATATGATCCGTGTCATTGTCGGAGCATTTGACATGAGGCTCATGAGCGCCATCATGGACATGATCCTGGATGTCGGTGTGCTTGCGATCATCGTGATCTTCCAGCCCGAGATCAGGAAGTTCCTGATCAGGCTCGGAAACAGATACATGAACAACGCCAAAGGAAGAGCGATAATCGACAAGCTGACCGGAAAGGAGAAGAAGCAGGTTACCGTAAGCGAAGAGGTGAACGACCTTACCGAGGCATGCCGCAGAATGTCCGAGGACAAGACAGGAGCACTGATCGTCATAGCGCACAAGAATACGCTGGACGACATCATAAGCACAGGAGACAGGATCGATGCAGGAATTCACCGCCGCCTGATAATGAACCTGTTCTTTAAGAACTCCCCTCTGCATGACGGCGCCGTGGTAATCTCCGGAGACAGGATCGTCGCTGCAAGATGCACCCTGCCGATCACCGAGAGGACCAACCTCCCGGCAAAATATGGAATGAGGCACAAGGCTGCGATAGGCATTACCGAAGAAAGTGACGCCGACGTGGTGGTGGTATCGGAAGAGACCGGAAGGATATCATTCGTCAAGGGCGGCAACGTGACACCGATAAACAACATTAACGAGCTCAAGCTGCTGCTTGGAGCTTCATTTGGAGAAGAATAAGGATGACAATTGACAAAAGGCTGGAGCAGAAGCTGGGATTTGACCGCGTAAGGCAGATAATCTCGGACAGATGCTCCACTGCATATGCGACGGAGAGGACTGCGACAGAAACCTTCTCCACAAACCCTGCCGAGATACGCAGGAGGCTTGTGCTGACCGATGAGATGAGGCTCATCATGATGTTCGAGGACAGCTTCCCATCGGGAGGATTCATAGACTGCATAGATTTTCTCAAGCCGCTGGAGAGGAGTTCTTCAGCCATAGACCTCATATCCCTCAGAAAGCTCAGGACCATGCTCGACACCCTCAGGAAGGTGACAAACTTCTTCAGTGGCGTCAAGGACGGCGTATACCCGCATCTCAAGCGTATGGCCGCCCCTATCATGGGATTCCCGGAGGTACAGAGAAGGATCGACACTATCCTCGACAGGTATGGCGAGGTCAAGGATACCGCCTCTGACGAGCTATACTCGATCAGAAAATCACTCCGCGAGAAGGAAGGAGCGATTTCACGCAGAATGAGCGCCATCCTCAAGAAGGCGCAGGAGGAAGGCATTGTTGACAGCGATGCCGGAGTGTCTGTCAGGGACGGAAAGATGCTGATCCCTGTCAGCGCGGCAAACAAGAAGCGCATACCTGGATTCATCTACGACGAGTCCGCATCAGGAAAGACTGCATTCATCGAGCCTGCCGAAGTAGTGGAACTGGACAACCAGATCAAGGAACTCCAGTTCTCGGAGCAGCGCGAGATTGTGCGCATACTTTATGAATTCTCGGAATTCCTACGTCCATATATCCCAGACCTTGTGGAGTCGGCAAGGTACCTCGGAGAGATAGACTTCATCATGGCGAAGGCGCAGATAGCGCTGGATTTCATCGCCGGCATGCCGATAATCTCGGAAAACGGAGAGATGAACCTTCGCAAGGCAAGGCATCCGCTCCTGGAGCGCGCCCTCAAGAAGGAGAGGAAGGAGATCGTGCCGCTGACAGCGACGCTTTCGACGCAGAAACATATCCTCCTCATCTCGGGACCGAATGCAGGTGGTAAGTCCGTATGCCTGAAGACAGTCGGACTGCTCCAGTACATGTTCCAGTGGGGAATGCTCATACCTACTTCCGAGACATCGGAAATGATGGTCTTCGACCGTATCATGGTGGACATCGGAGACGACCAGTCGCTAGAGAATGATCTCAGTACATACAGCTCGTTCCTTATGAACATGAAGGATATGCTGGCCAAGGCGGACGACAAGACCCTCGTGCTTATCGACGAGTTCGGTTCGGGAACCGAGCCGGCTGCCGGCGGAGCGATCGCAGAAGCGATCCTTGCGGAGCTGGACAGCCGAGGCGCATACGGAGTCATAACAACGCACTATACAAACCTCAAGCTGTACGCTTCCAATGGCGAGAACGGGGTGGTGAACGGAGCGATGATGTTCGACGTGAAGAACATCGCGCCGCTGTTCAAGCTGGAGATGGGGCTGCCGGGCAACTCGTTCGCATTCGAGCTTGCCAGAAAGACCGGGCTGCCGGAAAGCATCATCAAGGATGCGGAGGCTCGTGCCGGAGAAGAGTTCGTGGGCATAGAGAGGAACCTGCGGAAGATTGCCCGCAACAGAAGGGCTCTGGACGAGAAGCTTGAGAGGATCAAGAACACTGACAGGACACTGGAGAACATCACCGATAAGTATCAGAAGGAACTCCAGCAGATCAAGCAGCTGAAGAAGGAGATCATAGACCAGGCGAAGAAGGAAGCGGAGGAGATCGTAAGGAAGGCCAACAGACAGGTTGAGAGTACAATCAAGACGATCAAGGAATCTCAGGCCGAGAAGGGTGCGACCCAGGAGGCGCGCAAGGAGCTTCAGGGATTCCTCGGACTGCTGAGCGCAAAGAAGGAACAGGAGGAGAAGGAAAGGGAAGACTACATCGAACGTAAGATAAAGCAGATCGACGAGCGCCGCGCAAGAAGGGAGAAGAGGAAGGCACAGAGAGCTGACGAGAAGAGCCAGCAGGAGCTGCGCGAGCAGCAGGCGGAGCAGGAGCGCATGGAGGCGTTCCGCAATGCGCCGCTGAAGGTCGGCGAGAAGGTGCGCATCAAGGAGAACGGCATGGTGGGAGAGGTCACCAAGGTGTCGGCGAAGGCTATTGTGGTAATCGTGGGAAACATCAGTACTAAACTGCCGCACGACAAGGTGGAGAGAATCACTTCCAATGAGTTCAAGAGCGCTGTCAAGGAAGTTTCCAGACCGGCCTCGTCAATAAAGATAGACACATCGATCAATGAGAGGAAGCTGAACTTCAGCACGGAGCTGGATGTGCGCGGCGAGAGGCTGAACGATGCGGTTGAGAAGGTGACACGATATGTTGATGACGCCGTTATGTTGGGAGTTTCGAGCGTTAGGATCATCCATGGAAAGGGCACCGGGGTGCTCAGGGACGAGCTGCAGAAACTGATCAGGACTATTCCGGGCGTGGCGTCGGTGCGCGATGAGCACATCCAGTTCGGCGGCACGGGAGTGACAATTGTTAATTTTGAATAATATGAGAAAGATTTTGTTGATGGTGGCTGTGGCGGTGATGGCTGTGGCGTGCGGAGGGAAGGGAGGCGGAAAGGCCGACGGTCCTGAGGCGGTCGTTACGGCTTTCAGCAAGGCTGTGGCTGCCGGTCAGTGGGAGGAGGCTTACGGGCTGTGCGATACTCTTTCCATGAAGGAGTACATTTCTGCAAACCAGCAGGCGTGGGAGTATCTGGAGAAGGCGGACAGCAATGCCATGAAGATTGCAGCGCAGCTGATGGCAGATGTCAACGTGGAGATACTTGACGTTGAGAAGGTCGATGGCGGAAGAGAAATCCGCTATGCGATCGGGATAGAAGAGATGCGCAAGGAGCGCAAGGCTGTAGTGGCGAAGAACGAGGAGGGGGCATGGAAGGTGACAGCAATTACAGACGCCGATTAGGAAAGCAGGGAGAAGACATCGCATGTGCGTTTCTGGAAGGTCTGGGACATCAGATTCTGGAGAGGAACTGGCGGAGCGGACATCTGGAGATAGACATAATATCCATCGGTACGGATGGAATACATTTTGTAGAGGTCAAGACCCGCCGCCTGAACATACAGGCTCCGCCGCAGGACAATGTGGACCGCGCCAAGCAGGCGAATATCGTCAAGGCCGCAGGCCGGTACCTCAAAAGCGGGAAAGGAACTCCCTACGGATGCATGGAGGTAATGTTCGACGTAGTGGCAGTAACCTTTGAAGGCCAAGAGCATAAGACCGAATGGTTCCCACAGGCATACATACCTTTATATATATAAGGAAAAACACTTAAGCTAATGAATATAAACAATTGTTATTGCGTAATCATGGCAGGAGGATCCGGCACAAGATTCTGGCCTGTCAGCAGGGCTTCAAAGCCAAAACAGTTCATTGACATAGCCGACACGGGAAAGACCTTCCTGCGCCAGACCTATGAGAGATTCCTGCAGGTGGTGCCTCAGGAAAATATCCTGGTGGTTACTGCTCAGAAGTATGCCGAACTGGTGATGGAGCAGATTCCGGAACTTGACGACAGCAACCTGCTGCTGGAGCCATATTCACGAAACACAGCACCATGTATCGCTTATGCGACATACAAGCTGCTGCAGAGAGACCCGGAAGCACATATTGTCGTGACACCGGCCGACCATGCCATCGACAACGAGGAGCTTTTCGCCGAGACTATCAGGAAAGCATTCGGATACATCGCCGAGAACGACGTACTGATGACCCTCGGAGTCGTACCTACAAGACCTGACACAAACTATGGTTACGTACAGGCTATCGGCGGAAAAGAGGCTTACAAGAGCGACGAACCTATGCAGGTGAAGACATTCACCGAAAAGCCTGACAAGGACATGGCTACGCTTTTCATCAGCACAGGAGAGTTCTTCTGGAATGCAGGTATCTTCCTTTGGAAGGCAAGCACCATCAAGAGCGAAATGGAAAGACATCTTCCTGAGGTCACAGGCCTCTTCAACGGATGGGAGATGGCACTCGGCTCGAAGATCGAGGGCGAATTCATCGCCAGAGCGTTCACAGACTGTCCTAACATATCGATTGACTACGGTGTCATGGAGAAGACAGAGAGAGCGTGGATATACCCTGTGAAGTTCGGATGGAGCGATATCGGAACATGGGAGTCACTTTACACATTGCAGGAGAAGGATCAGGACGGAAATGCCATTGCAGTGGAGAAGACACTCGTCGAAGAAGCAAAGGACACACTGGTACTCTCGACAGACAAGAGCAAACTCATTGCGGTAAAAGGTCTGGAAGGATTCATGGTCATCGACACTCCTGACGCTCTGGTCATATGTCCGAGAGACGACAGAAACTTCAAGGACTTCATCTCAGGCATCGCAATGCCGGAATTTGAAAAATACCGTTAAATTTTCATCCCAGGCTTGACCGGGGATCTAAATACAGAATAAATATGGAGAAAAGAATACAGGCCGACATGGTATCGGCAATGAAGGCAAAGGAGACAGTGCGTCTGGCATCACTCAGAGCCATCAAGGCAGCGATCATGCTTGCAAAGACAGCAGAGGGAGCAACAGGAGAAATCACAGACCCTGAAATCATAAAGATCATCCAGAAGCTCGTGAAGCAGCGCAAGGAAAGCGCTCAGCAGTATACTGATGCCGGCCGTCCGGAGCTTGCAGAAAACGAACTTGCAGAGGCAGCGGTAATGGAAGTGTACCTTCCTAAGCAGCTCAGCGAGGCAGAGCTCGAGGCTGAACTGGCAAAGATCATCGCAGAGGTGGGCGCCACCAAACCTCAGGACATGGGCAAGGTAATGGGCGTAGCGACCAAGAAGCTCGCCGGTCTCGCAGATGGTCGCGCAATCTCTGCTGCCGTGAAGAAGTTGCTCGCATAGCGCATCAGCACTCAAATAACTGAATATCAATATTTTAAAGGTAAATGCCTGCTGTCATTTTCAGCAGGCATTTACCTTTAACATACTATCCATCAGGCGTTTAGGTGCTGATGGTTATCTGAACACAATCTGACCATCCTGAATGGAGACGGTAATGACAGAGTCGCGGCGGACATGACCTTCGAGGATGGACTTGGCAAGGAGGTTGACCAGTTCCTTCTGCATCAGACGCTTGATAGGGCGCGCACCATATGCCGGTTCGTAACCCTTGGTGCTCATGTACTCCTCAAACCCGGAAGTGAACTCCAATGTGACACCGTTCTCAGAGAGCTTCTCCTGAAGGTCACGCATCTGCATCCTGAGGATATCACGGATGTCGCTCTGTGAGAGCGGCTCGAACATGATCACCTCGTCGATTCGGTTGAGGAACTCGGGACGGACCGTGCGTTTCAACACTTCGAGTACTTCTCCACGGCAATCTGCAAGAGCCTTAGTGCGTTCTTCCGCATCTTCCGGAAGCCTGTCCATATAAGACTGTATGATATCGGCACCGACATTAGAGGTCATTATCAGAATCGTGTTCTTGAAGTCTACGGTGCGGCCCTTGTTATCGGTCAGGCGTCCGTCATCAAGCACCTGCAGAAGAATGTTGAACACATCAGGATGAGCCTTTTCAATCTCATCAAGAAGCACTACCGAATATGGCTTGCGCCTTACGGCCTCGGTCAGCTGACCGCCTTCATCATATCCCACATAGCCCGGAGGCGCTCCGACCAGACGGCTTACGGAATGACGCTCCTGATACTCGCTCATGTCGATGCGGGTCATCATGTTCTCGTCGTTGAAAAGAAATTCCGCCAGAGCTTTCGCCAGTTCGGTCTTTCCCACACCTGTGGTTCCCATGAAAAGGAATGAGCCTATAGGTCTCTTCTCGTTCTGCAGACCCGCTCTCGAACGACGGACGGCATCAGACACAGCCTCAATGGCTGCATTCTGGCCCACCACCCTCTTGTGCAGTTCCGACTCCATCCTCATAAGCTTCTCCCTCTCACTCTCGAGCATCCTTCGCACCGGAATACCTGTCCACCTGGATACGACCTCGGCAATATCCTCCGGTGTCACCGCTTCAGTTATTATCGGATCCTTGATCAAGGCCTGCCTTGCTGTAAGATCATCTATCTTCTTCTGGGTTTCCGCCATCTTTGCATAACGTATCTCCGCAACCTTGCCATAATCACCGGCCCTCTCTGCATTATGGGCCTCTATCTTATAGTCCTCCATCTTCTGACGGGCGAACTGAAGCTCGGTCAATATGCCTTTTTCCTCCTCCCAGCGCCTCCTGAGTGCATCACGCTGGTGGTTGAGTTCCTTTAGTTCGGACTTGATCTTGTCCATCTTCAAAGAGACTCCCTCACGCTTTATCGCCTCCTTCTCGATCTCAAGCTGACGGATACGGCTGTCCAGCCCGGCAATAGGCTCCGGAACGGAGTTCATCTCCAGACGGAGCTTCGAAGCCGCCTCATCCACCAGGTCAATGGCCTTGTCCGGAAGGAAACGCGTGGTGATGTACCTGTGCGAAAGCTCCACAGCAGCGATGAGCGCATCATCCTCGATCCGCACCCTATGATGGTTTTCGTACCTTTCCTTGAGTCCACGCATGATGGAGATGGAAGCTGCCGGCGAAGGCTCGTCCACCATCACCATCTGGAAGCGCCTTTCAAGAGCCTTGTCCGCCTCGAAGTACTTCTGATATTCGTCCAAGGTCGTAGAACCGATAGTCCTGAGCTCACCACGTGCCAGCGCAGGCTTGAGGATATTGGAAGCATCCATAGCTCCGGAAGTACGGCCGGCTCCTACGAGAGTATGGATCTCATCTATGAACAGGATCACCTCTCCCTCACTGTCAACGACTTCCTTCACGACTCCTTTCAGACGTTCCTCGAACTCACCCTGATACTTTGCACCCGCGATCAGAGATCCCAGATCCAATGAATATATCTTCCTGCTGCGGAGGTTCTCGGGAACATCTCCATCAACGATCTTCTGCGCTATCCCCTCCGAAATGGCTGTCTTTCCGACGCCAGGCTCGCCGACCAGGATCGGATTGTTCTTTGTCCTTCTGCTGAGGATCTGCAGCACCCTTCTTATCTCCTCGTCCCTGCCGATAACAGGATCGAGCTTTCCCTGCGCCGCCCTCTCATTGAGGTTGACGGCAAATCTGCTGAGATTTTCAAACTTGTTCTCTGCCATATTTCAACTTATTAAATTACACAATGCAGCAATAGCCGTCTGCTCTTGAACAGACGGCTATGATAAGTCAAAATATATTCCAAACGTATACTACTGACAATTTGTCAGCAGATGGTCTGACTACTCGGCGAGTGAATCTGCAGGGTTCTCAACCTCAGGGGTAGGGAATGCAACATCCTCAGTAAGCTCGCTCTCCGCACGCTCTGAGAAGTGCATGCCCTTGCTGCCGTTGCCGGCAGTGAATGATGTAGCGATAGATACAACGAAGATAAATACAACGAGACCCCAGGTGATCTTCTCGAGGATGTCAGTTGTCTGACGTACACCGAAAGTCTGGTTACCTGCTGCGAAGTTGCTTGCAAGTCCGCCACCCTTTCCGTTCTGAAGAAGAACGATGAGTGTGATAAGGATGCTGGCGATAAGCACAAGCACTGTCAGAATTGTGAATAATGCGCTCATAATATCTTTAAATCTAATTTATTTCGTCAATTTTTTGAATAAGGGATGCAAAGTAAGCACTTTTTTCCGGATATGCCAAAATTAGTTTAGAATAAATGTTCTTCGCCTGACCGTAATATCCCTGTTCTGCGTATATCTGAGCAAGGGTTTCCGTATAGAATCCGAGGTCCTCTACAGGCTCTGACGAAGTCTCATGCCTCTCCTTGCGTGCCTTGGCCGCATACCTTGAGAACACGTTGTCCTCCGACGTACGGACGTTATCATACTCCTCCTGAGAGAAATAATCGCCGACTCCCGCATAAACCTTCCTTCCTTCAACTTTCTCCTCAACATCCTGCTTTTCAGACAGATATGACTTGATCAGCTTTTCCACATCATTATCGCTCCAGTCGCCCTTGCTTCCCGAGCGCATGATGTCGGACACTTTCTCCCTTGCACATACATACATCGCAGCATCAGCATACTGGGCCACATCCCAGCCTTCTCCCATGTTCCTCATTCTCTTGCACAGCTCCTTTCTAGCACCGCCGAACCATGGATAGAGGTTGACGACACCCATAAGCTCGTCAAGGGTAAGTTTCCTTATATCGATATATCCCATTGTCCTACCAGTTAGCTACAGTTGCATTGAAAATATCCTCACAAAGCTGCTCGACGATCTCCTCGCAAAGCTCAGACTCCACCGCATCCAATGACTGCATCGCATCAAAGTCCGCATAAGCCGAGAAGGACTTGTCCGGGAAATCATCCTCCGGATATTTCCTGTTGGTGAAGGAAATCTTCACGTTTACAGTCAGACGGTTCTGTGCGGCCTGCTCGTTCGCGGTCACAGCCGTCGCCTTTACGTCGTATCCTGTCACGGCTCCTGTAATCTCAAGGTCGCCCTCCATATCGACAAGCTCCAGCTTGGTAAGCTTGATGAACTTCTCCTGAAGAGCCTCGGTGATCTGATTGCTGAGCGACGGATTCACTTTAAGTGCCTGATATTCAAAATAATTGATAGTCACGGTCTTTACATCCGGCTGGATTGACGTTCCAGTGAACGAATATATTCCGCACGAATGGACGATCAGCGCCATAACCGCCAATGCCGCTGCAGCGCCAATGGCTGCAAATATGTTTCTGTTCTTTCCCATTTTCTATTTCTGCATCTGCTTGAGCTTGCGGTAGAGGGTCCTTTCGGAAATCTTCAGTTCCGCTGCCGCCGCCTTCCTGTTACCACCATGCTTGCGCAACACCTTCTCTATCAGTTCGAAGCTTGCCTCCTTCATGGACATCTCCTCAGGTCCGTCATCGTCGATCACCTGTTCTTCGGGATCCTCCTGCCATTCCACTTCCTCCTCCTGCGGCATCGGCGGCGCGATAGCAACCGAAGTCCGTCTGCCCAGTCCGGCACTTTCTACGACTTCCTTGAGATAGTCGACCTCCTGCTTAAGCTGGAGAAGGGTCCTGATGATGGCCTCACGCTCCCCTGCCTCAAACTTATCCTGCTGCTGGACGGTTGCAGGCAGAAGGTTCGGTTCCTCCTTAGGTATGTATTTCGAGAGCACGTCCGCATCAACCACACATTTGTCAACTCCAGGGGACATCTTTGAAGATTCAAGAGCCGACACGGCCTCAGCTATATTCTTGAGCTGCCTGATATTTCCCGGCCAGCGGTATTTGCGCAGCAGTATTGCAGCATCTTCCGTCAGAGCTACCTTCGCCATGCCGTACTTTGCAGAAAAGTCCGAAGCGAACTTGCGGAAAAGCAGATTGATATCCGCAGGACGTTCCCTCAGAGCCGGCATCTTGATGACAACTGAATTCAGTCTGAAATACAGGTCTGCACGGAACTTGCCCCTTGAAACAGCGTTGAGCAGGTCTACGTTGGTTGCAGCTATCACCCTTACATCCGTCATCATGACCTTTGACGAACCTACTCTGATGAATTCTCCAGACTGAAGCACCCTCAGCAGCTTCGCCTGCGTCGCCATAGGAAGCTCGCCGATCTCATCAAGGAAAAGAGTTCCGCCGTCGGCCTCCTCGAAATATCCCCTTCGCATCTCCACCGCACCAGTGAACGATCCCTTCTCATGTCCGAAAAGTTCCGAATCAACTGTTCCTTCCGGGATGGCGCCGCAGTTTATAGCAAAGTATTTGCCGCGACGCCTGGGGCTGTTCTGGTGTATTATACGAGGAATATTTTCCTTTCCGACACCGCTCTCGCCTGTCACCAGGACGGAGATGTCCGTCGGCGCAACGGACACGGCGATTTCCAAAGCCCTGTTCAATGCCGGGTCATTTCCTATTATATCGTACTTATTTTTTAATATCTGTAGCTCTTGATTCGTCATAACGCGACAAAGTTACGAAAAAATATAAAATTTTGATTATCTTTGCGCGGTATAGCGCTTTTAAGCGAACCATATACCCTTAAAAGAAAACAAACCATTATAACTTTATTTAAAACAATGAAAAGAAAAATCAATTTCCTTTCTGCTATCGTACTCGGCTTTGCTGCTGTTGCATGTAGCTCTGCAGAGAAGATGGCTGAGATGGCTGAGAATGTCACAGTAAAGTGTGAGCCAGCTGTTCTTGAGGTTGTCGGCGGTGTGATCGACGCAACTGTATCAGTGACTTACCCTGAGGATTATTTCCATCCAAAGGCTATACTCGAGGTTACTCCGGTAATCGTTTACGAAGGTGGCGAGGTAAAGATGGAGCCATTCATGTTCCAGGGCGAGAAGGTAGAGAACAACTACGAGGTTGTTCCATCTGCAGGTTCTACTATTACAAAGAAGGTTCACTTCGAGTATGTTCCAGGTATGGAGAGCTGCTACCTCGAGCTCCGTGGTGTAGCTACAAACAAGAAGGATAGAGTTGACATGCCTTCAAAGAAGGTTGCAGACGGTGCAAACACAACTTACATGCTCGTTTGCAAGAACGGCAAGCTCGACCTCAAGGCTGACAACTACCAGGAGATCATCAAGCAGACTGCTGAGGGCCAGATCCTTTATCAGATCAACAGCTCGACTGTACGCAACAGCCAGCTCAAGGGTCAGTCAGTTAAGGACTACCAGGCAGCTCTCGACGAGATCCTCGCTAACGAGCGCAAGACTCTCGTAAGCACTGACGTTGTTGCTTACGCTTCACCAGACGGAAAGGAGGATCAGAACGCCAAGCTTTCTGACAACCGTTCAAAGTCTGCTGAGAAGGCTTACAAGAAGGTCGTTAAGGGCAAGGAGGTTGCTGGTGACGTTAACGTTACAAGCGTAGCTGAGGACTGGGAAGGCTTCCAGGAGCTCGTAGCTGCTTCTGACCTCGAGGACAAGGACCTCATCATCCGCGTTCTTTCTATGTACAGCGATCCAGCTGTCCGCGAGAAGGAGATCAAGAACATGTCTGCTGTTTACTCAACTCTTGCCAAGGACGTTCTCCCTGAGCTCCGCCGCGCAAGATTCATCGCTAACGTAGAGTTCCAGAACTACACTAACGAGGAGCTCCTCCAGCTCATCGCTGACAACATCGACGTACTCGACGAGACTGCACTCCTCCGTGCTGCTACACTTGTAAAGGAGAACGATCAGAAGATCGAGATCTACAAGAAGGCTGCTGAGAAGTTCGAGAGCGCTACTGCCAAGTACAACATGGCTGTTGTTTACATCTACATGAACGAGGTTGACAAGGCTGCTGCCGCTCTCAAGGGTCTTGAGATGGATGCTGACTGGCAGAACGCAATGGGCGTTATCGCTCTCCGCAAGGGTCAGCTCGAGGCTGCAAACAACTACTTCAAGAAGGCTGGTACTCAGACTGCAAAGGAGAACCTCGCTGTTCTTGACATCCTCGCAGGTGAGTATGAGGCTGCTGCTGCCAAGCTCGCTGGCGTAGAGGGCTACAACGCTGCTCTTGCTCAGCTCCTCGTTGGCAACAACGCTCCAGCTGCTGCTCTCAAGTGCGAGTGCGCTAACGTTGCTTACCTCCGCGCAGTTGCTGCCGCTCGTCAGGGCGATGCTGAGGCTGTGAAGACTAACCTTGAGGCTGCCGGCAAGTGCGAGAAGCTTGCTGAGAGAGCTGCTAAGGACGTAGAGTTCGCACAGTACAGATAATTCGTACATTATATATATAGGAAGGCTGGCCCTGTGCCAGCCTTCTTTTGAATAATATGGAAATGATCATCATAGCAGCGGCTGCGGCCGCAACAGCAGGACTTTGTGCCTGGCTTATCACACGCTCGGTATATCTCAGCAGGATAAGTGCATTGGAAAACATGCACCAGAAGGAGATGGAGAGCACTGAAAAGCTTGCCGCACAGGCGCAGGACAACTACGAAAGGGCTCTGAAGGAAATGAAGGAGACCGTGACAGCCAGTGTTGCAGCCGAGACGCAGAAGCTTCTGAAGGAAAGGGAAGCAGAGCTGTCAAAGGGCAACCAGACTAACATGGAAGGCATCCTGAAGCCGCTGAAGGAAAGCATAGAGTCGATGCAGAAGGCCATGAAGGACAACGAAACATCGCATGTGGAGACTACGGCAAAGCTGTCAAAGCAGCTTGAGCAGGCGGTAAAGGAAATGACCGAGAAGACAAGTGATGTCGGCAAGAAGGCAGACACCCTTTCCGAGGCGTTGACCGGCCGTCCGAAGGTCCAGGGCTGCTTCGGTGAGAATTTCCTCAACGACATTCTTGTCAGGGAAGGCCTGAAGGAAGGGGAACAATACACCCGCGAAGCGGCGAATGCTGACAAGAGCCGTCCGGACTTCGTGTTCCACTTCAAGGATGGAATGGACGAGAAGGATCTCATTGTTGACTCCAAGGTATCATTGACAGCTTATGTAGAGTTCATGAATGCCGATTCTGAAGAAGAGCGCTCGACGGCACTGGACAGACATGTGAAGAGTGTGCGCAAGCACATCGACGAACTGTCCGGAAAGGAATACACAAAGAAGACAAGCAAGTCCTTCGCTGACTATGTCCTCATGTTCATGCCTATGGAAATGGCCTACAGGACAGCGCTTACCGCCGATCCTATGCTATGGCAGGACGCATACCGTAAAAATGTGCTGATCGTCACCGAACAGACCATCATACCGTTCCTGAAGATCATGAATCTCACATGGAACAAATACCGCCACGACACCAGGATTCAGGAAATCACCGTTGCGGCGCAGAACATGGTCGACCGAGTGGCTGACTTCTACACCCAGTACATCGAACTCGGAAAGAAGATCAGCGCAGTCGGAGCTGCATATAACAGCGGCGTGACCAAGCTTCGCCCTGAAGGAAGAAGCATCACCACATCGGCCACACAGGTTATCGAGCTCGGAGCAAAACTGAGCAAGGGCAAGGAACTGAAGGTTCCGGAACCTATAGCAGGAATAGAGGATGTCAGGTAGCTTATGGCAAAGAAGACAGAAAAGACAAATGCTGCCCGCCTGCTGGACAAGGCGGGCATTTCATATGACCTCATCCCATATGAATTCGATGAAAACGATCTCGCTGCACAGCATGTGGCGGACAGCCTCGGTCAGCCTATCGAGCGCGTGTTCAAGACACTGGTGCTGCACGGAGACCGAAGCGGACACCTTGTATGCGTGATTCCAGGCAATGGAGAAGTAGACCTGAAGGCCCTGGCCAAGGTTTCCGGCAACAAGAAGGTCGAGATGATAGCCATGAAAGATCTCCTCGCCGTTACGGGATATATACGCGGAGGATGCTCCCCTGTCGGCATGAAGAAGAGATTCCCGACCTATTTCCATTCCACCGCAGTGGATTTCGAGACTATCTATGTCAGCGCCGGGGTCAGAGGACTTCAGCTGGAGATTTCACCTGTCGCTTTGATCGACTTCGTCGGAGGGGTCGTTGCTAACGTTGCTAGCTTCTAACCTGATAATCAAGCAGTTAAACAAATGTCCTGCATGGAGCGCCATGCAGGACATTTGCACATATCACTAATAGTCAGCGTGTTACGTGTCACGCTAAAATTCATATTCCAAGTGCTTATTGTGGCCATACAGGCAGTTCTTCACTGTCAGCGGGCCTGTAAGAGCTGGAACGATGGCCGTCTTGCGTGCCGGGAAAATATAGAGAGCATCACCCTGAACCATGGTATAGGTAATGTCTGAAACATTGGTCACCTCCATCCTGTCGCCCACATGTCTGGTCTTGAGAGAGACGGCGATCAGCTTTGTCAGATACTCCGCGCTTCCGACGAGCATCCCCTGGAAATATGCCAGCGTGCGGCGCGCATCAAGCGCTTCCCTTATGCCCGCTTCCGAACGTTCTGTCGCGAAAACCAGCGTCATGGGCCTGCGCCAATCCGGTCCGCATGCATAATCCTGAGCCACCGGACCATGGATGTCAGTATTTGCCAGCGGAGCGATACCATACTGCTCATACCAGTCGAAGGTCAGCGGATATGACTCCATATAATTATAGGCCTCATAGGCCGAGATCTTACCCTCTGCTATAAGTCTCTCATGTATCTCATACATCGTCGACTTGTTGTCAGGCCATCCCGGATGGTTCCATATTATATATCCGCCCTGCTCCAGCGCGATGTCTATAGCCTTGAGCGGATCCTCTACGGCAAGGCTGTTGGCATCCTTGATGAATATGGCATTCATATGGCCCAGAGGCTTGCTGCGGGTGATCTCCGCACCTTTAATAAGGATGAATCCAAGATTGTCTGCTTCCTTCTTGGCAATTTCATATGAAGCATTATGATCAGCCTGGACAATGTCGCTGAAAGGGCGGTACTCCAGATGATCGGTCATCGCTATCGCATCCAGTCCCTCCTGCCATGCCTCATCCACACGCACATTAGGCCACACTGTGCCGTCCGAGAAGCATGTGTGGATATGGAAGTCACACTTCAGCGTCTGATAGCCGTCAAATCCCGGAATTACGATTTCATTTCGGTAAAAAAGCTGGTTTGTGTGGTCATACTTATGCACATCATCGTTGGACATCTGCGCATTCATAGATGCGGGAAGCGCCAGAATCAGGAGAGAGAGCAATCTTTTCATGTGTTTTGGATTTAATGCAAGGCAAATTTATCTATATTTGCATAAAGATTCGCACACACACAATAAAAAATATACACCATGAACATTTCGAAGAGGATTCTGATCAGTTTCCTGCTGATGGCTTGTTGCATGATATGCAATGCCCAGATAACCCCACCAAAGCAGATCGACACTCTCATCATCACCTCCCTCCGCTACAACGAGGTCGACATCGAAAGAGAGGACTGGCCTTTTAAGGAAATCTACAAGTCCAAGACGGATTTCAGGATCGGTGACAGCCGCTACAATATTGTAGAAGTGAACAAATGGAGGAAGACCTCGCATTATTCGATCATCGAGGCCGGAAAGGGAATGCCTCTGGATCTATGGATGACCACCGGCAACCTCAACAAATTCACCCTGGTACTTTTTAACGGATATGAGCTCTCGTGCATTTCCAACAAGTACATTCCTGTGGAAAGATACTATTCGCAGCCATGCGTGACCCGTCACACCCTGGATGGCAGAGAAGTCACCGACCTCAAGTTCCCTGACTTCCTCTGTCATGGAGAAGGAGAAATTGTCATCCTCGTACAAGTAGACAAGGAAGGCAAAGTAACAGGCAGTAGAGTGCTGGACGATCAGTCAGAAAACAACAAATGTTTGAGGTACTTCGCTTTAAGGTCTGCCAGCATGTCCAGGTTCACACCATCGGATGATGCGCCTGAACTTCAGTACGGCGAAATCGTCTATAAATTCAAGCGTGACAAATCATCTAAGAGCATGAGGAATTTCGATGCTCTGTTGGAGAAACACCCTTGGCTGCCTTAAACACTCTGTTGAAATAGGTCACCGAAGCGAATCCGCATTGCCTCGCAATGTCGGAAACGGAATTACGAGGATCCGAAAGAAGCCTGCATGCCAGTTCTATCTTCCTGCCGTTAAGGTAATCTATGAACCTCATGCCGTAGTGTTTCTTGAAGAACAGGCAGAAGTAGGTCTTGTTCATGCCGGCATAGGCTGATATGGCATCAAGACTTATATTCCTGAGGAGATTACATGATATATAACGATCGATCCTGGACTTCTTTTCGGAGATGTCCGGGATTTCATTTATAGGTGAACTGGCGATGGAAAACGGCAGCATGTCGGAATTTTCAGCAATCTGCTGAAATATTTCAAGTATGGTCACAGCCTCCACGAGTCCTCCTGATATGCTGAGTTTATCCATCAACCCTGACAACTTCAGCCATTTAGTACCAGTCACAGACATCGCATCCTTCATTTCCCTGAGGGTAAGAACCACATCCGAACATCCTGGAAATGCACGTAAAAACAGGTCTGTCCATGCTTCTTCAAAGCGAACTACCACAGCATCTACACTTACATTATATTCATCACCTAGATCAGCGGGGACAAAGCTGTATGAAACCCTAGGTGGAAACAGAAGCACATCACTCTCATTGAGGCAGAAAAGCTTCCCTTCATAGATATACATTCCTGACCATCTTCGCACATAAAGAAGTGTCCATGATTTATTAGTACGCTGATTCTCAGCATTTTTTGTCAAGATATCCATCTTGCCGACCTTATACCCACCTACTGCCATAGTTATTATTTTATGATGCAAATATAAGATAAGTTTTGCAGAATATAATACAATAGAGTCACTTTTTGATCTAAAACAGATCAATAGCGCATAGAGATCATCATAATTGTATTATCTTCACTATGACATTTGAAATTTCATAAAATATTTCTAACTTCATTGCAACAAACGGATCCGCGAATCGTCTTATATGTGAAAACTGACCG
The DNA here is from genome assembly GCA_017631175.1 of Bacteroidales bacterium. Lineage (GTDB taxonomy): Bacteria > Bacteroidota > Bacteroidia > Bacteroidales > UBA932 > Cryptobacteroides. The sequence goes on from JAGBTT010000126.1 coordinate 19,921, forward strand.
GATGAAAGGAGAAACCGACATAGGAAAGATCTATGATGACTATTCCGTCAGGCTGTATAATATCGGCCTGAGGATTATCGGCGACGCGTCCGATGCAGAGGAGATCATGCACGACACCCTGCTGAAATACCTTTCGTACGGCAGGAAAGACGAAATCTGGGACCTGGCCGGATGGCTGGCGCAGATATGCATACGGAAAGCCATTGACCGGCTGCGTGAGAAGCACAGGTATAAGGACTTCCTGACGCGGTATGCAGAGATGGATATGGGAGAGACGCCTGAATATGAAGAACCCGAGATCATCAGTGTCGAAAGCATACGGAAAGCACTCACCGGACTTCCGGACCACTACAGGGTGGTACTTACACTTCATCTTCTGGAAGGATATGACTATCAGGAGATTTCGCAGATAACGGGAACAAAGGAGTCGACAATCAGGACTCTATATATGAGAGGCAGACAGAAACTGGCAGAGGCCTTAAGGAAATAGACTATGGATAAGATAGAGAAATATATCGTGGAACATCGTCAGGAATTTGACTCTGAGACTGCCCCGTCAGGCAGCAGGGAAAGGTTCATGGCTGCGGCACAGGCGCAGAAGCGCCGCAGGCAGGCAAGAGTACTCATAGTATCGTTTGCAGGCCTGGCGGCAGCGTGTGCGGCAGTTTTAACGGTACTGTTCTTCCAGCCGGACCTCTCCCGCGAACTGGAAAGGCAACACAGAAGACTGGCGGAAAAGGAAAGCGAGATAATGATTCTGGCAGACAAGGAATTTCCACAAGACAAAGAGGTGATCCTCAACACGATAAGAGCTATCTTGGTTGAAGCCATCCCGCTTGAGGAACAGCTGCCGGAAGAGATTTCCATGAAAGAGAAAAGCGAAATATTAAAGTCGTATTACGACAGGAAATATGCGGCGTTAGAAAATCTCATGACACAATACATTGAAACATTATAATACGGACAATACCATGAAAAGGATTTTGATCACACTCGCCATCGCGGCGCTTGCACTGTTCACTGCCAATGCGGAGGAAAGGACAAAAGTATACCAATTCGGTGATATAACTAAAATAGAAGCAGGGTTCATGTATGACCTGCACGTGACAGAAGGAAAGTCCTCAGAAGTGACTGTAGTATACGACGATAAGTATGAAAGG
>JAGBTT010000127.1 GCA_017631175.1 Bacteroidales bacterium
AGGATTCAGGCTCGATGCTGAGGACATCTACAGCATCAACCAGGCGTCCCTCAAGGACGCAGTCGTGCTGTTCGGACGCGGCTGCACAGGCGAGTTGATCTCGCCAGAAGGCCTTCTGCTTACCAACCACCACTGCGGCTACTCGCAGATCCAGCAGCACAGCAGTGTAGAGCACGACTACCTCAGGGACGGTTTCTGGGCCATGAACCGCGAAGAGGAGCTACCTAACAAAGGCCTAAGCGTAAGCTTCCTTGAGAGAATGGAAGACGTTACTGACCTTATCCTCAACGGATACACGCCAGACATGACCGAGGACGAGAGAGTCGCTATCGTGAAGAAGAACTCAAAGGACCTCATCGAGGAGGCGACCAAGGAAGGAAACGGTCTCAGGGCAACCGTAGAGGCGCTTTACTATGGAAACCAGTATTTCCTCTTCCTTTACAGACAGTATGACGACGTACGTCTCGTGGGAGCACCGCCATCATCGATCGGAAAGTTCGGTGGAGACACAGACAACTGGATGTGGCCTCGTCACACAGGTGACTTCTCGATGTTCCGAATCTATGCGGACAAGGACAACAACCCTGCCCCATACTCAAAGGACAATGTCCCATACAAGCCTAAGAAATACTTCAGAATCTCTACTGCAGGCGTGCAGGAGGGCGATTTCACATTCATCTACGGCTTCCCTGGACGCACCCAGGAGTACATCCACTCTGAGGGTGTGAGATACATCGAAGAGATCGGAGACCCGCATAAGATCCACCTCCGCACACTCCGTCTTGACATCATGAGCAAGCACCAGGCACAGAGCCAGAAAGTACGCATCCAGTACTCCTCAAAGCACGCCAACGTTGCGAATGCATGGAAGAAGTGGCAGGGCGAAGTGAAGGGTATCAAGAAGATGAAGACAGTGCAGACCAAGAAGGAATTCGAGGCAGCATTCGACAGGTGGGCAGCCGGCGGAGAATTCGACGGCGTGCTTGCAAAGATCGAAGGCATTTACCGCGAACTGGAGCCTTACCAGTTCGCCACAGACTATTATTCAGAAACAGTAAGGGCAATTGAAATGACCGGCTTCGCCGCTTCTCTATACTCTGCATACAAGACAAGCGAAGGTAACATCACATTTGACGCAAGGAAGGCCGGTGACCTTGTGGAATCATTCTACAAGGACTGGTACCTGCCTGTTGACAAGGAATGCTTTGCTGCACTCATGTCTGAATTCGAAAGGAACATTCCGGAAAACTTCAGATGCGAATACTTCAGGAAGCAGATGAGCAAGTACGGCACAGCAGATAAATGGGCCGAAGCGCTTTTCGGCAGATCCATATTTACTGACAGGACAAAAGTAGAGAAGCTCATCAAGGAAGGCTCTTCACAGAAGGCGTTGACCAAGGCCAGAAAGGCAATTCTCAAGGATCCCGCTACAGAGTTCGCCATCGAATTTGCGAAATGGTATGCGACTGAAATCCAGCCTGTCACTACAAAGCTTAACCAGGAGCTGCAGCTGGCATATCGCGACTACATGCGCGGACAGATGGTATACTGCCGCACACAGCGTGTGCCTAAGGCATTCTATCCGGACGCAAACCTTACACTTCGCGTCGCATATGGACACATCAAGGGCTATCAGCCTGCAGATGCGACATATTACCGTCCGTCATCCACCATCAAGGGCATCATGGAGAAGGACAATCCAGACATCTTCGACTACAATATCCCGCAGCGCCTGCGTGACATATATGCAGAAAAAGATTACGGACGTTGGGCAGACTCTACCGGAGAGGTTCCCGTATGCTTCATAGCCACAAACCACACTACAGGCGGCAACTCCGGCAGCCCTGTGATCAACGCCGACGGAGACCTCATCGGCCTCAACTTCGACCGCGTGTGGGAGGGCACCATGAGCGACATCGTCTTCGATCCGGAGATCTGCCGCAACATATCGCTTGACGTCCGCTACGTCCTCTTCATCATCGACAAGGTCGCTGATGCCGACCACCTCCTGGAGGAGATGACATTTGTAGAATAACCATACTAAGACATACCACCATGGCACATTCAGACAATCTCTCGATCGGAGTCTTCATCGACGGAGGATATTTTGCAAAGATCAACGAAGGTTTCAAGGCAAAAGGACAGAACATCAACGTAAATGTGAAGAATCTGTTCGGCTACATCCCTGAAATGATCAGCAAGCAGTTCGGGATCGAAAAGCAGCTTCTCTACATAACCGAAGCACATTACTACAGAGGACGATACCGTACAGCAGACGCCATTGAAAGGCACCTCCTTGAAAGCGAAAGGGCATTCGAGGACACCTTGATAGAGAATGATATCATATTCCACTACAAGCACCTTCGTGAGGCTCCGGGAGGTGGTGTAATCGAAAAAGGCATTGATACCTGGTTTGCCCTCGACACATACGAACTGACTCTATTCCGCCAGTTCGACTACGTTGTGCTGATCAGCGGCGATGCTGACCACGAAATGCTCGCCCGCAAGCTCAAGGCACTCAAGACACACACGATCCTCCTGACTTGGGATCCAGCCAACACCGGCTCGACATCACGGTTCCTGAAGGAGGAAGTATGCACACATATGGACATGAGCAGGATGACATCACATGACGAGACCCTGCTCAAGAGACTCACTTCTCCTGCTAAATAAGCAGCTTGTCTATCCTGGCCTCTATTGCCCCCTCATTGCGTCCGAAATGGACTGCAAGCTTCTTGATTGGAACTCCATCCGCATACATACGCATGAGTTCATCGTCATCATCACGGGTCCACGGCTTCAGATAATTGGGATAAAGCGCTCTTGTCGCATTAAAGGAAATAGTCCTGGCCTTCAGGAAGTCCAGCAGAAAACCGGGCTTCATGTCGGCCGGGACTTTTTCAAAACCGCCATCACGTCTCAATATTGCAACTATTCCCTGCAGAGTCCTTGATGTCAAACCTGCAATATTCTTTGTAGTCATGATATAGGAATACTCGCGAGCCCAATGTGCGGCCATATCAATGTCATCATCCATGGATCTACGTTCACAGTCCAGGATACACTGCCCGATCTCTGTAAATGCATTCCACATCATTTCCTCAACGAAGACATAAGTCTCCCTTCTGCTCTTCTCGATTATGTCAGCCACCCGGGCTTCCAGATCGAATAATGTTTGTTTATCAGTATTTTCCATGTCGCAAATCTATGAAAACAAAAATGCTGAGCAATGTGTACCGGTAAACTCCTGACGCAGATTTTTCTTTATTTTAAAATCATGTCACTTTTCTTTAACTGAACGACCTGCTTTAAAATTTATCTTTATCTGTTTAAAATAAATCTTTATGTCCGGAACGCCCGTCCGCATCGCTTCCAGTCAGCAGCCAACACCATGTCCCACAGGAGTTTAGGGGTTTATGCCTGCTGCCAAATGCAGCAGGCATAAACCCCTAAACAGCTGAGTCTCAAGCACATCAGTGTCGACACGACAACAGAGTGGAATTTCCAGGCAATTTCAGTATCTTCGCACCACTAAATCAAGACTGACATGCATGTAGATTTTTCAGACATAAAGATACAGGACTTCTATGTCCACAGGGTGGGAAACAAGGCTAACGACGAGGCGCTGGTATTGGCGGCAGGAGCGGCTGATGCGGACGACGAGGTAAAGGCAGCGCTGCTGCAGATGTTCACCTCTCCGTTCACTGCAGAGAAGGCAGTCAACAGCGAATACTACCAGTTCTACCACGACAGCGGACTGCAGTTCAATGTGGCGTTCACTCTCGCCACGAAGGCCTTCAGCGAACCGGAAGACTTCATGGAGACCACAGGAGAGTTCGCAAAGTATCTATATGACCAGAGCACACACCCGAAGATCAAGGCTGGAGAGTTCTATGTGGTACTCTTCAACGACTGCGTGATAGACGGAACAAACCATCGCGCACTCGGTTTATTCAAGACTGAAAATAGAGACACATATCTTAATGTGTACCAAGAAGATGGAAACTTTGAGATTATCAGTCGTCAAGGCATCAACATCAACAAGCTTGACAAGGGATGCATCATCTATGACATTGAAAGGGGTGACGGCTTCGTAGTCTCGGTAATAGACAACACCAACAAGTCTGAGGCAAGATACTGGATCGACGACTTCCTCCATGTCAGACAACGTCAGGACGAGTACTTCAAGACACAAAACGCATTGAACATGGCGAAGAGTTTCATCACAAAGGGACTCCCACAGGAATTCGAGGTGACCAAAGCAGATCAGGCAGAGCTGCTGAACAAGTCGGTACAGTTCTTCAAGGAGAAAGATGAATTCAGTATAGAAGAGTTTGCTAATGAGGTGATTGAACAACCCGAAGTAATTGAAAGCTTTAACTCATTCTGCAACGACTATCAGCAAGAGCATGACCTCAGGATAGAAGACTCGTTCAGCATTTCGGATGCTGCGGTAAAACAGAAGGCAAGAAGCTTCAAGAGCGTCATCAAGCTCGACAAGAACTTCCACATCTATGTCCATGGAAACCAGGAGTTCCTCCACAGGGGCTATGACGAGGCTTCAGGCATGCATTACTACCAGCTGTTCTTCAACGAAGAGGCGTAAATCCAGACCCGAAGAACAAAGTTCTTCCCCGGAAATCATTATCTTTGTAAGTTAAAACACGCATCAAATGCCAAACGAACTACTGATCATACTTTCATTCGTCATCATCTACGGAAGCACGATTCTTTTCTACCGCCTGTTCGGCAAGGGAGGCCTGCTTGCGTTCAACGTGCTCGCAACGCTGATAGCCAACATCGAGGTACTGCTTCTTGTACATGCATTTGGAGTTGAGATGACCTTAGGTAACGTATTGTTTGCCAGTACATTCCTCATTACAGACATCCTAAGCGAGAACCATGGAAAGAAGATTGCCAACAGAGCTGTACTGATCAGCACATTCTGCTCGCTGATCTTCATCGCGATATCGCAGATGTGGCTGCTCTACACCCCGAGCGAGAACGACTGGGCAAGCGGAGCCTTCCACACGATCTTCAGCAGCACCCCACGCATCATCTGCGCTTCACTCGGAGTGTACATGATATCGCAGCTGATAGACGTATGGCTCTACCACAAGTGGTGGGAGTGGTGCAAGAAGCGCTTCGGCGACAGCAAGAAGGGCCTGTGGATCCGAAACAACGGTTCTACGATGGTCTCACAGCTGCTGAACACTCTGCTCTACACCCTTTTCGCCTTCTATGGAACATACTCTACCGGCACGCTCGTGTCGATTTTCGCCAGCAGTTATGTGATATACATCATCACCAGCCTGCTTGACACACCATTCGTATACTGGGCGAGAAACATCCACGAAAAGCATCCTGAAATCGAATAGACCATGCCACAGACCGAATTACAGAAGCAGCGCAGGACGACGCTGAAGGAAAGGCCCCAGGAGCCGCGGAAGTACAACGTGATAGTCCTGAACGACGATTTCACGACTTTCGAGTTCGTGATCATGATCATGATGACGGTCTTCAGGAAGACCGAGCAGCAGGCCGAGGACATAGCCTCAACCACCCACATGCACCAGAAGGCGAAAGTAGGCACATACACGCTTGACATCGCCCGCAGCAAAGTCGCAAAGGCCACCGAGATGGCCCGCGCCGAGAACTTCCCGCTTTCATTCGAAATAGAACCGGAATAAGAACCCTCATCCCCGACCCCATCGGGGATCCCAAACCACCCAACATGCCCATCCACGATACAGACAAGATAGCGATGGCGATATCGCTCGCCTCAAGCCTGGCACTCTCGCGCAGGAACGAGTTCCTGACGCCGGAGCACCTGCTGGCCGCACTTCTCAAGGACGACGACGTGCGCGCAGCTGTAAGTCAATGCTGCGACATAGACCATATGGAGACGCAGGTCAAGAATTACATTGACTCTCTCGAAGAGATGCCCGACGGCAACTACGAACTCAATGCGTCCAGCCAGCTCCAGGAACTCATAGCAATAGCGGAAAACGCCGCAAGAGGCTCAGGATCAACGGTCATGAAGGTGCATCACCTTATGTATGCATTCTTCCAGCTGGAGGATTCATATGCCCGCTTTACACTTGAAGGCGCGATCGAAACCTCGGTTCCCGCCCTTTTGAACAACCTCGTGCAGATAGAGGACGAAAGCAACGAGGAGATGCCGCTGGGCGAAAGGTGGAGCCGCTTCTTCCGCGAATGCCCGGCAGAGGAGATCATAGGCCGCGAAAATGAGACCCGGGAGGCAATCCGCATACTCTGCCGCAAACGAAAGAACAACATCCTCATAGTCGGAGGACGTGGAGTCGGAAAGACAGCATTCGTGCATGGACTCGCAAAAGCATTCATCGACGGCAACACGCCTGAAAAACTCAAAGACTTCACAATCAAGGAGCTGCTTCCAAATATGATTCTCAGCGGAGCGCAATACCGCGGAGACCTCGAAGGCAGAATCGATGACATAGCGCGAGGTCTGGCAGAGGACGGCAAGACCATCATGTATGTTGACGAACTCAAGAGCCTAGGCGGCTACAGCAAAACCGACGACGGCATGAAGGATATCATCGGCCTGCTACTCCCCCACCTGAAGGACGGCTCGCTGAAACTGATCATCTGTGCCACACACGAGGACGTAAAGAGACTCCAGGCCAATGACAGCAACGCACTCGACCTCTTCAGAAAGATCGAGCTTGAGGAGCCATCCGAGGAGGAAACAAAAAAAATCCTGACAAACATAATCAAAAGCCTGTCAGAGCATTACAGCATAAAATACGATAAAGACACAGCCTCCTACGCAGTCAGCATGAGCCGCAGGTACATCCTCGACCGCTGCCTTCCGGACAAGGCCATAGACCTGCTTGACGAGGCGGGAGCATACGCCATGACCGCGGAAACGGCTGCAGGAGTCGCAACGGTCACCAAAAGAACCATAGACAAGGCACTGGCAGACATCTGCAAGACCGACGTGCAGGCTTCTGACGAAGATGTGAAGGAAGACCTATACCACATGGAAGAACGCCTTAAAAACGTCATTTACGGCCAGGATGAGGCAATCAGGACAATCACGGAGACCATCCTCATGTCCAAGGCAGGCCTCATGGACAGCGGAAAGACCATCGGAAGCTTCCTCTTCGTCGGCCCTACGGGAGTGGGAAAGACCGAGCTCTCCAAGGTCCTCGCACAGCAGCTGCACGTGCCTCTGCACCGCTTCGACATGAGCGAATACTCTGAGAAACACTCAGTTGCGAAGCTCATAGGCTCCCCTGCCGGCTATGTCGGCTACGACGATGGAGGCATTCTCACTGAGACCATAAGGAAGAATCCATACTGCGTTCTCCTCCTTGACGAGATCGAAAAGGCACATGAGGACATATACAACCTCCTCCTGCAGGTCATGGACTACGCCGTGATCTCGGATAACAAGGGCCGCAAGGTAGACTTCCGCAACGTCGTGCTCATCATGACATCCAACGCCGGAGCCAGATATGCCCATACGGCCAACGTAGGCTACGCCAGAAAGGCGAATGCAGGCGCGGCAATGGCCAAGGAGGTCAAGAAGGTGTTCGCTCCTGAATTCCTCAACAGATTGTCTTCTGTGGTCGTATTCAACGACATGGACGAGAAGATGGCCGGAATGATCCTTGACGACAAGATAAAGAAGCTCCAGGCAAGGCTCGACGCTCGAAAGGTAACCCTGGTAATCGAGCCGGAAGCATACAGGAAGCTCCTGAGCGAAGGCTTCTCGCCGGAATACGGCGCACGAGAGATCGAGAGGGTGCTCAATTCGCGCCTTACGCCTATGCTCATGAAGGAGATCCTGTTCGGCGAGCATAAGCTGGGCTTCAAGGCAATAATATCAGCAACAGAGACAGGATATGATATTCGAACTGAGTAACACAACGGAGTTCCCTGATCCGAGATACGGCCAGAAGGACGGCTTTTACGCCGTCGGAGGAGACCTCTCTCCAGAGAGGCTCGCCAAGGCTTGCCCCATGGGCATATTCCCCTATTTCGCGTTCAGGCAGAAACCGATCATCTGGTGGTTCCCGCATGAAAGGTTCGTCATATTCCCCGATGAGATCAAGATATCCCATTCCATGAAACCTCTGCTGAAAAGGAAGACTTATACCTGCACCATCAACGAGGATTTCTACGGCGTCATCCACGGCTGCGCACTGGCCGACGGACGCCTTGAAGAAGACTTCGCATGGCTCGGTCCGGAGCTCATAGAGACATGGCTTAAGCTGAACGAAATGGGGCTCGCGAAGAGCGTCGAAGTGTGGGACGAAGAGGATAATCTGGTAGGAGGATTGTACGGTTTCGTGAGCGGCGGGTGCTTCATCGGAGACAGCATGTTCTCGCTGAAACCGAACGCCTCGAAGTTCGCGCTCATCTACCTTGCCAAGCACATGCAGGAGCATGGAGGAGGCCTCATAGATTGTCAATTGGAGACCTCGCACCTCAAATCCATGGGCGGAAGGTACATTTCTTACGAGAAATACATGGAAGTGATGAGAAAACCATTAAATATTATTTGAAATACTGATAACCAATAAGTAAAACACAATAGTTTTAACTAATAACAAACTTGTTAACCATATGAAAAAACTAAAAATCGGCCTTTTGGGCAAGATTCTGATCGCGATTGCGCTCGGTATCGGAGTCGGACTGATAGCTCAGCCTTGGATGGTAAGGACCATGCTTACATTCAACGGAATCTTCAGTGAATTCCTTGGATTCGCAATTCCTCTGATCATTCTCGGACTGGTGACTCCAGCTATTTCCGACATCGGCAAGACTGCAGGAAAGATGCTCTTGATCACAGTTGCCATAGCTTACGGATCGACAGTCCTTTCCGGACTTCTTTCATACTTCACAGGAGCCACACTCTTCCCTGGCATGATCAGCAGCGGTGCCTCACTCAAGGCACTTGAGGCAGCAGAAGAACTGACGCCGTTCTTCACCGTAGACATCCCGCCATTGATGGCAGTGATGACGGCACTCATCCTCTCATTCACTCTCGGACTCGGACTGGCTTACATAGAGAAGCAGACCCTGAAGGATGCGATACACGACTTCGAACAGGTCATCATCAAGACCATCAAGTCAGCCATCATCCCTCTTCTCCCCCTCTACATTTTCGGCATATTCCTCAACATGACATATGTCGGCCAGGTGTTCTCTGTCCTGACCGTGTTCATAAAGATCATCGGAATCATCTTCCTCATCCACATCGCCGTTCTGATCATCCAGTTCACAATAGCGGGTGGACTCACAAGAAAGAATCCTTTCAGACTCCTCTGGAACATGCTACCGGCATATTTCACAGCTCTCGGAACACAGTCATCAGCAGCTACCATACCGGTAACCCTCCAGCAGTCACGCATCAACGGAGTGTCTGAGGATGTAGCAGGTTTCACCGTGCCTCTCTGCGCGACAATCCACATGTCCGGTAGCATCCTGAAGATCACTGCATGCGCACTCGCGCTCATGATCATGAAGGGCATGCCATACGACTTCGGAATGTTCATGGGATTCATCATGATGCTCGCAATCACAATGGTTGCAGCCCCCGGAGTACCCGGCGGCGCCATCATGGCATCCCTAGGACTTCTTCAGTCAATGCTCGGCTTCGACCAGGAGGCCCAGGCCCTGATGATCGCCCTCTACATCGCGATGGATAGCTTCGGTACCGCCTGCAACGTCACCGGCGACGGCGCCATCGCACTTATTATGGATAAGATTATGGGCAATAAAAACAAATAATAACACTATGAAACGCTTATTTACACTTCTTGCAGCATGCATCTGCATAAGCGCTACAGCACAGCAGAACGTAGGATTCAGGCAGGGAAACATCACTTCACCTATAATCAATGAAGACAACACCGTCACATTCATCATCAATGCCCCTAAGGCCGAAAAGGTAGAGGTGCTTGGAGACTGGGCCGCTGACAAGGGCTACGGTCTGATGCAGAAGAACACAGACGGCTATTGGGAGTACACCACTGCTGCACTCCCATCTGAGATGTACACCTACCGCATCATGATCGACGGAGTGATAGGCCTCGACCCTACCAACCCGTTCACATGCCGCGACGTGGGATCGACATTCAGCCTCTTCTACATCAACGGTGGCTGCGCCGACTATTATCAGGTACATGACGTACCACACGGAAGCCTCACACAGGAATGGTATTACTCCGATGCACTGGGAGAGCGCGAGCGCAGACTCAGCGTCTATACGCCAGCCGGATACGAAAAGGGCAACAAACGCTACCCTGTACTCTATCTCCTGCACGGAAGCGGCGGCGATGAGAACGCTTGGGTGGAGCTTGGAAGGACAGTCAGGATAATGGATAACCTCATCGCGGAAGGCAAGATCGAGCCAATGATCGTCGTGATGCCTAACGGAAATTCAGTCAAGCAGGCAGCACCTGGTGAGACCAGCGAGAACCTCGCCTACAGACCGATGATGACCAATCAGATGAAAGGTTACAAGACAGGCAATTACGAGGAGTCATTTGATGAAATAATCGAATTCATAGACAGCCGTTACAGGACTATCCGAAAGAAGGAGAAGAGAGCCGTTGCAGGTTTGTCAATGGGTGGATTCCACTCACTCTTCATCGCCCTCAACCATCCTGATAAATTCGACTATGTCGGACTCCTTTCAGCGGGACTCAACACTGCATTCCTCGACATGAGCCTGCCAGCCTACAAGGACATGGAAGGAAAGCTGAAGAACTTCCAGAAGGAAGGTTACGATCTCTTCTGGATCGCATGCGGCACAGACGACTTCCTATACCAGAACAACCTGGACTTCATGAAGACCTGCGACCAGATCGGTTTCGAATACACCTACCACGAGTCAGAACGTGGCCACATCTGGGCCAACTGGAGGCAATATCTCCTCCAGCTGACGCCGATGCTTTTTAAATAAATCAGTTCTTCTTATAAGTAATGACGTTGCCTAGAATAACCCTGGCGTCCGGGTCAGGGTTAAGGTGACGTATCTCAAACGTATGTTGGCCAGGCTTGAGATCATAGTTCCAATATAGGTCAAGCTTGCGTCTGCTGAAGTCAGCGGGCATCCTTACAAGCTCGACGAGCTTGCCGTCTATCTTGACTTCCAATTCGGCAACATAGTCATTATCGATCTTGTTGATGACGGTCGCATTGATGACAACGGCCGCACATTCTTCAGTGAAGGTCACCTCCCCTTCTATATCATGGACAAATCTGATATTCCTAGTTGGAACAAGATTTGGGAAGCTCTGCTCGAACCTTACCTTTTTAGGCTTCTGGCATTTGATTTCCACGATATCCCCGTCGACTTTTCCTCCGTTCTGCACAATCACCTCAAGAGCCTGCCTGAATCCCATGGAGTACGTATCGTTCAGTGAGTACTCGGTATATGCAAAGTCGATGTCTTCCGCATTCTTGAGAGGATTCAGCCACATGGCCGGGATATTTTCATATCCGATGGCCGTGCCGAGAATACCCGCAGCCGATGCCGGATTGCAGTCTGAGTCCTGTCCGCAACGCGTGGCGATATCTATGGTCTTGCCGAAGTCACCCTCGCCATAGAGCAGACCTATCACGATGTAGGCACTGTTGACGACAGCATCGATGTTGAACGTGCGCAATATACCTTCAGGGCAGCCCACCTCGCATTTTCCCCATTTCTTCTGACAATCTTCCCATGCGGCTTTCCAATCGTGAGGGTTCTTCTTGTGAAAGTCAATGACCCCTGTTATGCATTTATGGAACTTGCTCTTCTGCGGGATTGTCTTGAGCGCCTCGGTTACAATAAAGTTCACGTCGCTTGATATGAAGGCAAGGGAATACATTGCTCCCACATACACTCCGCCATACCATCCGTCGCCGTAGTTCATGATATGGCCGACCCTGTCAGAGATTTCAGATGCCGCATTAGGCATTCCGGGAGCCATAAGGCCGGCGAAGTCAGCTTCGATCTGATAGTCTATGTCATCGGCATGAGGATTGTTTTTCCAGTGACCGGTGTGAGGCGGTCTCATGCCATTGAGATAGTTGTATCGACCCGCCTGATTGGCATGCCAAAGCTGATACCCGGCATGAGCGTACTCATGGGCTAGAGAATCTACCGGGGCATCTATACCCAGGCGGTCGAATACTCCTACGAAGGTCAGGTCCATATATACATCATCATAAAGACCAGGGACCCTCTTCATATAGTTGACTATATAGTCCGTTTCATTCCATGAGATTTTCACACTATCCTCTATCATCCTTTCCTGCCATCTGAACTCCGTTGGACCTCCATAGGAACAACCGATGACCTGTCCTGCCCATCCGCCCTTGACCTTATCCATCATCTCCTCCTTGGTGAAACGTGCCACCTTAGGATATTCTGCTGATAAAATAGAGGGTAACGCTACAAGAAGGAGTATTATAAATGTGAAAAATCTCTTCATTCTCATTTTGCTTTATTCATGATCGTGACCATGAATCATAGAACGATCGTTAGGATTGGTCAGAGGCTCGCCCTGATACTCTCCAGTGAGCGTGAGGAGGAACTGAACCATGAGGTCAACCTCTTCGTCTGTAAGCTCGACGCCGCTCTGGTAGAGACCCATGTCATACACCGCCTCCTCGAGGGTGTGGCGTGTGCCGTCGTGGTAGTATGGCCATGTGTGCTCGATGTTGCGAAGGCCCGGAACCTTGAAGCGGTGGAGGTCGCGCTCAAGACCAGTCTCCTTGAAGCGGCCGTGATCCTCGACAGTGATCTCCTCTCCCCTCTCGGCGAAATAGTGTCTGCGGAGTCCCATGAGTTCGTAAGACTGACCACCGAGGTTGTGGCCGACGTGACATGTAGCACAGTCATATTTCTTGAAGAGTTCATAACCGGCAAGTTCCTCTGGCGTAATTGCCTCATCGTCGCCAAGGAGCCACTTGTCAAAGCGTGCATTCGGAGTCACGAGAGTGCGCTCGAACTGCTCGATCGCGTCCGTAATGTTTTCCTGGGTAAGTCCGTCAGGATAAACCGCCTTGAAAGCACG
>JAGBTT010000017.1 GCA_017631175.1 Bacteroidales bacterium
AAAGGGCTTCTGTAATCTTCATAAAAAATCAGGTTCCTTAAAACGTGCGCAAATATATGAAAATTTTTACTAAATTTGTTGCGATAGAAAGGAAATGGATATGGAAAAGGAATTTATCGACCTGTTTGAGTTTCAGTCAAGGCTTAAGAAGGGGGTAGAATCGCTTTTTCCTAACCGTTTGTGGATCAAGGCCGAAGTTGCAGCCGTCAAGGCACGTAACGGAGGCCATTGTTATATGGAACTGTCCCAGAGCGATGAAAACGGACTGGTCGCAAAGGCCAGTGCCATCATCTGGAGTTCTAAGTACAGGTTCATAGCTCCGTATTTCGAGTCGGTCACAGGATCGCCCATCCAGGAGGGCATGGTGATTCTCGTGGAGGTACAGCCGACATACAGTCAACTGTATGGTTTCTCTCTTATAATCAATGATATAGATCCTGAGTATTCTCTCGGTTTAAAGGAGCTGGAGAGACAGAAGACCATAGAACGCCTGCAATCGGAAGGTCTTATGGATCTTCAGAAGGAGCTGGCTCTGCCGGCTCTGCCATATCACCTTGCGGTGATTTCGGCGTCAGATGCGGCCGGCTATCGTGACTTCATGCGTCATCTCGATGAAAACCCATACGGGTTCAAGGTCGCTCCGGATCTGTACCCGGCCCTTATGCAAGGCGTCGACTGTCCTGCCTCGATCATTGCGGCGCTGGATGCCGTGATGGAGTCGGGAAAGGGATATGATGCAGTGCTGATCCTTCGTGGAGGAGGTTCGAAGTTGGACCTGGCATGTTTCGATGACTATGAACTCGCTGCAGTGATTGCGCAGTATCCGCTGCCGGTGCTGACTGCAATCGGTCATGATCAGGATTTCCATGTATGTGACATGGTGGCCCATGAGTATGTGAAGACTCCGACTGCTCTGGCCGACTTCATCATGGAGATGTATGAGGATGAGGATGCAAGGCTGACTTCGTATCAGACACGCATGAGGCTGGCGTTTTCGGCAAGGGTTTCGGCGATGGAGAGCCAGACGGGACGACTTGGGGACAGGATAAGGAATGCGTTTGCGATGAAGGCGTCGCTTGCGGAGTCTGCGCTGAACGTGTTGCGGACAAGGATTGCGGCGGCCGATCCGCGCAGGATAATGGAAAGGGGATATGCACTTGCCGTGGATGCGCAGGGTGTGGTGCTGAAGAGTGCTGCCGGCGTTTCTGCCGGTGACAGGATGTCGGTGATGTTCTCTGACGGAATAATTAAAGCGGAAGTATATGGAACAGAAGTTTGACTATGGCAAAGCGATAGAGGAGCTGGAGGCGATAGCCGCCAAGGTGGAGGATCCCAAGACGGGGATCGAGGATATCGACAAGTATATAAAGAGGTCGGAAGAGCTGATCTCGGCCTGCCGTGACTACCTGCGTGGGGTCCGCGAGAAGGTTGAAGGAATGAATTGACAGAAAACAAGCATATGGAAGCAAAGAAGAATATGATTTATGACCATGACGAGTGGCTGGAGCCATACAAGGAGGTCATTGACCGTCGTCATGAGATGATTATGGATCTCAAGGAGAGGATGTCGGTGGACGGTTCTCTTGCCAAAGGCATGAATAACCACGTGTTTTATGGACTCCATCGCGACACCAAGGGTAACTGGGTGTTCCGCGAGTGGGCTCCTAACGCCAACAAGATCTATATAATCGGAGAATTCAACAACTGGAAGCGCACAGAGGCATACGCCCTCAAGCCTATAGGTGGCGGAAACTGGGAGATCGTGCTCCCGTCCATGTTCCTTGACCATGGCACGCTATATAAACTATATATAGAGTGGCCTGGCGGAGGTGCCGAAAGGCTTCCTGCTTACGTGACAAGGACCGTTCAGGACCCGCATACGAAGACATTCTGCGCACAGGTGTGGGATCCGAAGCCATACGAGTGGAAGCACGGCAAGCCGGGCAAACGTCAGCACCCGCTGATCTATGAATGCCACATCGGCATGGCGGCGGAGGAGGAGAAGGTCGGAACATTCGAGGAGTTCCGTCTGAATGTCCTTCCTAAGGTTGCCGACCTTGGCTATGATACATTGCAGATCATGGCTCTTCAGGAGCATCCGTATTATGGTTCCTTCGGCTATCAGGTCGCTAACTTCTATGCCCTCAGCTCACGCTTCGGAACGCCTGAAGAATTCAAGGCTCTAGTTGATGATGCGCATGCGCTCGGCATTGCCGTGGTGATGGATATCGTGCATTCGCATTCCGTTGACAATGAGGCTGAAGGACTCGGTAATTTCGATGGAAAGGAGACCCTCTATTTCTATGACGGATGGCAGGGAAGGCATCCGGCATGGGGCTCCCGCTGTTTCGATTACGGCAAGGATGAGACCAAATATTTCCTCCTGTCAAACTGCAAGTACTGGATGGAGGAATATCATATCGACGGTTTCCGTTTCGACGGAGTTACCAGCATGCTCTACTGGGATCATGGTCTGGAGAAGGCATTCGTCGGTTATGAGAACTATTTCAACCAGGGTGTTGATGACAATGCGATCGCATATCTGGCCCTGGCGAACATCCTGATCCATGAGATGAACGAGGATGCCTTCACCATTGCGGAGGATGTCAGCGGTATGGCCGGTCTGGCGGCTCCGCTGGAGATGGGCGGAGTAGGCTTTGACTTCCGCATGAGCATGGGTGTGGCCGACAACTGGATCAAATGGATCAAGGAACTCTCTGACGACCACTGGAGCATGGGCGAGATGTGGTGGCAGCTCACCAACAAGCGTGAGGACGAAAAGACCATCAGTTACGCCGAGTGTCATGACCAGGCGATGGTGGGAGACAAGACCATAGCTTTCCGTCTGATGGACGCAGAAATGTATACTTCGATGAACAAGGAATCGCAGTCTCCTGTTGTTGACAGAGGCATGGCCCTGCACAAGATGATACGTCTTGTGACCATGGCTACATGCGGTAACGGATACCTCACCTTCATGGGCAACGAGTTCGGACATCCTGAGTGGATCGACTTCCCTCGCGAAGGAAACGGGTGGTCTTACAAGCACGCCAGGAGGCAGTGGTCTCTTGCCGAGCCTGACTATCTGAGATACAGGTATCTGCGCAATTTTGACAAGGCGATGATCGAAATGGCGCGTGAGGAGTCAATTCTTGATGAGGTTCCGGAACTTTTTGTGCAAGATGAGCAGAAAAAGATACTTATTTTCAAAAGAAAAGATTGTATCTTTGCACTCAATTTCAACCCCGACGCTTCATTCACCGACTACGGCTTTGCAGTGCCGGCCGGAAAATATGAGGCGATCTTGAATACAGACGAAAACGAATTTGACGGCTTCTCCAGACTGAAGACTGGAGAGGTGCATTTCAGTGTACCTGTCAGGAGTGAGAACGGTAGCGGAAAATACAATGATTCAATGTCCCTGTATCTCCCTAGCCGTACTGCAATTGTTTTGAAGAAAATTGACTAACTAATATAGATTTTATGGCTTTTCTTAAATTCAACAAGTCCGAGCTTGTGAACCTGGAGTATTCGCTCAAGCGTGAGATCATCGCGGCGAATGAGACAGGCGCTTATTGCAACACGTCTATCGTGACCTGCAACACAAGGCGTTATCACGGACTGCTCGCTGTCCCTGTTGATGAGCTGGGTGGCGGAAAGTATATGCTGCTTTCTGCGCTGGATGAGAGTCTGGTCCTCAGAGGTAAGCAGTTCAACCTCGGAATCCACTGCTACGGCGACACTTATGATCCTAAGGGACATAAGTACATCGTGGACTTCGATGCTGATCCTGTACCGGTAGTGACTTATAAGGTCGGAGGAATCCTGTTCACCAAGACCATCATGATGGTTCCTGACAACGATCAGGTGCTCATCAAGTACGAACTTCTTCAGGCTCCGTCGAAGCTTACGCTTTCGCTGAAGCCTTTCCTTGCGTTCAGAAGCGTCCACAGCCTTACCAGTCAGAACTCCGAGGCTTATACCGGATATGATGAGGTTGACGGTGGTGTGGCATTCCGTCTTTACAACGGCTTCCCTTATCTGAACATGCAGCTTTCGGGTCAGCCGACATTCAAGTATCAGCCATATTGGTATAGCGGTGTGACATACTCTGACGAGTACCGCCGCGGATTCGACTGCAGGGAGGACCTCTTTGTTCCAGGCGCATTCTCTATCGAGATGAAGCCGGGCGATTCAGTGGTATTCTCTGCTTCAGTAAACGAAATCAACCCTAAGGGCCTTAAGAGAAAGTTCACTGATACGCTCAAGAAGATGCCTGTAGCAGATACTTATGAGGACCTCCTCAAGAACAATGCGGAGATCTTCAAGTGCGATACCGGTGACAGGGCACGCATCAATGCCGGTTTCTCATGGCTTGAGACCGGTCTTCTCAGAGAGACCATCGCCTCTCTCCCTGGCCTTACACTTTACGCAAACGGCGACTGCGACCAGTTCGAGAGGATTCTCGATACCCTTATCGCAGACGAGCAGGACCGTCTCTTCCATCGTACTACCCAGTGCGAGGCTCCTCTCAGACTTACCGAGACCCTCCAGCAGTACATCCGCTTCAGCGGCAAGGAAAGACAGATCTGGAAGAAATACGGCGAGACCCTCAAGAAGATCATCGAGAGCTATGCTCCTGGTCAGAGAAAGGAGATCGCGATGCATCCTAACGGACTCCTCTGGGCTCAGATGGACGGCGTTGCCCTTTCATGGATGAACGCTTACGTATACGGACACCCTGTTACAGAAAGAGCAGGTTATCAGGTTGAGACCAACGCATATTGGTACAACGCCCTCTGCTTCGCTATCGACATGGAGAACAAGTATGGTCCTAAGAAGAGCGAGTTTGTAGAGAGATGGTCGGCAGTACGTGACCTCGTGAAGGAGAACTTCCAGCCTACTTTCTGGAAGCCTGAGTGGGGTTATCTCGTGGACTATGTAGGAAACGGTCCGCTTGATCAGGCTGTCAGACCTAACATGCTCATCCCTGCATACCTGGAGTATTGTCCGCTTGATGATGAGGTTATCTCAGAGGTAGTGATGACAATCAACGACGAGCTCCTCACAAAGAGAGGTCTCAGGTCGCTTTCTCCAAGAAACGAGGCTTACAGAGGCGTATACGAGGGATCGCAGATCGACCGCGACCTCGCATATCACCAGGGCTGTGCATTCCCTGACCTTCTCGCACCATACATTGACCTCTGCTTCCGCATGATGGGTTCTACATTCTATGGTCGTGCAAAGTATCTCGTTGAGGGATTCTTCGAGGACAACAGCAAGCACGGTGTAGGTCAGTTCTCCGAGCTTTATGACGGAGACCCACCTCACGAGCCGCACGGAGCGATTGCTTCAGCGATGAGTACCGCAGCTCTCCTGCAGATAGTACATGTTATGAAACAATATAAGAAGGAGGATAAGTAATGAGAGTTCTGATGTTCGGATGGGAGTTCCCTCCTCATATCGCAGGTGGTCTTGGAACAGCCTGCTACGGAATGACCAAGGGTC
>JAGBTT010000128.1 GCA_017631175.1 Bacteroidales bacterium
GTGTACTTTGTGATGTCGTGAGTGACGGTGAATGTTCCGTATGCTCCCGCACCCTTTGCGTGCATTCTTCTCTCAGGAATGACCTCTCTGTCAAAGTGGGCCATCTTTTCAAGAAGCCAAGTGTCCTGCAATGTCATAGGTCCGCGATGCCCTGCTGTCTGAGTGTTCTGATTGTCCGGAATGGGTCGGCCGTTCTCTGAGGTGAGATGTTTCTTGTCGTTCGTTTTCATATCGTGAAATATTAGATGAAAACGCGATACCTAAAAGTATGCCATCGGTATTACCCTTACCCCAAAGTGCATAGAATACATCGAATGCACTAGGAAAGAAGAATATGATTATCTTTGAAGAAAATGTATAAGATATGAATTACGAAGTATATTGTGACGAAAGTTGTGTGGAGGCATTGTTCGATAAAGAATCACACAGATATGCTGTAATTGGTTGTGTTTGGATTCCTTCGGAATGCCGAAGCGAGTTAAAGAATGCTCTGAATAAGATTAAGGTGAAATATAATCTGCTCGGAGAAATGAAGTGACAAAAAATAAGCTCACCTTATCGTAGATATAAAAAAGAACGCTGATTAACTGGTTCAGCGTTCGAGACCTCTGTATATTCCTTACCGTGGTAAAGACGATGCGAAGATACTAAAATTGTTAATATTATTACTTAAATCTTCAAAAATTTCATCATTAAGAAGAACTTTTGTATCTCCTGTATCTTCATCACATCATTTAGCGACATCTATACCTGTTATTATAATGCAACATCTCTATATAATTGGAAACGGATTTGACCTCCATCATCGAATCAATAGTTCATATAGAGCTTTCTATGAATACCTAGCTGATTATCACCCAGAGCTACTAGGTGAGATAAATGAAATATTTATAGATTGTGATGTAGAATGGTGGAGTGATTTTGAGAATAAATTGGGAGAACTAGACATCTACTCAGTTGCAGGAGAAGTCGCATATGAAAATCGCCCAGATTTATTATCTGAACATTGCGATAGAACCTGGAATGATGCAGAGATTGAAGTTAACAACAAACTCGAAGTCCTATTCAACAACATTATTGAGACATTTCACGAATGGATATTGCAACTGAACAAGCCAGTACCTGAATTGAGCCTGAATATAGAAACAGTAAACTCAGTATTCTTGACATTCAATTATACGAAAACCCTTGAAAATTTATATGGGATAGATTTTAAACAGATTCTACATATTCATGGATGTATAGACGATTTAGAAATCGGCCATTCAGAGAATTTCATTCTCGGACATGGAAAAGACCGTAATGATATTATAGCACTTAATGATGAGGAAGAGCCAAACATTCCTGACGGTCTTTCTGATGAAGAATTACAACATTGCCTAGAAGAATTTGCCAATAGAGTAGAATTCCATGAACAACTAGCTCGCGATGCTGCAGTTGATCAATTACATAGACTACGTAAACCAGTCAAAGAAATTATAGCAAACAATCTTGACTTTTTTCAAAATTTGGACGACATTGATAAAGTACATGTGTACGGTTTTTCTTTTTCGCAAATTGATGAGCCATATATGGCGATAATTGCAGACAAATTAAAACACGTAGAATGGGAAATCAGTGACTACAAAAATTCTAACTCGCGTAAGATAAATGACTTTCTAGCAAAGTATCATATCCATAACTCAAGTATCATTAGTCTAGAAGACATACTAGACAAAAGACAGCTGAAATTAGATTTCTAATAATCAATGCCTCTCCGCAGAGAGGCATTCGTCATGTTACACCGTTATTTTTCAAAAATTACAGACTAATTCAGCATAAATCCCACTGTCTCCTCAGCCCATCGTCCCCAATCCACAAAGAAAGGAAACTCGGTGCCTCCGTGACCTGCGCCCTCATATACCGACATTTTCTTATTGATTCCTGCAGGCAGAGCATTGTAGATCTTCTCTGACATCCACTGAGGAGTCCTGTTGTCCTCGCTACCGACAACCAGCAGAATGTCCTTTCTGAACTTCGGCGCCACAAGAGCCGGCATCTGACCGCGAGGGAAATCGTCCGGAACAAGCAGATTCTTTTCAGTCTTACCTTTCGGATGAACTTTCACAAGATGCGGAATCGCATCCTCAAACGACGAAGGAGTACCACTCAGGATGCATCCTTGCACCAGCCTGTTGTTGTGGGCTGCTATCATAGCTAGATATGCACCGGTGGACCAGCCCATTACATAAATCTTTTTCCTATCCACAACCTTCTCCTTGCTCATAGCCTTGATCACAGCATCAAAGTCAGTAAGCATTTCCGTATAGCAAAGGTAATCCGGATTCATCTCAAACTCCGAACTTTCTCCGAATCCCCTCCAGTCAAAAGTGACTACGTTGATACCATTCGCAGCATAAAGATATGCCAGAGAAATCTGCTGATAAGACATATTGCCGGCATCGCCGTTACAGATGATCAAGGTAGGTCTCCTGCTGTCATCGATAGTCTTATATGGCAGCATCTCAGTCTGTCCGGCATTCTCTGCCGGAACATCCTGAGCTGGATAAAACCACGTCTCGATCCTGTAGCCGTCCTTTGTGGTCACATCCATTTCCTTATAGATCAGCCCCACCTCCTGAGGCAGCCGGACATACTTTCTGTCAGGGATTATAGCGTAGGAATATATGCTGACGAAAAGACATATGAACAGAAATATGTGTTTCATCATTTTCTCTTGAAATGTTTATAATCACTGCCGTTTGAACCAGGGGTATAAGTCGTGCCGACCTTCTGCCAGGACATCTCCTTGCCATCAAGTTCAGTGATCGTATAACTTGGGCTATGTGCGCTGTCAGTAGCAGCAGTATTCAAAGTAATCACATTCCCGTCAAGGGTATATTCATGTGTCCTTGTAACCTCATTGCCGGATAATGCATCATACGCATACACCTGATATGTTCCGTCTGCCTTGAATGTATATTCCACAGTGCCGTCCATGATGAAGTTCGGATCATCATAACACTCGCTCCAAGTTCCGATGATCTTCGACGTATCTACAGGCTTTTCACAAGCGGCAAGGCAGACAACCGCTGCCATAATTGTCAAGATTCGTTTCATAGTATAATGCCTTATTATTCCTGTGTAACTTTCATGCTGTCCTGATAGTTCTTGTCCATTCCTCCCACATAGAGAGTCCTTCGCTTTCCGGTTGTATTCTTAACGGCTGTAAGGACAAGTTCGTACTGCCCGTTATCATAAGATGCTTCAGAAATGCTTGCAGTAAGCCAGTCATTCGTGACTGTATAGGTCTGGCTTTCCTCATCATATTCCGGGATTTTGACGCCTTCTCCGTCGTAATTCAGAATATCCAATGTCTGTGGCTGAATGGATGTGTGTACTGTCACAGTTTCGCCATCTGCTGATAGGGTGACACTCATAGGCGTGAAGATCTTCTCACATCCGCAAAGGCAGACAATCGCTGCCAGCAAAATCAAGATTCGTTTCATATAAGTTCGTTTAACTGTCTATATATAGATGCAAAACCGCACCATTTCGTTCCATACTGCAAATATAATTGGGGGGGGCAGAAATGCAATAGTATCTACTATAAAATTACCTGAACCTGCTCGTATCTACCTCCTCTCTCTTTTTCTCCTTATAAGCTCCGAAACGGTATGTAAAGGTAACGTTGTAACTTCTGTATGAAGGATACCAGTTCTTAACGACCTGATTGCCATAATTGATGTATGGTGAAACGCCTTGGGTTTCGAAGATGTCATAACATCCTGCTTTCAGACTTGCTCTGTCCTTATTGAATTTCCATGTAAGAGACATGTCCAAGCCTCCTCCTTGAGGGATGTCCATTATTCCTTGAATACCACCTGAATGATAATTTCCGGCAATGTTCATAAGGAGGAACGGTTTCCTTGAGATGGTGATATTGTTGTTCATCCTTGCCTGGACACCGAATCGCCCCCTGTCAAACGGGATATCATAGAAATCCGAATCCTTCTCACGCTGATACAGTCCGGTCAATGTCAGTTTGGTGTCAAGCCATTTTCCGACTTTGAAAGGAATACTCAACTGCATGCCGGCAGTATAATGAAAATCGAAGTTCATCCACTTGTAGATATTATTAAGACGCTCCGGATGGAGATATTCAGTCTGGATGAAGTAATCATCCGTATAATTGAACCAGGCAGCAAGAATATACTTGTTCTTCAGCATATAGACAAACTGACTGTTCCAGGAACTTGATGGCTTCAGGTCAGGATTACCTATGATCTGCTGATATCCACCCATTCCTACATTCGTCGAACTCTTGACCGCCCAATATTCAGGATAGTTCCTTTCGCTGCTCACCGATAACTGAACCAGATGATCCTTATTCGGCATATATACGGCAACAGCATTAGGATACAGATCCCACATCTTCCACATAGGACTGTGATATCGTTCACCTGCAAGGGATATGTCAACCATCAGCTTGCCGTTGAATGTCTTGTTGAATCCTGCATATATGTTCAGAATGCTCTCCGTCTGTACAGATGACATATCTTCCGGAACAGCCCCGGTGCCTGTGAATTTCTGCCAGCTGTCATCGGTGGAGGTGTTGAAGATGACTCCGTAATTTATTCCCCAGCCGCTTTTGGTATTATGCTCCTGCGAGACGAAGGCTTTCCATCTGCTGATTCTCTGATTGTCGGTGCCGGTCAATATATTGTTTCCGTCGTAATCGCTCATACTCTGCAGAATCGGAGCCTCATACAGTGTCATCTCTGCTCCGGCAGACAGACCGAATGGAGCATGATAGTCCAGTCTCGCATTATGCATCTTCTTATTGGTGCTGTACTCATTGAACGTGTTATATGTGCCGCTTGATTTCTGCAGGGAATAATCATCGGACCATAATCCCGTATAGACTCCGCTGATGGAATGATCTTTATCAATGAGATAGTCGGCTCCGACCCTCCAGTTGTGATTGTATCCCTTTCCGTTCACTACAGCATCGCTTATGATGTCGTGCACGGTTCCGTCATTGAGTGTATGATGAGACTCTGTGCTGGTCTCCCTGAAATTCTCGCCGTGAGTATGAGAGTACAGTACGTCACCTGAAAATCTGTTCTTGTTGAATATAAGGCTTGCCCTTTCTTCAAATGCATGCCTTTCCTGATATTGCCATTTACCGGTGATTTCTCCCAACACAGGAGACACATCCCCGTCTGCCTTCTTCAATGTGATATTGATCATCGCCCCACGCACCTGATACCTCGCAGGAGCACTATACATCACTTCAGCATTGGCTATGCTTGAAGCCGGGATACTTTTCAGAAGCATATTCAGCTGGTCTGAAGTCATATTCGTGACCTTTCCGTCAATGACAACCTTTGCTCCTCGTCCGGCAAGCGTGAAAGAGCCATTGCTTTCAATGACTCCCGGCAGCTCTTTGATGGCGTCATAAGCATTATCTACAGGTAAATCCTTGATGATATGCGGAAGGTCATAGATAAGCTTTCCCTTGTCAGCCTTGACTATCGGCTTGTCACCCGTAACCATAGCCTCAGGCAAAGAATAATAGAGACTGTCGAGACTTTCATCCTTCGATTGAGAATATGCGCTGATGCATATCATTGTACAAAATAAATAGAATAGTGTCCGTTTCATAATATTTGTTTTTTATGTCATTCTGAGGAGGGACATAGTCCCGACGTGAGAATCTTTTCCGCAAAGTTCACAAACACACTTCTCAAAATATGTTATCCAATGTTAAACAGTGTTAAATAGTGTTAACGTCTGCGAAGACAATGGATATTTGAATAACTTTGCAGATATGAAGAACAACCTGAAACATATAGCAGTTGCGGTCATCATAGTCATGGCCTGTCTGTTTACATACCAGAGCTGGTGGCTCATAAGAATGTATCGCAGCGAGGTGACAAAGACCGAGAATGCAGTCCGTACTGCACTCCGAAACTGCGACTTCAACGAAATGATGGCACGCCTGCAGAAAGCCCGCGATCAAAAGGCAGGAGTGGGTTTCACAGGCGACATCACCGTCGGTGCCGGATATGGATCAGGAGGTATGCTTGTGTCGGAAATCAGCACCACACAATATGAACAGGACACTCTGGGCAGACAGATAAATGGTCAGAAGACAGGTGTGACAAAGAGGGTCAGCCAGACAACCAGCAGCGTGATGCAGACTGACAGCCTCCCTCCGAAGCCAGAGAGATCAGAACAGGAGAGCATGTTCAAATCTCTGGATAACATGTCCGTTCAGATGATCCGAGGAATGCACACCGGAATAGATGCGATAGACGGTAATCTGAACTTTGGGCTTCTTGATTCGCTGCTGACTGTGTCTTTGAAGGAGGCCGGACTGGATGGCCAACATAAGATAGAACTTATCACTTTCGCAGACTCTCTTGTGAATTTCAATGTTACAATTGTACAGAAAGGAGAACCGAAAGTACTTGCTTCGCTCTGCACGGATGGATATGTGCCAAGTGATGATGCTATTTCATTTGAATATGTCTTTGATGTTCAGGAAACGGCAATGTACAGACTGTGGATCGAGCCTGTAGGAAAGGCTGTCCTGAAGCAGATGACAGGAATCCTTGTCGCCTCTGTGCTGATTCTTATCGTCCTTGTTGCAGTCTTCCTGTATCTGATACACGTCATCCGCACTCAGAAGTCTCTCGATGAGATGAAGTCTGACTTCACCAACAATATGACCCACGAACTCAAGACTCCGATATCGGTTGCCTACGCAGCAAACGATGCCCTTCTGAACTTCCCTGATGAAGACTCGCCGGAGCAGCGAAGGAAATATCTCGAGATATCGCAGAGCCAGCTGGAGCATCTGAGCGGACTTGTCGAGCAGATCCTCTCGATGAGTATGGAACGTAGGAAAGGTCTGGTTCTGCACCGTGAAGACATTGATCTTGCTGCATTGGTTGATGATATTGTGGAAAAGCATAGGATGAAGGCAATAAAGAATGTTGCATTCACAGTTGATATCCCTTCCGATTTCACCGTCAATGCGGACAGGATGCACCTGAGCAACATCCTGAACAACCTGATAGATAATGCCGTGAAATATTCCGGCGAAAAAGTCTCAATAAATATCGCAGCAGAAGGAAACAGACTGACCGTCAGCGACAACGGCATAGGAATGTCACCATCCGACCTGAAACATATATTCGAGAAGTTCTATCGCGCCCACACCGGCAATCTTCACGATGTGAAGGGTTACGGCCTCGGACTGTATTATGTCCATAGCATAGTGGAAAAGCACGGCTGGAACATCAGCGTGGAAAGCGAACAAGGCAAAGGCACCGTGTTTACCGTTACAAACATAGGAGATTGCCGGTCAAGCCGGCAATGACGTCATCCCCGACATATATTTAACGTCATCCCCGACTTGATCGGGGATCTAAATTTGACATAATGAACGACTCCATCAACATACTCCTTGTAGAAGACGAGCCAGACCTCGTTTTGATAATCCGCAACACCCTGACCAGTCAGGGCTTCAATGTCCGCACCGCTATGGATGGAGAGGAAGGACTGCATAAGTTCTATGCAGAAAAGCCGGATGTCCTGGTCGCAGATGTGATGATGCCGAAGATGGACGGATTCACAATGGTAAGGCAGATAAGGCAGACCGACCAGCAGACCCCCGTCCTCTTCCTGACAGCAAGATCTGCCATAGACGACGTTGTGGAAGGCTTTGAACTCGGAGCAAACGACTATCTCAAGAAACCGTTCGGAATGATGGAACTGATCGTCAGGCTGCGCTCATTGGCAGGAAGAAGGCAGGTCCAGACCGCTCCTGTTCCTCAGACATACAGAATCGGTGAATTCACATTCCATCCGGACACACTTCGTCTCGATTATGCCGGCACATCTGAAGAACTCTCACCACGCGAAGCGAAGATCCTCGAACTTCTATGTGCAAGCAAAGGAGAGACCCTCTACACAAGACCTCTCCTTCTGGAACTCTGGGGCGACGATGACTTCTTCAACTCCCGCAGCCTTCAGGTATTCATCTCTAAACTCCGTCGCCGTCTCGAACCCGACCCATGCATCCGCATCGTCAACGTGCGAGGGGAGGGGTATAAACTGCTGGTAAACAAATAAGAATTCCGGCCAGAAGGCTCATGCCCTCTGACCGGAACCGTATTTATGTTTAACTATAATTACTTGAGTTCAACCAGCACCACACCATTGGAAGTGTCGCCATACTTCTTGAACTGCTCGCCCTTATCGCCTTTGAAGACATTCATAGTCTTGATGTTGTTAGGTGAGATTGATTCAAGGCTATCTACCTTCTTGATTTTGCCATCTGCTGATTTTACCAGATATAACGGCTCCACATCTTCTTTCTTTACACCTCTGACGCTTACCACGTCGCCTTTCAGTTCTTTGATCACTACGAGGTTCTCGGGTGCATTCTTATCCATCACCACATCGTCCATATTGGCCTTATCGACCTGGACAGTCTTTGTCGGATAATCCACATACATATAGTTCAGGAAAGCCTCTCCGGCAGCAAGATTAATCTTATAGTATCCGTTGGCATCAGTCGCTACGCCGACCTTTGTCTTTGGAACCATTACAAGAACTCCGGTCATAGGCTTACCTTCAACATCTACCACTCGTCCGGAAATCTCTCTTCCTGCCTGAGTTGTAATGATGACTACAGATTCTACGCCTTTCACGATATTCATATTTCGGATTGCATCGCTTGGCAGTTCATCTGCCGCCGCCTTTGTCGCTACGACTCCATCGATAATATAAAGAGTATTGTCATTGCTGTTCTGAGCAAATGCAATACTGCTGGCCAAAGCCATCGAGATAATAAGAATCAACTTTTTCATAACAATGTTCCTTTAATGTTTGACAATGATGAAACCGGTTTTCCGATGGCAAATATAGAGACATAAATCCGCATTCTGTGTTAACTGAATGTTAATAAATGTTAACTAATGTTAACTCGGTCAGCAAAGCGAAATTTATTACTACTTTTGCAATAAATCCATTGAAAATGTCACGAAAATACTTCAGAAACATATCAATCCTGGCGATTGCATCCCTGCTTTCCCTTGCGGTAGTGCAATCAGTATGGGTGTATCGTATGTATAGCGATTCCGTGACAGACTTCAAGCGAAGAGTGGAATCCGCCATATACAAGAGCATATATAAGGCGTTCCGTATGGATGCAATCCCGGGACTTGCAGATGCCAAGTACGTCAGGATCAATCTCGACGACTTCAGTCTCTACTTCGAACCTAACCTGATGGAACTGGATGCTTTGCAGCCATATTATGCAGAAGTGCTCTTCAACGATGATGGAAAATCTCGGGTAGTGATGACCAATGGCGAGAGACCGGTTCTAAACAATCCAATGACTACGATAGTGCCTATAGATGATGATTGTTCATATTCGCTTCTTGTTTCAATAGAAATGCCCTTCAAGGTCTTCCTCGGTAGGATGTGGGGCCTGATAGCATCGTCAGTCGCCATCATCATCCTTCTTGCGGGCGTACTTATATATCTTGTCAGGACAATGTTCCGTCAGAAGACCCTTGAAGAAATGAGACGTGACTTCACGCACAACATAACGCACGAACTGAAGACCCCGATATCCGTCGCCGTTACAGCGACTGATGCCTTGAGGAATTTCTCAGCCGATGCGGATCCGGACAGAAGGAGCCGTTACCTTGAAATAGTGGAAACGCAGCTCACTCAACTCTCTACTATGGTAGAACACATCCTTTCTGTGTCTGTAGAGGGTCGTGAATATAAATATAATCCTACCATGGTGTATCTTCAGGAAATCATCAGCGTGCTCACTCAAGGAGCCGGGATGAACACAGCTGTCTTCAATATAGACTGTGCCGAGGATATAAAGATCATGGCTGATGAATTCCATATCAAGAACCTACTTGCCACTGTCATCGACAATGCCGTTAAATATTCTACAGATCCTATGGTGGATATCAGAGTATCTGATGAGTCTGGAAACGTGACCATTGAGATAGAAGACAACGGTAGTGGAATAGCAAAGGAACATCTTTCACACGTATTCGAGAAGTTCTATCGAGTTCCGACAGGAGACATACATACAGTCAGAGGCTACGGTCTTGGCCTGTATTACGCAAAACAGGTCGCA
>JAGBTT010000129.1 GCA_017631175.1 Bacteroidales bacterium
CTGCTAAGCTCGCAGGTACAGAGCGCGGTATCACTGAGCCAACTCCTACTTTCTCAGCTTGCTTCGGTGCAGCATTCCTTTCACTCCACCCAACCAAGTACGGTGAGGAGCTCGTTAAGAGAATGGAGAAGGTTGGTGCCAAGGCATACCTCGTGAACACAGGATGGAACGGTACAGGTAAGCGTATCTCTATCAAGGACACTCGCGGAATCATCGACGCAATCCTCGACGGTTCTATCGACAAGGCTCCTACTAAGCAGATCCCTTACTTCAACTTCACTGTTCCTACAGAACTCCCTGGCGTTGACCCAGCTATCCTCGATCCACGCGACACTTACGAGTGCGCTTGCCAGTGGGAGGAGAAGGCTAAGGATCTCGCAGGCCGCTTCATCAAGAACTTCGCTAAGTTCACAGGAAACGACCTCGGTAAGGCTCTCGTAGCTGCTGGTCCAGTTCTCTAAACTGAACATTACAGATTACAATATGTGGATGATCCTCAATGAGGGTCATCCACTTTTCATTTATAAGGGATTGTATTATTCAGCTAGAACAGCATTATAACAAACCCTGGCAGCATCCTCATCTGGAAGACACTCCAGGTGGTAGCATGGAACCATAGTGATTGTCTTCTCCACGGACTTATGCAGCGAAGACATCGCTTCATTGTCCCAACGCTTGCATGAACATGCCGGCATGAGAGAAGCGAAAGCCTGCAGCGGAGCAAGGCGAACGATCTTGTTGTACGGAGCCTGGGACAAGCGGACAACAGCCTTCAAAGAAACCTGCATATTTTTATAGCAAGGAGTCTTGCCGCTCCATGGAGTTCCATAAACCAGAGCCTTGGAGTCGAAGACCCTTATAACCGGATTGTCATCATTGAGGAGCTCCGTATCTGGAATATGATTGAGCCAAAGACGGCTATGAGTACTCTTACCCGTTCCGCTTCTACCCAGGAACATATAGCCACGTCCTTCGTAGGAAATAACGGAAGCATGTACCATCATTGTATCATATGGAGCCGTATAGAATGTATACAGAAGCATCACGGCATTGCTTATGGCAAACTCGGCGATCTTTTCTGCTCCATCTTTCTTAACATATACGATACTTTCATCGGATGCTGACGGGACTTTAAGGATGCAATCAGGATGAGTCTTGGTATACGAGAATCCAAAGCTATACGACCCATCCTCTTCTTCGAATATCCAGAAATATGGAGGTTCGTCATTAAGGCATTTGAGCACCTTCTCTGAAGCAACTGTCCTCAAGTTGTCAACCATTTCCAGGCGGAGTGTAAACAGTACCTGCTGATCATCACCGACAGCGAAAGGCTCATATGGCTTAAGCAGATGCTGTGCTGACATACCTTCAGGAAGACAGATGCCGAACTTATGACCGGCTACAATATAATTATGCAGATTTTCCATAAAACATTCAAAGATAGAAATTATTATCTGTATTTTTGCAGTGTATGAGCACGATATTGATAGACAAGGCTACAATGATGGAAGAGGTCAGAAAACTGATCTCCGAAGGACTGACCGTAGAGCTGACGGCAAAGGGCTACAGCATGAACCCTTTCATCATGCACCTTCGTGACACTATAATTCTCGGTCCATGGAAAGATGAGGAAATCAGGAAGGGTACCGTCGTGCTTGCAAAAGATATCAAGGGGCAGTATATAGTGCACAGGGTGATCAGTCGCAAGGAAGATATCATAACTCTCATGGGGGACGGCAATATTGGTCTTAAGGAAACAGCACATGTGGAAGATATAATCGGACGACTATACCAGATAAAAAGAAAAGGACGCACATATCAGACAGAAGGTCTGACATGGCGTCTGTATTCATGGTTATGGATGGCCCTTACTCCTCTGCGCCGCTGGCCTCTGGGACTATGGCGCCGGCTGTATCCGCAGCAGCCGCTTCGATAGCACGCTGCTCCTCAAGTTTCTTGCGATAGGCATCCATACGTTTCTTCCACGCTACCTGCTTTGCACGCTGCTCCTTGGCCTTACGTGCCTGGAGAGCTTCCATCTTCTTTTCCAGATAATTGTCTGCCATCAGTCTTTAGAATAGTCGGTTATCTGCTGTTCATGATCCTTCCTTGAAATCAGGAGACGATCTCCGTGCTTGGAAACAATACAGTCTTCAAGACCCTGAATCACAACCCTCTTGAGGTCAGGTGTATGTATAATACAGTTCTTGCAGTCAAACAGTCTGACATCATCACCAACTACAGCATTACCGTTTTCGTCGCGTTCCTTAAGAGTCCAAAGAGAGCCCCATGTACCCAGATCACTCCATCCGAATTCAGCAGGCAGGGTATATATGTTGTCCGCTTTTTCCATTACAGCATAGTCAATGGAAATCTTCTCGCAAGTAGGGAAAAGTTTTTCCACAACCGCTTTCTCTGCAGGAGTATAGAATGACGTCGACATCTCATCCATTACAGAGGCCAGTCCCGGAGCATGACGCCTCAAGGCTTCGGTTATGGTATTTATGTTCCACACAAAGATTCCTGCATTCCAGAGATATCCGCCGTCAGCGAGGTACTCCTCAGCCACTTCAAGAGACGGTTTCTCTCTGAAAGAACTTACAGTACATATTTCCGACTCGACATATTCTCCTGTCTTTATATAACCATAACCTGTTTCAGGACGAGTCGGGCAGATTCCTACCGTAACAATCCTTTCACCAGCGCGTGTGAATTCCAATGCTGAACCGATAACTCTTCTATATTCCTCAATATTGAGGACAAGTGCATCCGAAGGAGTCACCACAACGTTAGCCTCAGGATAGTGTTTGCGTATCTTCCAGCATGCATAGGCGATACATGGCGCAGTATTGCGGGCAGCTGGCTCTGCCAGAATATGATCAACAGGAATTTCAGGAAGCTGTTTGCGGACAATATCAACATATCGTTCGCTCGTAACCACCCAGAAGTTCTTCATCGGGCATAAGGAAGCAAGCCTATCAACTGTCATCTGGATCATGGTCTTTCCCACACCCATGACATCCACAAACTGCTTAGGCATTTGAGGAGTACTCATAGGCCAGAAGCGGCTACCGATACCTCCTGCCATTATCACTACATGTGTTTCCATCAAGACAATCCGTATTTAGATCCGAATTTACAAATATACGAAATTTTGTCTAACTTTGCCCTATGAGAATAAAGAAAGGATTTGTACTCCGCGAGATGTGCGGAGAAAACATAGTGGCCGGAGAAGGCCTTGAACATATCAACTTCAACAAGTTGATATCATTGAACTCAACAGCGGCATTCCTTTGGAAAGAGCTGGTTGACATGGAATTTGACATCGAAACAATGGCAAAGCTCCTCATCGGACGCTATGGCATCGACAAGGAGCTTGCAATCAAGGATTCAACCAGCCTCTGTCAGGCGTGGATCGACGCAGGAGTTGCGGAGTAAGCCTATCTGGTGAAATTTCCGTTATAATCAACACCGAACATTCCGAACGGATCGAATGCTGCATCCATAACCACAGCAGCTTCAAGTCTGGTCGCAACGCGGTCTACATCGAAGTTACTCAAGCCCAGCTCATTCCACCAAGATTCATTGGCATTATGCAGCGGAAGTCCCAGTCCCTTCAGGACTTCAAGCATCTTCCCTATCGTCACAGGACCACTGTCTAGCCCGATAGGACCATTATAGATTTCCTTTATAAAGATTTCTTCTGCAAGAAGAGGATCGTCAGCTCTGAACCATGTCTGGTTGGCCCATCCGACATTGCGGCCTTCGCCACGAAGTAAGCCCGTTGCACCTATTCTCTGAAGAGCCTTGAAATGTCTATGATCCTTAGGCAGATCAAGATAAGGCATTATATAGCAGCCGGATGCGAGAAGTTTACGCTGAACGCTACGCACTTTGACCCTTTTGACGGTCTTGCCATCGATCTGAGAAAGAGCGGCTATAGTTCCGGCTGCCTGTCCCAACTGCATCACGACAGGCTGTAGGCGGGTTGCACCGTTGATCAGATTGGATACAGATACGGATTTCTCCGCAACAATCAGGTTTTCCACATCATTCTGCTTCGGGATAAGCACACCCATCGGCACGTTGAATGAAGGGATCGGATAGAACTCCAGATCAGGCAGGCTTCGCCAGTCCGGATGGCGGAAATGGTGGTGGTCAACCGCATAATCTCCTACTGCAATTCCTGTCCTATAATATGAATGCCTGTATTCATACGGATCAGCCGCAGCGTCAAGCGTAAGGAATGCCTCTCCCTTTATGCGTCTGGATTCCCTATGATACGGAATGAGCGCCAAGCCGTCCTCGGTAGGAAACTCATCGTCGGCAAGACCGAGATTCTTCATACCCAACTCCGTCTGGATAAAATAGACGAATCCCAACGTAAAGTTCTTTGCTTCTGCATATGCCTCCTGACGTTCCTGTGGAGTCATCTCAATGGTATTCACATAGTAATCATTGCCATATATAGGCCAGTTGATCATGTACTTTCCGTTCGGAGTTCTTCCGTATGATATCATCATCTCTGGAGTCCATCGCGCCTGTCCTGTATCCATTTCCGTATTCTTCGGATTTATCGCACAGTTGTAATATGGCGCAGGATCATATCCTTCAGGCATCTCTATGGTCATGTCCGCATCAGGTCCATAGTCCTTGAGCATAGCCACCATGGTAAGATCCTGAATAACATCGTTCGCTTCCTCCGGGGCAATAGACTCCCCCGTATCGCAGGACGCATCCATTCCTATCCTGTATTCCACTCCACATGCCTTGGCCACATCTCCCAGTTCAGTTCCATCTATCAGAACGTCTGCGGTGATGGTGTATTTCTTTCCTTCAGCATTGCGGAAGACGACATTCCAAAGACCATCCTCCTGCTTGGCAATCTTGACCATCGAACTCTCTCTCCTCACATCCAGAAGATTACCACAACCGGCAGCCATATTGGTCAGAATCTCCTGACCCACATGAGGCTCAAAGTTGATGTTGCTGACCCAACCTGTCTTGAGGGCATCCCAGCCACCATATCTGACAGACAGAGAATCCGCAAACTCACCGAAGATGCCGCTTCTCAGATTATAATTGCCGTCGATACAGCTGACACCCGCTGACGTGAGCATGCCTCCCAGCCAAGTAGTTTCCTCAACCAGCATGGTAGCGACCCCCATCCGGGCCGACTGAATTGCCGCCGCTGTTCCGCTTGCACCCCCGCCTACAACCAGCACATCAATGTGCTCCGGCTCCGCACATGAAGCCATTGACAACGCTGCAATAGCCGCAGCCATTCCCGAAAAAAATCTCTTCATATTATCTGTTCTTCCTTAAAGCTTTCCTTATGACCGGAATGACATGATCCACATATCGCATAGCACCAAGATCCGTGAAATGTATCGAATCAACAGTAGCCTCGCCGTCATCTCCGATCATGCCCTCCGCACTGATGTAATATATATTCTTTTCTCCCGCCTTCTTCAACTTATCGTACAGACGCCTCTGAGCCAGGTTCTTATCAGTCACCTCTTTCAGGATTGCCTTATCGAACAATGCGTGCGGGAAGATCACGTCCTCAATGAAGATGACCGGTACATCGGGATGAGCGTCACGAATTACCCTGAAAAAGGCCTCGCCATTTGCATCGATCATATCTGCGTAAGCATTCGGTGCATAATCCAGGACGAAAAGACCAGGCTCATCGACACTCGCCATCAGCTCTGCTATCTCCATGTCCAGAAGGGCGTTTCCGCTGAATCCGAGGTTTATGACTTCCCTGTCCAGACGACGGCCAAGAATATTGGTATGCGCCATGCCCGGACGGTTGGCGCAGCCTCCCTGAAGGATACTGGTGCCATACATCACTACCGGTTTCTCACGCTTCGGGCTGTCAACTGCCGGCAAATCAAGGGTAGCACCTTTGTCAACGCCGATCTCCAGCGAACTCACTCCATCATAAAGCGACAGATAAAGCATATACTCACGCTCGATCGGGTCCATGTTAGCGATGATCGTACGCTCAGACTTCTTGCCTCGTGGCTGCGCGCAGCCCGCATGCCTCCACTCACCGTCCACAAGTGCATATAGATCAAGACCTTTCGTTCCTGTGTCGGTCATGTGAGGCATTGAATTGTTGTACATGGATTCCCATCTGGCATGAATTGATGTGGAATTTGAACGGAAGCGGATGAATAATCCGGCTGAATTTGTCCCCAGATACCATACCGGATCACGACTGACACCTTGTAAGGTTGAAGGAAGTCGCTCATACCTCGTATTGGTCTTTTCAGAAACTTTTCCATATACAGGGAACTCCGACGCATCCTTATATATGACCTCCTGTGCTGAAAGTATTCCTCCGAGGAGATAGATAAGAATTGTGATATATGCTCTTCTCATGAAAGTGAATGTTTCGCAGATATCCAAAGATACAAACTTTTGATTATTTACAGGAAAGATTATAAATTATTTTAATTATTATGGTTATCTTTGAAAGTTAAAAGAAATCAGATTAAAATAGGGATATGCACAAATCAATCTTCATTCTTATGACAGTCTTCGGACTTGTCTTCTGTGCCGACCTTGAGGCGAAGAAAATCAAGGAAATGATCGAAACTCCTGCATCTGACACCCGTATCGAATACACCGGAAGAACACTCGTAGAGGGTTCTGACGTGACATATGACTGGAGCGGTGTGTATTTCAGAGTAAAGTTCAACGGTCCATACCTTGCGATGAAATGTTCAGATACCAAGAACTGCTGGTTCAATCTATGGATTGACAAAGAAATGTCCCCGACAGCTGACAGGAAGTTCATGGTAGCAGCAAAAGACACTCTTGTCGTTCTGGCCGAGGGTCTGGGCAAAGGTGAACACGAAGTGATCCTTCAGAAGAGGACCGAAGGAGAGCAGGGACGCTTTACCGTTCACTCGTTCGTCAGCGAAGGCGAGATCCTTCAGGCAAGCGGCCGTAAGGACAGGCATATAGAGTTCATCGGCGACTCATATACATGCGGATATGGAACTGAAAGCGGCGACAAGAACGATCCGTTCCTCGCAGAGACCGAAAACTGCAACCTCACATATGCGGCAATATGCTCTCGCTATTTCGGAGCGGACTTCAACCTAGTGAGCCATTCAGGTCAGGGTATCGCCCGTAATTACGACAACTACGGTCCGGGCTACCACATGCCTCACCGATATACGCAGCTGTTCAACACAACAAAAGAGCCGCTCTGGGAGTCCGACAAGGCCGCCTATACTCCTGACGTGGTGGTAATCTATCTCGGAACAAATGACTTCTCGACCAGTCAGCAGCCTTCCGAACTGAGCTTCAGAAACAACTACATCACCCTTCTTCAGAGCATCAAGGCAAACTATGGTTCTGAGATTCCTATCCTCTGCATGGCCTCGCCAGCAGACCCATATCTCTATGACTACGTCCGTAATGCTGTAGTGGTAAGCGGTCTGAAGAATGTTGCCTACATGGCAGTATCAAACCAGGCCCATAACTATGAAAGCGATCTTGGAGCAAGCTGGCACCCGAACTATCAGGGACATGTAAAGGTAGCCAGCTGCATGATTCCTTATATCTCAACTCTTACAGGATGGGAAATGGAAGAAAAACCATATAGGTAAAAGACTATTAATTGTGTGCGTTAAAATATTAAATTATGAAAAAGATCTTATTATCCGTTTTGATTGCAGCGATCTGCACAATCAGCGCAGACTGCAAGAGTGTAAAGGGCAGCGTCAAGGATGCAAGAGGCAAAGGTATTTCAGGCGTTGTAGTGTCTGACGGACTTAACACTGCTGTCACAAAAGGTGGCGGACGTTTCAAACTGGACGTAAATGAAGACAGCAGATTCGTATTCATCAGTACACCTTCAGGATATGTATCAAAGACTCTCAAGGGATCCGAGTGCTTCTTCAAAGAGTTGAAGGACGGCGTAAAGAGCTATGACTTTGTCGTAACCCAGAACAAGAAGGACGACACAAACCATAATGTCATCGTGATCGCAGACCCACAGATCAGTGAAAGAAGCGAACTTGAGGAACTCAAGCCATATGCTACTGACATTGAAGATTTTGTAATCAAGAGTGACGGTGACTACACATTCGGTCTCTGCCTTGGCGATATCGTCGGATGGGACCATACCATCTATAACGACTACAACAAGATCATGGCCGGAACGAAGATCGACTTCAGACACGTTATCGGAAACCATGACATGACCAACTACGGACGATCTCATGAAACTTCCATGAAGGATTATGAGAACATGTATGGCCCTGCATGGTATTCGTTCAACGTAGGAAAGGTTCACTATATCGTGCTCAACGACAACTACTATGTAGGTCGCGACTATTTCTACATCGGTCTGATCGATGAAAGACAGCTCCGCTGGCTTGAGAATGACCTTTCATATGTTCCGGCAGGCTCCACAGTAGTCCTTGCGATGCATATCCCGACAACATTAGGTCAGGAGGACCGTGACGCGTTCCAGTATGGCACAATCGGCGACAATCTTGCGAACAAGACCGCTCTTTATGCAATGCTCGAGCCATATAAGGCTCTCATTCTTTCAGGTCACATGCATACATCCGACTTCCAGAAAATCAGCGACAACATCACTGAAATCAACATCGCAGGTCTCTGCGGTGCATGGTGGTGCGGAGCAACATGTATCGACGGAACTCCTGCAGGATACAAAGCATTCGACTTCAACGGCGACAACATCAAGTGGATCTACAAGGGATGCGGACATAAGACAGAATATCAGTTCAACGCATATGTCGATCCAGATCAGCCAGGCCATATCGTAGCGAATGTATGGGACTATGATCCGGCATGGAAGGTTGAATACTACGAAGACGGTAAGAAGGTCTGCGACATGGAGCAGTTCACCGGTACAGACATGAGGGCAAGAGAGCTCTACAAAGATCCGTCAAGCCTCAAGAGAAACTGGGTATACGCAGCGCAGACAAGCCACCTCTTCAAGGCTCCGATGACCAAGGGCGCAAGAAAACTTGAAGTAAAGGTAACCGATCGATTCGGAAGAACATATTCTAAGACTATCCATTATGAGCTGCCAAACTAACAGGCGCATTATAACAATTGACATTCTAAGAGGTATCACGATATTTGCCATGATATTATGCGCAAATATCGGATACTTTTCGGATCTGCCTGCATGGATGTTCCATGCCCAGACTCCCCCACCGACATACGCCTTCAACCCTGACGTTCCTGGCATCACATGGGTGGACCTCGTGTTCCCGTTCTTCCTTTTCACAATGGGAGCAGCCTTCCCTCTTGCAATGAGGAAGAGGCTTGAGAACGGTGCAAGCAGATGGTCTGTAACAGGGAGCCTCTTCAGAAGATGGCTGACACTGACAATCTTCGCCATCGTGCTTGGAAACGCATACATGATCGGAGCAAGCACACGTCCAGACATCGTCAAAGGCATATTCAACGTCGTATTATGGGGCGTGATGTTCATGTCGCTCGTACGTCTAAAGGACGAGAAGAAATGCAGGCTGGTCAACAATGCCGGCATGTTCCTTCTGATTGTCATGGCTGTTCTCGGTGTCGACTACATGGGACTGAAGCTCAGCAGATGGAGCAGCGACATCATCATCATGATTCTCGCGAACGTGGCATTCTTCGGAGGTCTGTTATGGATGTTCACCAAGGACAGCATCAGGCTTCGCTGGCTGGTCCTGCTGTTCATAATAGCAATCAAGGCGCTCAGTTCATATACACCTCAGGTTCTGGATTGGATTCCTTCCATGGGCAGCATCGGATGGTTCTTCAGCTGGGGATACCTTCAATATCTGATCATTGCTCTGGCAGGTTCCATCGTCGGTGACAAGCTTCTGGAGCATTCAAGATCCGGAGAGACCGTCAGCATTGACAGGTATCATATCGTTGCAGGAGCTGTTGCTCTTGTTGCTATGCTCGTGCAGCTTTGGGGACTCTTCACAAGACACATCCTCGCCGACTTCATCATCTCTGCAGTCCTTGGACTTGTCTTTGTCGCACTGACATTCAAGCGCCGCAACATCGTGAGCTGGATGGGATATTTCGGATTCACATTTATGCTCGTAGGCATCATCTTCGACCCTATCGACGGCGGCATCACCAAAGACCACTGCAACCTGTCATACATGCTTACAACTACAGGTATGACTGCCCTTACCGGAGCATTCGTGCTTGCATTGGAGTTGAAATGGCAGATCAAAGGTCGCGGTTTGAGCGGCTGCGGACAGAACCCGATGCTCGCATACGGTGTGACAAACTTTGTGACAGGTCCGATCCTCGCCATGATCGGCATCGGCCCATGGCTCGACGCCATCAGCGCCGGCTCCCCATTCTGGGGCGTAATCCGAGGGCTTGTATATACTCTCCTGATGGTAGCCATCACCTGCTTCTTCACAAAGAAAAAGCTATTCTGGAGAAGTTAGATCAAAAACAAATGGAAGAACCCTAGCGGTTCTTCCATTTGTTTTTAATGCCGAAGTGCTCGCAGTAGCGGTCGTAGAGATGGGCGGCCTGGGAGTATTCTGAGTTCGGTGACATGAAGTGTGAGAACTCGAAGGTTATCGCTCCGTCCATGCCTGCCCTGCGGGCCATGTCCATCTTCAGGAGCAGTTTCTCCCACTTGATCGGGAGGAAGCGGATCGGCATATCGCGGTCGAAGGACTCGAAGTTGGTCCAGCATTTCATGCCGTACTTGTCTGCAAGCTTCTTGTTGACCACCAGATAGTCATATAGTTCATGATAGTCTACCTGGCCGTCCTGGAATGCAAGGATATCGACTACACCCTGCAGGTTGCTCAGGATCTCGTTCCACTCGTATTCATGTTCCGAAACGGTCGTAGCCTTATCACCCCACATCACCTGGTCAGTCTTGACTCCATGGATATACGGAGACACCATTGTAGGGAGATTGCCCGATACCTCTTTTGCATGTCTTCCGACCTCGGCATAAATCTTTGTCATATTCTTTGTCCTGCGGCTGACCTCCTGGGAGAGATACCAGCCTTGGAAGGACTTGTGGTGGCCGTATTTCGCCCATACCTCATCAATCAACTTGATGTTCAGATCTATTTCCTTGAGGTAGTCACCCTCGTGCCAGTATTTTCCCGAGTCATACATTCCGAAGTAGAATGCCATGTCATACTTGTCCGCAAGGCAGAGGAACATCTCCACAAGGTCCACAGGCGGATAGTAGACATCCTCTGTTGCAAGGATGGACTCGAACGGAGCGGCGATCCAGCGGCCAAGACCGGCACGGATCAGGACGACGGTATTGATCCCCATGTCCCTCATGGCACGGAAGTCCTTGTCCCACTCCTCTACTCCCCAGTTCTGGTGGGGGATGTCCCAGCTGATCTCATCAAGGAATGTCGCATTGATCGGCATGCCCTTCAGACACTTCGGGGTCTCGAACTGCTTATTGGTAAATTCGCATCTGCTGCCGCATGAAACCAAGATGGCAGACAGAAGGATGAATGACAGTATCTTTTTCATATTACTTTGAATTTAGCTGTGAAATGCCCTCCTTTGCAGCGTCCCATTTGCGGGGTTCAAGCTTAAGATGACATAAGTCAAACAGGAAATATCCGTCGCATTCGTTGCCGCAGGCTGTCACTGACTGAGTGACGGCAGAAAGTTCCTGTGAGATGGTCGCGTTACCGTCCCAGTTCCAGTTTCCGACGTCCGGTCCTCCGATCAGAAGGCCCGGTGCGTTCCTTGTCTTTTCTTTTGCCAGTCGGCAGAATCCCTGCATAGACCATTCATAGTTTCCATACACGGCATTATATGATGCGTATGCACCGATGATCTGCACGTCAAGCATATCGGAGAATCCGAAACTGTCGTATTTCTGAGTAGCCCATGAAGGGAATACTCTGCTGGCAGAATAAGAAGGGCTGGCCCAGTTCGGTCCGTATGTATAATACTGTTCATACCAGCCGCCGACGTATGCCCCGAAATCCACATCCGGATTAACACCCTTCACGGTGGCGCGGGCCTGCTCCATGAAGTCGTGAATTACCTTCGCCCTGAACTCAATCCATTCCATGAAGTATTGAGGTTTAGGATTTGGGACGAAATCGCCGTTCTCATGTCCCACAGGAAGAACATCCTCCGGCCATATAGTCACCTTCTTGCCGATATACTTCTCGAACTCTGAACGTGTATAATCGGAAAAGTCACTTCTGAAGTCATAGAAGCGGCCCCTGTCGAGAATGATGCCGTCAAGGTCCTCATATGCTGCAAGATCCTCCAGAAGCCCAAAGATGTAATTCTGCACATCGGGATGGACCAGATTGAAGAACTTCTCGTCTGCCCACACGTTCATTATAGACCTGAGACCATCGTCAGTATTAAGTACGGTCGCATGCTGTCTCATCTGCGGGTCGCGGAACAGGATACCATTCTGACCAAGGCCTGACTCATGTCCGCCGCAGAACGTATTAAATCCAGCATACACCCTCAGGCCTGCCTTATGACCTTCCTCTATGAAGGCCTGGAGATAATCCCAATCGGAATGCCTCTCCACCTTAACATAACTGCCGTCAACCCATGCTCCCATGAACTCCACCTGCTGGCACTTATCAGTCTTGAAGAGAACATCGCCACCAGCACCTGCCGGTCTGACATCAAGAACGATGTCGGTGAAACCGCAGTCAGCTATCTTAGCCATATCACGTGCTATGTTCTCCCTGCTGTCTCCATAGTCCTTGAAGTTGGCGTTACCCTCGATCCAAATGAAGCAGCGCTTGCCTGCAGGCTTTACGGGACCATCATCGGAGTCATCTGTTTCGCCGGGATTATCGGGATCATCGGGAACTACCGGTGTATCGGGATTTCCCCAGCCAAGTTCGTCGAACTTGGAGCCTACGTCCAGACCACGGTCCGAACATGAGACAAGGAGCAATGATGCCAACAGGAAGATGTAGAATTTCTTCATACACATAAAATTAAAAGGGAGGCGTGCAGCCTCCCAGTATATTACAATGTTTCAAGAATCTGCCAGATCTGATAGAGGCCTCTTGGTACGTGGAAGCAGCCCTTCCACTTTCCGCCCTTGAGAGTGAGGAGAACCTCACCGCGGCGGTTGAGATAACCATACCACTCAGGATACTCTGCGTCCTTGAAATGAGCCCACATGTAGTCGTGGATCTTCTGGAACCACTCCAGACACTTCTCGTTGCCTGTGAGCTGGTAGCCTTTGATGAAGCATATTGCCGACTCGAGGTGTACCCACCAGAGTTTCTGGTCCCACTCGAGCTTCTGCATAGGAGCACCTTTTATGTCCTTGAAATAGAAGATTCCGCCGTACTCCTTGTCCCAACCGAACTCGACAACGCTGAGAGCGATCTCGACGCACTTGTCGATAAGGGCCTTGTCGTTTCTGCGGATTCCGAGGTTCATCATGAACCAAAGTGCCTCAAGATCGTGACCAGGATTGATCTCGCGACCTTCGAAGCAGTCGATAGGAGTTCCGTCAGGAGATACATTCTCCAGCATCACTCCATGCTCGGGATGATAGAACACGTTAAGGATTTCGCTGAGACACTCGTCAATAGTCTGATCGAGCATGCTCTTGTCCTCAAGGATGTGCTCTACCTCAAGAGCCATATTACAGATAATCATAGGAAGGGCGAAACCCTTCATCGGACGTGTTCCGGGATATGATTTCTCCCAACGTCCCTTAGGATCATTACGACGGTCAAGGATTCTCTGGAAAGTCTTCAGCGCGATCTCCTTATACTCCTCGCTGCCTGTTGCCTCAGCAAGCTGGGCGAAAGCCATACACGCGAATGTATTGGAGAAGATGTTATACGGCTGTATGATCGGCTTTCCCTCACGGGTCACCGAGAAATAGAAGTCATAGTTTCCGTCATGCGCATACTTCTTGAGGAACTCTGCTCCCTGGATTGCGCAATCGAGCCACTCCTGCTTCTTTTCTACCTTGTTATAGAGCATTGCGAACATCCAGACCTCACGGCCCTGAAGCCACACAAACTTATCTGTGTCAAACACACTTCCATCACGGTCAAGACAGCTGAAATATCCGCCATACTCAAGGTCCTGTGATTTCTCAAGCCAGAAAGGAAGTACGTTATCCAAAAGCTCGCTCTTATACTGAGCGGCGAGTTTCTTGAAATCCATTGTAATGATCGGTTTTAGTTTTAATTTAAAAGCAGCCGGGAACCGGCGTCCCCGGCTGCATATTTGTAAAAATTACTCGAGTGGGAAGAGATACTTCT
Organism: Bacteroidales bacterium; assembly: GCA_017631175.1. Classification (GTDB taxonomy): domain Bacteria; phylum Bacteroidota; class Bacteroidia; order Bacteroidales; family UBA932; genus Cryptobacteroides. The sequence goes on from JAGBTT010000129.1 coordinate 14,274, forward strand.
CAACTGTATCCATCCAAGGATCGATAACGTAAGCTGCGAGCTTGCCGTCCTCACCCTTGATGTAGATGTCTGAGTAAGTAAGACCACCTGCGTTTACAGTGTGGAAGTTCATCTGGATCTTGAATACCTCCTTAACTGCAGAAAGATCAGTTACATCGAGAACGATGATGTCAGTGTAGTCGTAGTCGAAGTGGCAGCTTGCAGTCATAGCAAGATACTTCTTACCATTAACCTCAGCAGTAGAAATACAGTTGTAGTTCTCCATCCAAGTTGAACCTGTTACATAAACCTCTGACCAAGCCTCACCGTTGAAGTAGTTGAGGTTGTATGTAGAACCGTAAGTGATAGCGAAGAAACCGTCAGCGAGAGTAGCACCTGCAGGAGCAACAACACCTGTAGAAGCATCCCATGAACCGTCGTGGAGGTCACCGTATACAGGATCAGCTACAACGCCACCCTTAACTTCCCAAGCAGCATAGTGACCTGTACCAACGCAGATGTAAGCCATGATGAGAGCGTCACCGTTGATGTCACCCTTCACGCGGAAGTTACCCATCTCAGTGCACCAGTA
>JAGBTT010000130.1 GCA_017631175.1 Bacteroidales bacterium
AGGTAGATTCCCCACTTCTTGTCGATAGTGGTTGACTTCTCAAGCTGCCAGGTCACATCGCCTGCCGCAGCCTCGTCACCTCCGTTGAAAGCACCGGAGATGTAGATCACGTCATCAGCCTTTGTGCTGGTCGGCACGATGACCTCAAGAAGGATCATGCCCTCCTTGGTCTCGAATGCGGGCTTCTCATGATCGAAGACGATCTCTTCCTGGGCACATGCGCCAAGGAGCATCATCAAAGGCAGAAGAAGCCAGTTAAATATCTTTTTCATGCGTATAATCTATTAATAGTTAGGATTCTGAACAAGACCTGGGTTCACAAGGAGTGCAGAAGCAGGAAGCGGGAACCACTCGTACTTTCTGTCACGCTTTGCTGGATATGCGCCATATCCATCAGCATCTACACGGCCGAAGAACCACCACTGGCCCTGGGTAAACTTGTCGAAACGGCGGAGGTCAGTACGACGACGGCGACCCTCGCCGAGGAACTCGAGACCCCACTCGTGGAGCATCCAGTCCTGATCGTAATCAGAGAAGCCCATAGGAAGAGCAAGAGCATCGTCAGCATTTGCGAAATATCTGCCCTTCACGCTCTTTACGAGATCCTTTGCTGCGTCAGTCTGACCTGCGCGGAGCTTGCACTCTGCAAGTGTATAGACCACCTCTGCAAGACGGAACTCAACCTCGTCGATGTTCTGGAAGTCAATGCCGGCTGCGTCTGGATAGATAGGATACTTGATCATACGCACTCCTGAGTTGGTCTCACCCCAACGTGGGTGCATGACTGTCTGGAGAGGTGTTCCAAGGTTAAGGAATGTACCCACCTGGTCAACGTATACGAGATCCTGGCCCTCACGGTCTGCGTCAGCCTTGAGAGGAGTTGTGCCGTCATGGCTTACCATGGCTCCCTTAAGGAAGAAACCGCCGTTCCAGCTGCCGTCAGCCTCAGCGCGGAAGTTCTCCTTCACGCGGATGTCGTTCTTGTTGAATCTTTCATACACAGCTCCAAGCTTGTCACCATACTTGCTGTCGAGGAAGCATGTGGCACCTGTCGAACCGCCGAGGTTCTGAACCTCACCGGAGTTGTCGAATGAAGGTGCGAGACATGTACAGTTCCAGCCTGACTGCTCGTAAGTACCGCCTACATTCTCCCAGATGTTATATGGAAGGAAAGGCATGTTCTTCATCCAGCCGATGTTGAGCTGGCCTACCTCTGTCGCGAAAGCCATAACGACCTCAGGACAGTTCACGTTGTCAATGGTGTAGATAGCCCTGTGGTCAGGAGCGATGCTGTATGTACCGTACTTGCCGTCGAGAATCTCCTGCGCGAGCTCTGCGCACTTGTCATACTTTGCAACTCCGGTGAATACCTCAGAGTTAAGGAGCATCCTCATCTTGAGCATACGGTTCACAGCCTGGTTCATTCTGTTAGACTCGTTCTGTGGAAGAGCCTCCCAGCATCCGTCGAGCTCATCCACGATGAAGTCGAAGATCTTCTGGCAGCTTGTATTGAAATCAGGGTCTGCAGTACCAGGAATCTCAGCTGACTCGGCAGATGCCTTGATGTTGAGCGGAAGCGCTCCACCCCAGATCTCATAGATATTATAGTACGCCCACGCGCGGAGAGTGCGGCACTCTGCGATATAGAGGTCGATCTTCTCCTGAGTCATTCCGATAGCTGCAGGATTTACCTTGCCGAGCTCATAGATCACGTTGTTAGCAAGACCGATGGTAGTCCATGCCTTCTCCCATGCCTGACGCACGATAGTGGACTCCTCGTTCCATGTCTGAGATGAGAGCACGAACTTGAGGGCCTCATCCCATCCCCAGGCACCTCCGTTCCATGTTCTCCAGGCAATCTGGTCTGCCGAGAACTCCTGAAGATACCAGAAATACTCACAGTAGCCGTATGCAGCCTCCGCATAGATGGCTCCTACAGCACCCTGCACACTCGCCTCGTCAGCATAGTATACTGTTCCGTCCACTCTGTCGAATACCTCCTCGTCAAGATTGAAGCAGGATGTATATGACACGCAGGCTGCGAGCAGCAATGCAATATTCAATATATATCTTTTCATTTGTCGTTCAGTTTATTAGAAGTTCATTGTAAGACCAAGTGTCACCTGAGCTGCAAGAGGATATGCTCCTGAGTTGTCGATGCTTGGAGTAAGACCGTTCGATGCAAGGATCGAAGGATCGTTACCAGAGTATCCTGTAAGAGTGAAGAGATTCTTTGCAGAGAGGTATACCCTCATCTTCTTGAGGATGTCTGTGTTTGCAGGAGTGAAGTTGTAACCGAGAGTAAGGCTCTCAAGCTTGAACCAGTCACCCTTCTCAAGGAAGTATGAAGAAATCACACCGCCGCTCGCGTAAGCGTTTGTCTTGTCAAGATATGCTGAGCGGAGAACGTTGTCAGATCCTGCTCCGATCATACCCATACCGTACTTCTGCATGTTGAAGATATCGAATCCGAGAGCACCGCGGAAGAATACGTTGAGGTCGAAGTTCTTGTAACGGAATGAGTTGCTCCATGAAACGAAGTGTGTAGGAACACCGTTACCGATGTACTTCTTGTTTGCAGGATCTGCAGTAGAAGCGAGTACCTTGTTTCTGTTTCCTTCCTCATCTGTTCCGTCAACATATACAAGGATGTTTCCGGTCTCGTCAAGACCAGCGTACTCGAAGCCGTAGAACTGACCTACCTTGCTGTCTTCCTGAACGCGGAAGAAGTACTCGTTCGCACCGACACCGCCCTTAGAACCCATATCTACATAAGATGCCTTGTAGATATTGTTCGAGAGGTTCTTC
>JAGBTT010000131.1 GCA_017631175.1 Bacteroidales bacterium
AGAGCAACATAATAACAATAAAGAGAAAATAACCATGTCACAATATAACTTGAAGATAAACGGGAAAGAGTACAACGTCTGCGTGGACTCCGTAAAAGGAGACCATGCAGAGGTGACCGTGAACGGAAACAAGTATGAGGTAGAGATCGCAAGGCCTAAGCCTCAGATCGAGATTCCGGCAAGGCCATCATCAGCAGCCAACGAAGATCCGGCTCCGTTCCGCAGACCTGCACGCAGGAAGACTGCATCTGCCGGCATGACCGTAGAATCGCCACTTGACGGAAACATCATATCAGTCAATGTAAAGGTAGGAGACACAGTCAGGATCGGACAGACCGTGGCCATTCTGGAAGCCATGAAGATGGAGAATGAAATCCAGGCGGAACACGACGGCACCGTTACGGCAGTCAATGTCGGAAAGGGAGACCATGTCACTGTCGGAGAACCTATCATCACAATCGGATAACCCATGGATACAATCATAGACAGTCTTGTGCAGTTCCTGCAATACACAGGATTCGCAAGCCTCACCTTCAAGCACCTGGTGATGATGTGCATAGGCATCGCCTTCATCACAATGGCGATCAAGAAGGACTGGGAGCCCCTGCTCCTGGTTCCGATCGGCTTCGGAATAATCATAGGAAACATACCATTCGAGGCAGGTCTGCAGATAGGAATATATGAGGAAGGATCCGTATTGAACATCCTCTACCAAGGAGTCCAGTTGGGATGGTATCCTCCGCTGATCTTCCTGGGAATTGGAGCGATGACGGACTTCTCGTCCCTGATTTCACAGCCTCGCCTGCTCATGATCGGAGCTGCTGCCCAGATCGGAATTTTCGGAGCTTATATCGCTGCAATGCATCTGGGATTCACCCCGGCTGAAGCCGGCGCCATCGGCATCATCGGAGGAGCTGACGGTCCTACCGCCATCTTCCTGACCTCCAAGCTGGCACCTCACCTTATGGGGCCTATCGCAGTGTCAGCATACTCCTATATGGCACTTGTGCCAGTAATCCAACGTCCTATCATGCTGATGATGACCACGAAGAAGGAAAGACTCATCCGCATGAAGAACCCAAGAGAAGTTTCACAGAGAGAGAAGATCATCTTCCCTATAGTCGGTTTCATCATCACGGCCCTTATCGTTCCGTCTGGTCTTCCCCTGCTGGGAATGCTGTTCTTCGGAAACCTTCTTAAGGAAAGCGGCGTCACGAAGAGACTTGCGGAAACTGCACGCGGACCGCTCATCGACGTGGTGACGATCCTTATTGGAGTCACAGTGGGCTGCTCGACTCAGGCAGACGTATTCCTTACGGGAGACTCCATCAAGATTTTCCTGCTCGGACTGCTGTCATTCATCGTCGCGACATTCTGTGGAGTAGGTTTCGCAAAGATCATGAACCTGTTCTATAAGAAAGGGAATAAGATCAATCCGCTCATCGGAAACGCAGGTGTGTCCGCAGTTCCCGATGCGGCAAGAGTATCACAGAACGTTGGACGAGAATTCGACCCGCAGAACCACCTCCTGCCTCACGCCATGGTCCCTAATGTGGCCGGCGTGATCGGCTCGGCAGTGGCCGCAGGTATCCTCCTCAGTTTCCTTGGATAAACTACTATGATTTTACTTGAAGATAAAATATACATCCTGGACGGTGCCATGGGCACGATGATCCAGAAGTTCGGTGTCGGAGAGGCTGACAACAACAATGAGCGCCTCAACCTGACACGTCCGGAGGCGATAAAGAAGATTCATAAGGAATACATCGCGGCCGGCGCCGACATCATAGAATCCAACACATTCAGCGCCAATGCAATATCGCAGGCAGAATACGGATGTCCGGACCTTGCGCCGCAGATGGCATATGAAGGTGCACGTATTGCTCGCGAAGCGGCAGACGAGGCTGCGGCAATTGCAGCCGAAATCGGTCTTACGCGCAAGGTGTGGGTTGCAGGAAGCATGGGCCCGACTTCAAAGTCATTGTCCCTCTCTCCTGATGCTTCGGATCCAGCATTCAGACCTTACTCTTTCGACCAGATGTATGAGGCCTACCGTGAGCAGGCCGAAGCTCTGATCCGCGGAGGCGTGGACATGATCCTTATCGAGACATGCTTTGACGCACTGAACACAAAGGCTGCCTTGTCAGCAATCTCAGACTGCCATGCAGACTTTCCAGTAATCGTATCAGTATCAGTGAGCGACAGAAGCGGACGTACTTTGACAGGACAGACACTTGAAGCATTCTACACTTCTGTCAAGCATTACCCTATCCTGGCATTCGGACTGAACTGCTCGCTTGGTGCAGCAGATATGACACCGCTTGTGGAGGACATGGGCAGATGGTGCGGATGCGCTGTCAGCTGCTACCCTAACGCTGGTCTGCCTAACGAGATGGGAGGCTATGACCAGAGTCCTGATGAGATGGCGCAGCAGGTCAAGGAAATGGCATCAAGAGGTCTTGTGAACATTATCGGTGGCTGCTGCGGCACGACTCCTGACCACATCAGGGCGATTGCATCAGCTGTCAAAGGCATCAAGCCACGCCCCATCACAATCGTTTCTGCAAAGCCATTGACAGTCAGCGGGCTGGAGGCCGTGACAGTCGATGTAAAACAGAACAATTTCACCAATGTAGGCGAAAGGACAAATGTCGCGGGCTCAAGGAAGTTCGCACGTCTCATAGCAGAAGGTAAATACGATGAGGCATTGCAGATTGCAGCCAAGCAGATCGAGGACGGTGCTACCGTCATCGACATAAACATGGACGACGCTATGCTGGACAGCGCAAGGGAAATGGAACGCTTCGTGCGATACATCTCGAATGATCCGGCCGTGGCGAAGGCTGCACTTATGATCGACTCATCGCATTGGGAAACCATCCTTGCAGGTCTTAAGAATACACAGGGCAAGTGCATAGTGAACTCCATCAGCCTGAAGGAGGGTCCTGATGAATTTGTCCGGAAGGCACGCGTCATAAAATCGCTTGGAGCGGCGATGGTCGTAATGGCATTCGACGAGGAAGGCCAGGCAACCACATACGAGAGGAAGATCTCTATCTGCGAAAGGGCATACAGGCTGCTCACGCAGGATGCAGGAGTCGCACCGGAAGACATTATATTCGATGTAAACATACTTTCCGTAGGAACAGGTATCGAAGAGCATGAGAAATATGCAGTAGACTTCATAGAGGCTGTCAGATGGATAAAGGCAAATCTTCCCGGATCGCTTACCTCTGGCGGAGTATCCAATCTGTCTTTTGCTTTCAGAGGCAACAACGCCGTGCGCGAAGCCATCCACTCGGCATTCCTATATCATGCAATCAAGGCGGGACTGGACATGGCTATCGTCAATCCATCCATGCTGCAGATCTATGACGAAATTGAACCCGAATTGCTCAGATGCGTGGAGGATGTGATATTGAATACTGATTCCCATGCCACTGAAAGGCTCATAGATAAGGCTGCAAAGATGAAGGAGGAGGCTGCAAGTAAATCAGAAGCCAATCATGAGCATCATCAGCATTGTTCATGCGGCTGCTGTCACGACCATTCGGATACTGCAACTTCACGCCTGAACACCGCTCTCATAAAAGGCCGCACAGAGACCATGAAGCAGGACCTTGAAGAGGCCATGAAAGAATACGGAAGCGCGGTAAGGATCATAGAAGGCCCCCTGATGGAGGGAATGGAAGCGGTCGGAAAACTCTTCGGAGAGGGCAAGATGTTCCTTCCGCAGGTCGTGAAGTCAGCCAAGGTCATGAGGGATGCAGTGGAGATCCTCCAGCCATACATGGACACCGATACCACTGCTTCAGAAAAATCCGCAAGACCGAAGATAGTCATAGCCACAGTCAAGGGAGATGTTCATGACATAGGAAAGAACATCACAGGCATAGTGCTGACATGCAATGGTTTTGATATTCATGACCTAGGAGTCATGGTGGACAAGGAGACAATCCTTTCAGAAGCCGCCAGGATCGGAGCTGACATCATTGCAGTCAGCGGCCTCATCACCCCATCACTATATCAGATGGAGGAGCTCTGCCGAGAGATGAAGTCAAGAGGCATGCATACTCCCCTGTTCATTGGTGGCGCCACAACCTCTGCGCTGCATACAGCCGTGAAGCTTGCACCTTTATACGACCATGTATTCTATGGTGCAGACGCTTCAGCTGCAGCTGTTCTTGCAAACAGATGCATGCTAGACAGAGAAGCCTTCGAGGCGGAGCACCATGCCGGACAGGAACGTCTGAGAACCATTTACAATGACAGGGATAGCGTGACTGACAGAACCGACGAAGACATGAAACCGGTGCTGACCCATGACGATACTCCTGCTATCCCATGCCCCGCAGACATCGCTGCGACCGAGCTGAAGACAGAAGAAGTCATGCCATACTTTGACTGGAGGATGTTCTATGCGATATGGGGAGTAAAATACGGTAGTTCTTCTCCGGAAGCGATGGAACTTATGCAGTTGCGACAGGACGCTGAAGACGAACTCGCTCTGGGCAATTTCAGGATCATGCTCTCTGCCCGCTTCTTCATGGGAGTTTCTGAAAACGACTGCATAAAGGTAAAGGACAATTTCATCATGCCTTTCATGAGACAGGAGAACGGACAGGGACAATCATTATGTGACTTCGTGGCTCCGGCGGGGGTGTCGGCCGAAGGCTCTCCTTTCGGAGTCTTCACAATATGCGTCAAGGCACGCAACAATGCTCACGAAGAAGGATGCTGCTGCCCGGCATGCAGCAACAAATATGAAGACATGGTAGCGAAAGCAGTCAGGCTTACAATGGCTGAAGCGGCATCAAAGTGGCTGGACAACAAACTGATGAGCAGTCTGCCTGAAGGTATCAAGGTCATAAAACCGGCGGCAGGCTACTCGAGTTGTCCTGACCACACCCTCAAACGCGACATAATGATGTTGCTATCAGGAGAATATGACCTAGGAATCAAGCTGACTGAAACTTGCGCGATGATCCCGGAGGCAAGCATCTGCGGACTGATATTCATGCACCCGGAAACCAGGTATCCGGAAATCAGACGCATCAGCAGGGAACAGTATGACAACTATAAGGCAAAGAGAAATATGTCAGACGACGACGCAAGGCGTTTTCTGGGACATATTCTGAAATAAAATAGAACACGATGAAGGTATCAGACATATTAAGCGGAAGCACGAAGGCATACCCGTCGCTTGAGATTGTGCCGCCAATGAGAGGCATGACCAAGAACGAACTGCTGGAAAGCATCGCTCCGTTCATGGAATTCAGCCCGAAATACATCAATGTGACAAGTCACAGGGATGAGTTCGAGTTCCGCAGTGAGGCGGACGGCAGCTTCAGCCGCCACCTGGTGCGCAACCGCATCAGCGAAACCACCGTATGTGCCGCAATCATGGACAGATATGATGTAGAAGTCATTCCGCACATCATATGCGCAGGGGCGACAAAGGAGGAGATAGAAAGCAAGCTGGACAACCTGGAGTTTCTAGGTATCAACAATATCGTAGCGCTCAGAGGTGACAGCATGGCGAGCGAGAAGCGCTTTACCCCCACTCAAGGCGGATATGCCTATGCTAGCGAACTCGTAGAAGGAATCAGGAAGTATCAAGGAAGTGCCAGCTACCAGCGCAGAAGAAAGTCCGAGATGACAGCAGATGACAGATACTTCTGCATCGGTATAGGAGGCTACCCTGAGAAACATTTCGAGGCTCCGAACCTCGAGACTGACATAGCCAACCTCAAGAAGAAGGTCGATGCCGGAGCCGACTACATAATCACGCAGATGTTCTTCGACAACAAGGTTTATTACGACTTCGTGGACAAATGCCGCAATGCAGGTATCGAAGTCCCGATAATACCGGGGTTGAAGCCGATATCATCATACAGGCAGCTGACATCGCTTCCTGAGGCATTCTCGCTGGATATACCCGTAGATCTGACTAAGGCTATAGAAGAAGTCAAGGAGGATAAGGAGGCAATTTATCAGATCGGTACAGAATGGTGTACAATGCAGTGTAAAGACCTCATTAACCATGGTGTCCCGGCTGTACATTTCTACACTATGGGCAAAAGTGACAACATTACAAGAATACTTCAGAAATGCTTCTGATTTTAACGGAATAAGGTTGTTTGCTAAAGCTTTTATTATTAGATTTGCAAGATTGATAAGAAATTTAAAATTAATACACATAATTAGTCAAAAATATGCAGAACAAATTGCAAGAACTGACAGACAAGCTCTACAATGAGGGTCTGGCAAAGGGAAAACAGGAAGGCGAGGAAATCCTTGCCAAGGCAAAGGTTCAGGCAGAAGAGATTGTAGCCA
>JAGBTT010000132.1 GCA_017631175.1 Bacteroidales bacterium
GAGCTCCTGCTTGAGACGGTTCTCCCAATCACCACCGTAGAGGTTGTAAGTGATTGATCTGTCCTCTGGAAGGTTCTCAGGGATGTCAGTGTCGAGGAGGTAGAGTTCTGTACGGCCTACATCGACTCTCCAAAGACGTGCGCTGAGTGTGCGGCCTGGGAAAGCGATGCTTACGCTCATCCAGTTACCGTTCTCGTCACGTACAGGAGTAGCAGGGATCTTGTTGAAGTCCTGAGCTACGTCCTCTGACACCTGCTCACCGTTAGCTGTAAGCTTCTGGTTGAAGTATCCGAATCTGTAGAGAAGACCTACAGCTACGAGGTTGGTATTCATGTCGGAAGTCTCCTTGATGTAGTCTCCTGCGAGGATACCGAGACCTCCTGAATAGATCTTAAGTGATGTGTCAAGACCGTACTCCATGCAGAAGTATGCAACTGATGGAGTTGTACGCTCCGCCTTGAGAGCCATGTAAGCGTTGAACTCTGCCATTACTGTCTTGAGGTCAGCAAGGAACTGAGTATCCTGCTCGAGAGCCTTGTATCTCTTCTTGCTTACCTTATCGAGCATTGCGATAGGGTTCTGGCCTGATGCCTCCCATGCCTGTGGGTCCACCTTGGCAAAGAGGTTCTTTGCAGATTCGTTCCAGCACCACCAAAGGTTCTTGGAGAGTATTTCGAGGTCTTTAAGTGAATCTGGAAGGTGACGTGACACGATCACGCTGTTCCAGGTTGGCTGATTAACTTCAAATTTTCTGTATTCCATATGTTTTTCTGTTCTTGTCGACGGATATGTTCCGGCAACAGATATTAATTTCTCTAATGCTTTAGAATATGCTTCCTTATAATATACGATCTGGTTCTCCCAGAGGGCGATCTCAGATACCTCCTTGGCATTCTGCATGTACTTCTTCTTCGAATCCTTGCGGAGTGCGGCGATCTCAGCCACGCGGGCTGCAACGCCATCAACCACCTCATGGTAGTTCGAGTCGGTTCTGTCAAGCACTGTGATGCCAGGATGCTTCTTTCCATAATATGTACGTACCCAGAGGCCGAATCCTGCGAGAGTTGTAGTGAGGGTAGGAACCCTGAACGCAAGGCTCTCAAGCGGAGTGTAACCCCATGGCTCATAATATGATGGGAACAATGTAAGGTCAAGACCCGAGAGAAGATCGTAATACGGCATATTGAACACGCCGTCATTGCCGTTCAGGTAAGATGGGATGAAGTAAACCTTCACCTTATCACCTGCCGCGTTGTTGAGCTGAACCTCGTTGAGACGGCGGGTAACGTTATCATACTCCTGATTCATCAGATAGTGCGATGTCCTCGTCACATAATTCGAGCCGTTGCCTGCGAGCTTTGCTACAAGCTGCTTGTCCGGACCGTTGTGTCCTGATGGAATCATAATGAATGCATGTACCGGCTTGCCCTTGTACTCTGAGCTATTGAGCTTGTTGAGAGCATCAATATAAACGTCGATACCCTTATTCTTCCACTCATAGCGTCCGCCGATACCTACGAGAACCGCATTCTCCGGCACTTCCTCGCCGCACATGGCTGAAGCTACAGTCATGAGCTTGTGTCTTGCACGGGCACGAAGATCCTCGTACTCGTCATCCGTTGCCGGTGTGAAGCTCGGTTCGAATCCGTTAGGGGTAACTATATCTACCGGTCTGCCCAGGAACTGTCGGCACTCCTGAGCCGTAATGTCGCTGACAGTTGTGAAGACATCGCTATGAAGCGCGGCCTTCTTCTCGAGTGAGTGTCTTGCAACGACATTGAAATGTCTTGCCTTTTCGTCTGCATTGTAGCCGAGAAGTCCGTCGTAAAGAGGCAGGTAGTTTCCTGCGATGCATCTTCCGATCACGGTAGCGTGTGTCGTAAACACTGTCGCTACAGGAATATTGACTGACTTCAGATAAAGGAGTCCGGTTCCTGTCATCCATTCATGGAACTGAGCTACAACCTTGTCTGACGACTGGAGGTTGTAGTTATAGAAACTCTCAATGACTCTTCCGGCTGCATAACCGAAAAGGGCCGACTCCTTATAGTCCCAGTTACCGCTGAGTGAGTCTACACCGAACTTCTTCCAGAAATCTGCGAGGATCTCATTCTGACGGGTAAGGAACTGCTTGAAATCAACGAGGATGGCTGTAGGCTTGCCTGGGATGTTCCAACGGCCTACACGGACTCTGAGTCCCTCTGCTGCCGCCTGCATCCTCCAGCTTCTGTACAGTGCCGGATCCTCGATGAAATCAGGGTTGCTTTCTGTGTCCATCCACACATCAGGTCCCACCATAATGTGGCGCCTGCTGAACTCATTCTTGAGATAAAGGGATTTGGTAGCGATCACTGTATAGATACCGCCTACCTTATTACACACTTCCCAACTAACTTCAAACAGATAATCAGGCTTGATAATCTCTGTTTTCATTTGCTATAAAAATTTAGTTAGTTACCCCGGCCAGAGTCCCTTTAAAATCAGGAATCCGCCCGGGGAAATATATCAAAGCTAGACTTGTATGTCTATGCTATTTCTTAGTAGTCTTCTTTGCCGCAGGCTTCTTAGCCTTTGGTTCTGCCTTTGTCTTAGGCGCCGCCTTAGCCTTTACAGTCTTCTTGGCAGGAGCCTTCTTAGGTTTTGCGGGTGCAAAGATAACATCTGAAACGGAAATTGCATCATCAACTCGCAAAATAAAATCACTTAAAACGTTCATATA
>JAGBTT010000133.1 GCA_017631175.1 Bacteroidales bacterium
AGCCTCCAGTTGGCCCATACGTGGCCGCCTTCGCTTACATAATATGTGTGCTCGAGGCCGTTTGCAGTGAGGGCCTTGTCAAGCTCATTTGCATTCTCGAAGAGGAAGTCAGTGTTTCCGCAGGCAAGCCAGTAAAGCTTGTATCCTGCCTTCTTGAGGCCCTGAAGCTGTGCATCAAGTTCAGGAGTCCTCTTTGCGCCCATAGAGAGAGGGCAGATGTAGTCGAATACGTCAGGGTACATTCCGGCTGCAGCGATAGTGTGACCGCCACCCATAGAGAGACCTGCGATAGCTCTGTGTGACTTCTTCGCCACTGTGCGGTAGTTCTTCTCGATGAAAGGAACGATCTCCTCTACGAGACTCTTTACATAAAGGCTTCTGTTCTCAGGATTTCTCCAGTCATACTCGGTTGTCGGGAGTCCGAAGGTCTGAGCAGCCTGCTGGTTAGGGTTGCCGTTGGGCATGACCACGATCATAGGCTCTGCGAGTCCCTTTGCGATGAGGTTATCGAGGATCTGAGCTGTACGGCCCATTGAGCACCATGCCTCCTCGTCTCCACCCGCTCCGTGAAGGAGGTAAAGAACCGGGTACTTGGCCTTAGGGTTAGTCTCATATCCATAAGGAGTATAGACTGTAAGTCGGCGGTTGATGCCCAGAATCTTGCTGTCGTACCAAGGATGGCTTACAGTGCCTCTCTGTTCTGCAGGTTTGTAGTTCTCTGTGCGTTCCCCGTCGACAAGTAGCATGCTCAGATAGCGTGAGCCGTCACGCTGAACCATCACGTTCTGGGGGTCGTTTACAGAAACGCCGTCAGCAACGAAGTTGTAGGTGTAGATTTCCGGCTCAGGGAGAGGTATGGTCACTTCCCATACATTGTTCTCGCCGCGCTTCATGTCGATAGTGTCGCCCCAAGGGTTTGGCATCCAGGAGCCGCTTAACTTTACTATCGTAGCGTAATCTGCTTTAAGTCTGAATGTTACGCTGTCATTCTGTATCTCGGGAGAGATTACTGGTTTCTGTCCCCAGAAGGAGAAGTTTGTGAGCTCCTGGGCGCAGAGGGTACTGGCTGCAAGTAGTAGCGAGGCAAAAATTGAGGTTATCCGTTTCATAGTTATATAATTATGGCTGTCCCTAGAGAGACAGCCAAAGTTAATATTAAAGTGTTAAAGTTCCAACGTAACCTGCGGTGCTGGTCTATATAAATTCAGCTGCCGCTTCCATCTTGGCGCGGATATGATCTGTGCAGAGGTTGCCGAGGCTGCCGAGTGAAGTGTGGTTAAGGTCGGCAGGCGTTAGCTGGCCGTTTGTCTTTCCTTCGGCTCCCTGGTAGCGGAACTTTCCTTCGTTCACCTCGATGCCGACTGTCCTGTAGGCATCCCTGAACGGCATGCCTTCAAGTGTGCGACGGTTGACTTCCTCTACTGTGAACAGGTAGTCATATATAGGAGCATCGAGGATGTTCTCGTTGATAATGATGTGCTGAAGCATATAGTCTGCCATCTGCAGGCACTTGTGCATCAGTTCAAGACTAGGGAAGAGGATGTCCTTCAGAAGCTGGAACTCACGGTGGTAGCCATGCGGCATGTTGCTGCAGAGCATGCTGATCTGGGTCTCTGTCGCCATGATCCTGTTGCAGTTTCCTCGCATGATCTCCCATACATCGGGATTCTTCTTGTGCGGCATGATGCTCGATCCGGTCGTAAGTTCATCAGGGAACTTTATGAAGCCGTAGTTTGGACTCATATACATACAGCAGTCGGATGCGAACTTGTTGAGTGTCAGGGCTATTGCTCCCATCGCAGACGCTACTGCACGCTCTGATTTTCCACGGCTGAGCTGGGCTGCGACCACATTGTAGTCAAGACTTCCGAAGCCAAGCAGGTCAGTGGTCATCTGCCTGTCAAGCGGGAACGAACTTCCGTATCCGGCAGCGGATCCGAGCGGATTCTGGTCAGTTACATTGTATGCTCCCTTGAGCATGTACATGTCGTCGGCAAGTGCCTCAGCATATGCTCCGAACCAGAGGCCGAATGAGGACGGCATCGCAACCTGGCCGTGTGTATAGCCCGGGAGTAATGTGCCCTTGTGCTTCTCGCTGAGCTTCTGCAATGTATCGAACAATGCAAGCACTTCGTTGCGCAGAGTCACGACCTCATCTTTAAGGAACAGTTTGATGTCCACCAGTACCTGGTCGTTGCGTGAGCGGCCGGAATGTATCTTCTTGCCTATGTCACCAAGGCGTCTTGTCAGAAGAAGTTCAACCTGTGAGTGGATGTCTTCCACATCATCCTCCAGGATGAATTCTCCGGTCTCTATCTCTGCCAGAATGTGGTCTAGTGCGGCAGTCAGCGTGTCAAGCTCTTCAGCAGTCAGCAGTCCGATGGACTCCAGCATCTTTATATGTGCCTTAGATCCGATAACATCATATTTGGCCAGGCGCAAGTCAAGTATCCTGTCGTTTCCTACTGTGAAATCATCGACAAGGTCTGTTGCCTGTGTTCCTTTACTCCAAAGTGTACTCATATCTGTTACTGTCTGTCATCTCGAGCGAAGTCGAGAGATCTAATGAATTTAATATATGTTCCTATTGCATTCCTGATTTCCTCAGTGTATACAAATTCGTCTTTTCTATGCGATCGGTTCGAGTCGCCGGGTCCCATCTTGATTGCATCGCATGTGATTCTCATCCAATCAGAAGTTGTGGCAGAAGAGAATGTCTCTATGCCCATTCGCTCTGCTGTCTTCTGTAATGGCGAATCTTCTTTCGTTGCGCTTGAACGGTTTGCAAGATTCCTTGGCTTCAGTTCGCTTTCGCATATCGCCTGCAGTTCCTTAAGTATCTCCTCATTGCTGTATTGCTTAGTCGGACGTATGTCTATGACGAAGTCGCATCGGTCCGGAATCACGTTGTGGGCGCTTCCGGCATTGATCTGAGTTACATTCAGGTTGACTCTGCCCATCTTTGGGGACACTTTCGAAAATTCATGTTTACGAAGTCTTTCAATGTCCTCTAATGCAATGTAGAGTGCATTTTTACCTTCGTTCCTCGCTGCGTGTCCACTCACTCCATGCGCTGTCGCATCAATCACAAGCAGTCCTCTTTCGGAAGTGGCGGCTTTCATTCCTGTCGGTTCTCCCACTATCGCATAGTCAATTTGACTTACTCGCTTGCCCCATAATCCAGTCATTCCGCCTTTGCCGGATCTCTCCTCCTCACATGTAAGTACCAACGTTATATTTGGGGTAGTGGGGCAGGTGTTAAAAACCGTGCTACCCCCCTGGCCGCAGGGGGAGGGACCCGCTCCGAAGGAGTGGGAGGGGTTGTTTTTAACACCTGCACCACTACCTATAGTGTGACTAAAGAACCTGTAAGCAGCAATCATGGATACGACAGATGCTCCGTCGTCATTGCTGCCAAGGCCCTGGATCATATCAGTCGGGCAATTCTCCGGTTTATATGGGTCGAAGGTATATCCTTCACATGGATCCACCGTGTCAATATGTGCGCAAAGCATCAAAGTCGGCTTGGATGGATCAACAATATGCTCTGCAATGATATTGTTCCCGACCCTCTCATGCTCCACACCCTTCGACGTGAGCCAATTGCTGATATGACTGCACACGGCATCCTCGTGAAACGACGGCGACGGAATCGCCACCATCTCCCTCAGCAGTTCAACCGCCTCGTCAGTCAGTTTCTCTATGTTTTTGCTGTCAGTCATATTACATCAATGTTGTTCCGATCGGTTTAAGCAGGTTGCAGGCATGCTTGATGATCACTCTGCCCACTCCGCTGTCTATCGCTTTGAATGCATTCGTCAGTTTCGGAATCATTCCGTCCGCCACTCTTCCTTCTGCCTTCAGTTCCTCGAATCTTTTCCGTTCTATTTCCGGGATTACACTGCTGTCGTCATCCTTGTCATACAGCACTCCATCCTTCTCGAAGCAATATATGAGTTCAGTCTCATGTGTCAGTCTTCCGTCATCACTGCAATGTGTACATTCCTCGCAACGGCAGCAGACCTCTCGTGGTGAACGATATCTGTAGTTTGCCATTGCAACAGCTATTGATGATGCGATCGTATCTGCGTTCGTGTTCAGTAAGTTGCCCTCGCCATCGTGATTGATTGCATTGAACACCGGTACTATCCCTTTTTCCAGCAGCGAGTATATGAATCCGGCATTGACGCTTTCCGCTGTCACATCTCCAACATAGCCATAATCGACTTCCTTGCCTATGCTATCAACATGCACCGGCGGTCTTTTCGCCGCTCTGATTGCATTTCCGTCTGCACCGCTGAGTCCGATCGCATTGCAGCCTTCGGCCTGCAGCAATGCTGTGATGTGCTTGCTGCACCATCCGGCATACACCATAGTGACGACCTTCAGGGTCTCCTCATCCGTCACCCTTCTGCCTTCGATCATCTGCGGCGCCATCCCCATCGCCTTCTGCATCTGGCTCGCCATCACTCCGCCGCCATGCACCAGCACCTTCATGCCCTGCATCGCCGCGAAATCCTTGACAAACTCCCTCAACAGCTCGGGGTTGTCCACTACATTCCCTCCTATCTTAACAACTTTGATCATAGCCCTAATAAAATTTCCTTCAGGATGGTCTGGGCGGAGACGACGCGGTTGGCGGCCTCCGGGATGACAAGTGACTGCGGGCTTTCGATGACTTCGTCAGTTACGATCATGTTGCGGCGTACCGGGAGGCAGTGCATGAAGAAGGCGTTGTTGGTAAGGGCCATCTTTTCAGCGTCTACCGTCCAGCCGCGGTCGGTGCAGAGGACCTTGCCGTAGTTGTCTCCAGCGTATGCCGACCAGTTCTTGGCGTATATGAAGTCGGCACCTTCGAATGCTTTCCTCTGGTCGTATTCAACCTTGGCGCGTCCGACAAACTTCGGGTCGAGCTCGTATCCTTCCGGGTGGGTAATCACGAACTCGTAATCGGTCATGTTGATGCCCTCTGCAAAGGAGTTGGGAACTGCCTGCGGAAGTGCCTTAGGGTGTGGCGCCCATGTCATCACGATCTTCGGTTTTGCAGTCTTCTTATGCTCCTCTATTGTAAGAAGATCGGCGAGGGTCTGGAGCGGATGTGTGGTAGCTGCCTCCATGCTGAAGACCGGCTTTCCAGAATACTTTATGAACTGATTGATAATAACTTCGTTATAATCTTTCTCCCTGTCCTGCAGTCCTGCAAAGGCGCGCACTCCGATGACGTCGCAGTAGCTGCCCATTACAGGGATTGCCTCAAGCAGGTGTTCCGGCTTGTCTCCGTCCATGATGACTCCGTGTTCCGTCTCCAGTTTCCATGCACCCTGGTTGACATCGAGGACGATCACGTTCATGCCGAGATTCAGTGCCGCCTTCTGGGTGCTGAGTCGTGTGCGCAGGCTGGAGTTGAAGAAGATCATAAGAAGAGTCTTGTTTCTGCCCAGATCCTGATCTGCAAATGGATTTGCCTTTACATATTTAGCGTCCTCGATTGTCTTGCCGAGGTTTTCAAGCTGTGTTATTGATGTGAAATGTCTCATACCGTAAGTTCTTTCCATGCTTTTACGAATGATTCGGCTGTCTCCTGCGAGATGGTCAGTGACGGAAGAAGGCGGATGACGCCTGCTCCGGCTGCACCTGTGAAGAAGTGCTTCTCGAACAGCAGTTTGTTGCGCAGTCCGACATATTCCTCTTTGAGTTCAAGACCGATCATCAGTCCCTTACCTCTGTATTCCTTGACAGCCTTGTCGTCCTTGAATGCCTGCTCAAAAAATTCTCCGATCTTGGCTGCATTCTCGATAAGGTTTTCATTTTCGATAATATCAAGGACGGCAAGGGCGGCTGTACATGCGAGATGGTTGCCTCCGAATGTCGTGCCGAGCATGCCGTGTACAGGCTTGATTGCAGGGCTGATCAGCACTCCGCCGATAGGGAAGCCGTTGGCCATTCCCTTGGCCATGGTGATGATGTCTGCACGCACGCCATGGTGCTGGTGAGCAAAGAATTTTCCGGTTCTGCCGTATCCGGACTGAATCTCGTCCAATATGAGCAGACAGCCGTATTTGTCGCAAAGTGTGCGGAGTCCGTTGAGAAAATCTCCGGTCGGCTCGTAGATGCCGGCCACTCCCTGGATGCCTTCGATGATTACAGCTGCAAAGCCTCCTTTTGCAAGTTCGTTGTCCACGGCCTCAAGGTCGTTAAGCGGAACAAAGACGATATTTGCAGTCTCGTTGAACGGAGCCTGGATCTTCGGATTGTCAGTTGCTGCAACTGCACCTGATGTCCTGCCGTGGAATGCCTTGCGGAATGCCAGGACCTTTGGCTTGCCTGTGTGGAATGACGCGACCTTCAGAGCATTCTCGTTGGCCTCGGCTCCGCTGTTGCAGAGGAAGAGGGCATAGTCGTCATATCCGCAGATCCTGCCAAGACGGGCAGCGAGATCCTTCTGGAGATGGTTCTGAACAGCATTGGAGTAAAATCCGAGATTGCTCAGCTGCTCTGAAAGCTTCTTTACATAATGTGGATGGCAATGACCTACAGAGATAACTGCATGACCTCCGTAAAGGTCGGTGTAGACTTCTCCATCCTTATCCCATAGTGTTGTGTCCGAGCCTTTTACGGGCTCGATATCCCACAACTGATATACTTCAAATAATTTCATGCTTAATGTTTTTTGTTCATGGAGGTGGTATCCACCTCCATGAACATATTAAAATGCAGATGGCTTCAGGCGCAGTCCTGTGTCTTCCGGAAGACCGAACATAAGGTTCATGTTCTGGACAGCCTGTCCTGCCGCTCCCTTGACCAGATTGTCGATAGCAGAAGCGATGTGCACATAGCCGTCATGCAGTTCCACATGCACCAGTCCCTTGTTGGTATTCGCTACCTCTTTCATGGAGATGACTTCCTTCGAGTGGAATACGAAAGGCGACGCTGCATAATAATCCTCATAGAGATTACGGTAGTCCTCCTGGCTCATATTATCTGCCGCGCGAGTGTATACGCTAGCGAAGATTCCTCTTGCGAAGTCGCCTCTGAGCGGAACGAAGTTCACTGTGCACTCCTTGCCGCCGACTCTATGCAGGTTCTGCTTTATCTCTGCCAGGTGCTGATGTGAGAACAACTTATATATCGAGATGTTGTCGTTGCGGTAGCTGAAATGCGTGGTCTCTCCCGGTTTCTTTCCAGCTCCGGTAGATCCTGTGATTGCAGTTACGTGAATCTCGTCATTGATCAGGCCGGCAGAAGCCAAAGGAAGCAGCGCCAGCTGGATTGCAGTGGCGAAGCATCCCGGATTGGCGATATCGTGCGCCGAGCGTATCTGCTCGCGCGCGCTTTCGCATAGTCCATAGACGAAATTCCTTCCGGCATAATCTCCGTCCAGTCTGAAATCATTTCCGAGGTCGATGATTCTGCATGATGGCTTAAGATCGTGTGTGTCCACGAACTGTCTTGATATCCCGTGTCCAAGGCAGAGGAATACCACGTCAGGGTCATTCAGTTCTGTGCCGAAGCGCAAGTCTGTCTCGCCGATGAGGTCACGGTGAACCTCCCATACAGGTGTGCCTTCAGATGATGTGGTTGTCGCTGCGACAATCTCAACTGAAGGGTGGTTGAGGAGAATCCTGAACAATTCTCCTCCAGTGTAACCTGTTCCGCCAGCTATGGCTACGCGTATCTTACTCATCGAGTGTGCCGTTGATTGCATAATAGATCTTGAGAGGGTTGGCGATCACCTTGGTGAAGCCGATCACGTCGCGTCCTGTGTATGAGTTGTTCACTTCGCCATATGTGCTGAACTTCGAGCTCATCAAGTCATGCTCGCTTGTGCATCCGAGAACCGAGAAATGATAAGGCATGAGTGCTACTTCCACCTCACCGGTAACGTTCTGTTCGATACTGTCCATCATTGCCTCCATGTCCCTGCATACAGGATCGAGGTACATGGCCTCGTGCATCTGCTGTCCATACCATCCTGCGATCTGCTCCTTCCAGTAAAGCTGTCCCTTTGTAAGGGTGTGCTTCTCAAGAAGGTGGTGCGCCTTCACGAGGATAAGCGGTGCTGCTGCCTCGAAGCCTACGCGTCCTTTGATTCCGATAATGGTGTCACCGATATGGATGTCGCGGCCGATTCCGAACGGGCCTGCCGCAGCGCGCACAGCCTTTATGACCTCTACCGGAGACATCTTCGTTCCATTGAATGATACCGGCTCTCCTTTCTCGAATCCGATCTTGATGTGCTCAGGCTCTGTCTTGGTCACTTTGGTAGGATAGGCCTCATCCGGAAGATATCCGTCTGAAGAAAGGGTTTCCACTCCTCCGATGCTTGTACCCCAAAGTCCTTGATTGATAGAGTATTTTGCTTTCTCCCATGAGAAGTCGAAACCATGCTTCTGCAGGTAGTCTATCTCATACTGGCGTGTGAATCCCTCGTCACGTACCGGTGCAATGATCTGTACCTCAGGAGCCAGAATCTCAAACACGATGTCGAAGCGTACCTGGTCGTTGCCGGCTGCAGTACTGCCGTGAGCCACATAGCCTGCACCGATCTTCTTGACGTGCTTCAGTACCTCAAGCGCCTGGAACACTCTCTCTGAGCTGACTGAAAGAGGGTAGGTGGCATTCTTGAGGATGTTTCCGTAGATGAGGTACTTGATTCCTTTATTATAATAGGTATCTACTGCATCGATTGTGGTGTGAGATGCTGCGCCAAGAGTAAGTGCGCGCTGCTCGATAGCCTTTTCCTCTTCTGCCGAGAAGCCGCCGGTGTTTACCATTATAGTGTGGACTTCGAGTCCTTTTTCATTCTTGAGATATGGGACACAGAAAGATGTGTCAAGTCCGCCGCTGAAGGCGAGTACAACCTTGTTGTTCATGTCTATCGGTTTAAGTGGTTATTCTTTTTTCTCTGGTCACCGTCCTTCATGTGAAGGATTTCCGGGTGAGCCGGACTTTTGACTTCAATGTGTTCTGCCGGGTCGTAAAGAAGTCCGGTACAGAGGCACATCCTGTATTCATTGGATTCCAATATCTGGTAGTTCCTGCATCCCTGGCAGCCTTTCCAGAATTCGGGATCGTCCGTCAGCGCTGCGAAAGTGACAGGTCTGAATCCGAGCTCGTAATTCATCTTCATTACTGCTGCTCCTGTGGTTATGCTGAATATCTTTGCATTCGGGAACCTTTCGCGAGAGAGCTGGAACACTCTCTCCTTTATCTTCATGGCCAGACCGAGACCACGGAACTTGTGCGATACGATAAGGCCGGAGTTGGCTACATATTCCTTCCCGCCCCAGGTCTCGATATATGAGAAACCGGCAAATTCGCCGTCTTCACTGATAGCTATGACAGCTTTGCCAGCCGCCATCTTCTCCTGAAGATATTCGGGAGTTCTTCTTGCTATACCTGTTCCGCGTTCGCGTGCAGACAAAAGGATTTCTTCGCAGATTTCATCTGCGTAAACAAAGTGGCTTGCATCAGCCACCAATACATCAATATGCATGGATGTCTAATTCAGAATTATGAAATGGTATTTTACGGATTGCCCTCACTTTGAGGGAAGTCGATAGGGATCCTAACGGCAAGACAAACCGAGATTGTCAATTGCAATTGGGAGGGAATTGCTTCGAGAGCCCCTCCTAAAGTCGGACAAATATGTATCCCTTGACGTTCATATGAGGACAAATTTAATGAAAATATCAATAAAATGCTAACTTTGCACGGAAATATTTCGCGTTATACGTGCGTAAAACAATCAAGACAGTGGCAAAGGTCAAGAAGAGGAACCAGACAGCGGGAGTGGACCCAGAATACCTTAAGAAGCAGAAGGAGGCGCTTGTGCGTCGCCATAGACAGGTAATATATCTCAATGACAGCGAGATGGCTGCGATACGTCAGTATTGCGAGAAGTTTCGTGTCGGTACCAAGGCTGTTCTTTTCCGTGAAGCAATCATGGAGAAGGTCCTGAAGGAACTGGATGATAATCACCCTACATTATTTTAATATAGACTATGAAGAAGTTTATCATTGTAGCCCTTATGGCTATGTTCTGCATGACAATGCAGGCTCAGGAAGTAAAGACAGAAGTAAAGCAGGAGATGACGGGAGAAGATTATAGAATCGTCAGTGACGAGGTTGTTGACGGGGTCCGATATGTAGTTGCGGCACCAAGTGCACTCGTGTGCTCGAAGCAGATAGATATTCAGATCAAGGATGGTATCATCCTTTCAGTCAAGTATACCCGCGGATGCGACGGAAACGCCAAGGGCATCGGAGCGCTGATCGCTGGAATGACAGTCGAAGAGGCAATCAGGCGTCTTGAGGGCATAACTTGCGGTAAAAGGCTTACTTCATGTCCTGATCAGTTGGCTAAAGTACTGAAATCACTTAAATAATATAGTGTAAATACCAAGTGGCAGTCGCCACCTGAAGGTCCTCCCCACTATGTGCTGTTCGCTACAAAGGTCCACTGGACCATTGCGAATCGCTCACGACCTCACTTTTCGGGAGCCAATGCCTTCAGGTGGCGACTGCCACTTGATTATATGTAAGTTTATTATTTAGCTTTTACGGCTTCGTTGTAGCAGTGACGGCAGAGAGGCTCGTAGATGTCGGTCTCTCCGAGAACCACAAGCTCGTCACTCTTGGAAAGTCTGTGAGAGTGGTTTGCAGGGCTTCCGCATCTGACGCAGATTGCGTGAACCTTCTGGATGTCTTCAGCAACTGCCATAAGCGCTGGCATAGGACCGAACGGCTTGCCGAGGAAGTCTGTGTCGAGACCGGCGATGATCACCCTTACTCCGCGGTTTGCAAGAGTCTGCACGACCTCTACGATAGACTCGTCAAAGAACTGTGCCTCGTCGATTCCAACTACCTCCACGTCAGCGGCAATCTCCAGCATGCATGCAGGGGAACTGATAGGGGTTGATGGTATGCTGTGGGCATCGTGAGAAACCACTTCGTCTTCTGAGTATCTGACATCAATGCAAGGCTTGTAGATCGCCACTTTCTGCTTGGCAAACTGCGCCCTCTTCATTCTTCGTATAAGTTCCTCAGTCTTACCTGAAAACATCGAGCCGCAGATTACTTCGATTGAGCCCGCTTTTTTTGCACTTTCTAAAAACATTTCCTTACTTTTGTAGATTGAGAACGCAAATATAGATATTTATTGCCTTATGGAAAATAGACAACAGCAAATTTTAACTGAAATCCAGGAGTTGATGTCGTCGGTCAGAAGTCAGCTGGAAAAGTTGGATGCAAAGATGCAAGAGTTTCAGCAATTGGCTGATATACAAGGTGATATGGTAGCGCCAATAGATATTGATATAGATGAGTCATATCTTAACGAAGAGGTTGTCGTAGAGACGGATCTGGACCTTCCGGAGGTTCAGGACGCTGAGCCAGAGGCTGTTGTGGAAACAGTCAAGGAGCCTGTCGCAGAGGATATGCCGGAACCGGTCATTGAGGCTGAACCAGAGGTCGAAATCGACCCTGTTGTCGATGTCGAGCATGAACCTGAACAGGAACCGGAGGTAGAAGTGGAACCTGTAGTCGAACTGGAGCCTGTAGAGGAAATCGTGCCACTTCCAGAGGTGTTCCCGGAGCCTGAAGCTGATGACGATGATGATGACCTTCCGCTTTTTGCTGAACCGGAATCCATATTTGAAGCTGCTCAGAAATCACCAAAAGCCCGCAGGGCAGTACTCGATGTCATGGAGGATAAACAAGCCTGGAGGACTGATATCCCCGGAGCTCCGGTCAAGGATCTTCTGAGTGCAATTTCTCTAAATGATAGAGTTCAGTTCATCAACGTCCTCTTCAACGGTGATCCTAATCTGTTCCAGCAGGCAAGAGCGCAGATCAATGCGCTAGAGACTCTTGATCAGGCTGTGGAATATATCACAACTACATATAATTGGGATATGGGGTCCCAGGTTGTATACCGCTTCATGATGGCAGTACGCAGAAAGGTCAGATAAACTATGGCAGGTATATTATATATTGTACCGACTCCGGTAGGAAATCTCGAGGATATGACATTCAGGGCCATAAGGGTGCTGAAGGAGGCCGATCTCATCCTTGCAGAGGATACAAGGACCAGCTCCGTGCTCCTCAAACACTATGAGATAAAGGGCCGTCTCGAGTCTCATCATAAATTCAATGAGCATAAGACAGCGTCTATGATAAAGGAGCGTATCCTGTCGGGACTTAATGTAGCGCTTATCAGTGACGCAGGTACTCCTGGCATCTCGGACCCGGGTTTCCTCCTTGTCCGCACATGTGCCCAGGAGGGAATAGAGGTGCAGACACTTCCTGGTGCAACAGCTTTCGTACCTGCTCTTGTATCATCAGGATATCCATGTGACAGATTCTGCTTCGAGGGTTTTCTCCCGCAGAAGAAGGGCCGTCAGACAAGGTTGTCGGAACTTGCCGAGGAAACTCGTACGCTGATTTTCTATGAATCTCCCTATCGTCTGGTAAAGACCCTGGAACAGTTCGCGGAGTTTTTTGGTGCAGAGCGTGAGTGCTCGGTCGCCCGTGAGATATCCAAGAAGTTCGAAGAACATAAGAGAGGGTCTCTTTCAGAAGTTGCCGCGTGGTATCGCGAACATGAGCCTAAGGGTGAAATTGTGATTATCGTGGCAGGAGCTCCGGAGAAAAAGAAGGAGAAGAAGTCCTATAAGGACCGTGAAGATATGTAAAAAAGAGAAAAAGTTTTAAGAAAAAGAAAAAACTTTAAAATAAAGAAAAACATTTGGGCCTGAGACGTCGGAATTCTTGGAATCCGTGTCTCAGGCCTTTAATTTTGACTGCATGAAGGATAAGGAAAAAGAAAGGGGAGGGCTTCAGCAGTCGTTTCTTACGGGCGTAATTGCGCTCGTCTTTCTGCTTGTGGGATACCAGACGGCGTTGTTGGTGCACAGGGCGGCTGTCGTGAAGATCGCTGCCAATCGTGACGAGCCGGATACGGTCTTCGTATATGTTGAGCCGGAAGGAGTGGCTCAAAGATCAGATTCAGAACATATGGACTCCGTCGGGCGTAAGCCGTCGGGGATTGTCCGTAGAAATGCCCATCATTCATCGCGGGCGCAAGCTGTAAGAAGAAATGTTCCATACCCCGCTCCAGAGTCATTCCGCTTCAATCCGAACACTGCTACGGTAGAGGACTTCTGTAGATTAGGATTCACTGTCAAGCAGTCGGAGGCCATTGATGCCTATCGCAGGAAAGGAGGACGCTTCTGCAGGAAGTCCGACTTCGCCAAGTCGTATGTCGTGTCGGACAGTATCTACAGGCGCTTGGAACAGTACATTGATATTCCTCTTCTTGATCTGAATACAGCTGATTCTACTGCTCTGGATGATCTTCCCGGCATAGGCGGCTGGTACGCTTCAAAAATAATAGAGTATAGAAACAGTCTGGGAGGTTACTCCAGCAAAGAACAGCTCATGGAAATCTATCGTTTTGATCAGCAGAAGTACGATGCCTTGTCAGACCTGGTGACCGTTACGGAACCGTACTTATATCAGTTATGGACCTTGCCGGCTGACTCTCTGCGCAAACATCCTTATATCCGCAACTATGAAACCGCCAAAGCCATAGTCATGTTCCGCGACCACACTCCACCCGACTCCTGGACCATAGAAAACCTCCGCACCGCCGGCATAATCTCACCAGAGTCCGCGGGTAAATTAAAAAGTGTTGTAAACAAATAAGGAGCGATCAGATCGCTCCTTATTTGTTTAGTCCTGAATGCTCTGCAGTGCCTCGCGGATCTTTGCCTCGATCTCCTCGCAGAGTTCTGTGTTGTCTGTGAGCAGCTGCTTTACGGCCTCGCGTCCCTGCGCCAGCTTGCTCTCGCCGTAGCTGAACCATGAGCCGCTCTTCTTGATGATCTCGTACTCTACTCCGAGGTCGATGATCTCTCCGATCTTTGAGATTCCCTCTCCGTATACGATGTCGAACTCGGCCTTCTTGAATGGCGGAGCCATCTTGTTCTTCACGATCTTTACCTTTGTACGGTTTCCGAGAGCCTCGTCTCCGTCCTTGATCTGGGTGGTTCTGCGCACGTCCACGCGTACTGATGCGTAGAACTTGAGTGCGTTACCTCCTGTCGTAGTCTCCGGATTTCCGAACATTACGCCGATCTTGTCTCGCAGCTGGTTGATGAAGATGCAGCATGTGTTTGTCTTGCTGATGTTTGCGGTAAGCTTTCTGAGCGCCTGGCTCATGAGTCTTGCCTGAAGTCCCATCTTCGAGTCTCCCATCTCACCCTCGATCTCGGCCTTAGGTGTCAGGGCTGCAACAGAGTCGATGACGATGATGTCGATCGCTCCCGAGCGGATAAGGTTGTCCGCGATTTCAAGCGCCTGTTCTCCGTTGTCAGGCTGCGAGATCAGCAGTGTCTCAAGGTCAACACCCAGATTCTTGGCATATGTCCTGTCGAATGCGTGCTCTGCGTCGATGATTGCGGCGATACCGCCCTGCTTCTGCGCCTGTGCGATCGCATGGATAGCGAGTGTGGTCTTACCGCTGGACTCCGGTCCGTAGATTTCGATGACTCTTCCGCGCGGATAGCCTCCGATTCCGAGTGCTGCATCAAGCGCAATGGAACCGCTCGGAATCACCGATACCTCCCATTTAGGCTGATCTCCCAGCTTCATGATCGTACCTTTGCCATAATCTTTCTCAATCTTGTCAATCGTCGCCTGCAATGCCTTGAGTTTCGCAGCATTGATGCCGGTACCTTCCTGTACTTCTTTA
>JAGBTT010000134.1 GCA_017631175.1 Bacteroidales bacterium
AGAGTGCCGTCACTCACATCGGCTGTGATGATATCGCCGGTGCGACCGGCAACGTAAGTCTGAAGCTCATTGTTCACCCAACCCGGCTCGGCGGTCTCGTACCACCACTCCTTGGTGTCAGGCATAATGAGTGAAGGGTCAGTGAACTCGTCCCTCCATACGAGAGTATATCCTGCCGGGGTATAGATCTCCGGCTCGACATACTGTGCACCTTCAGGAATCTTGAATCCTGCCGGCGCAGTAAAATCCGACCACACATAGACTGTGGTCAAAGGGTTTCCTGTGAGATCCAGGTCCTTCAGTTTAGAAAGCAGCTGGATGTCAATAGTCTTGATATTGTTTCCCGAAAGATTGAGAGAAACAAGGTCAGGGAAGAGTTTTGCAAGCTCCGACACATCCTCAAGGCCACAGTTCGAGAGGTCAAGAGATGTCACTCCTGCGACCTCCTTGGTGCTGAGCACGCCGTCGCCATCCTTGTCAAGAACCTTGAGAAGAGCAGCAAGCAGCGCAGGGTCAGACACTGTCACATTCTCCACCTTATAGTGCTGGCGCACAGGAATCTCGATCTTCTGAGTGCCGGTCCTGAACAGAAGCGTAGTCTGACGCTCATCGGAAGACTTGTTCTCCTCAACAGTCACCTTAAGCTTGGTCTCACCCTTTCCGCCACCTGTCGGAGAGGTCTTCACCCATGAATCTATAGGAGTCACTCCCCAATCGGCATCAGCACCGACAGTAAGGATAACCTCCTGCGCCGCAGAAGACACGGAAACCTCACCCGGAGTCACCTGAAGATTGATTTCAGGAGCATTTCCCTGCTCGGGTTCCTTCTCTCCGCAGCCAAAAGCCATAAGCGAAGCCGCCGCCAATATATATAAGGTATTGAATTTCATGATTTAAATATAAAAAGTCAGGGCAAAGCCCATTTCGGGCCTTGTCCTGACTGAACCACATTATTATTTATGCTCTGCGAAATAAATATCGCTTACAGTAACCTCAGTTCCTGCCGGGTTGCCACCGAAGTCGAAGAAGAGGCTGATCTTCTCCATATCGATGCCGTCCATTCCCACTACCTTATATACATAGTCCTCGTATGCAGCGATGACATGCTTGTCAGCGAAGTAGAATGAGTTGTCGTCACCGGTCTTTGTCAACTTGATGGTCATGCCAGGAAGATCCTGTGTAGAGTTGACAACGCAGTAGAAGTCATACTTCTTGCCTGCCTGTGAAGAGATGTCAGTGCGGAAAGCCACCTGTGCCTGCCACTGCTCGAATGTTGCCTCAGGGAGAGTGACTGTAAGACTGTTACCATTCACTTCAGTCTCAGGATTGTCGATCTGAGTCCAACCTGGAGCGTAGTAGTAGAACATCTCCTCAACGCTCATAGACAGCCACATGTTGTCTGGAGAATTCGGATCAATCACTGTATCGCCAGAGCCGCCGCCAGCGTTTCCGCTTTCAACATGCTCACGGAAGACGATGTCCTTGATAGTCACCTCTGTACCTGCAGGGTTTCCTCCGAAGTCGAAGAAGAGGCTGATCTTCTCCATGTCGATGCCATCCATTCCGTCAACAACATAAACATAGTCCTCGTAAGCCTTGATGACATGCTTGTCAGCGAAGTAGAATGTATTGTCGTCACCTGTCTTGGTGAGCTTGATTGTCATGCCTGGAAGATCGTTGTTCGACTGAACCACGCAGTAGAAGTCATACTTCTTGCCAGCCTGTGACGAAAGGTCTGTGCGGAACGCAACCTGTGCCTGCCACTGGTCTGTAGTTGCCTCAGGAAGTGAAACTGTAAGGCTATTGCCGTTGACAGAAGTCTCAGGATTGTCGATCTGAGTCCAACCCGGAGCATAGTAGTAGAACATCTCCTCCACATTCATTGAAAGCCAGAGGTTTGTTCCAGCGTTAGGGTCGAATGCCGGCTGCTCAGGCTCTGGAGCAGGAGCTGCCTTTGACTCACGGAACACGATATCCTTCACAACTACTGTCGAACCACCCTGTCCGCCACCGAAGTCGAGGACGAGCTTGAGGTTCTCGCAGTCGATACCGGCTGCTCCATAAACATCGAGAACGAAGTCCTCGTATGCTGTAAGGGCATAGCGGCCGTCAGTGATGATGGCTGCGTCGTCATCCTGGGCGCAAAGCTTAACTGTCACACCTGGATGATCTGCAGAAGAATTGAGTACAAGGTGGAAGTCATATGTCTTCGCAGCCTCAGACTTGACGCCTGTGTTCTGGAAGAAGAACTGACCCTGCCACTGCAGGCTTCCGATACCCTCAGGAAGCACGAATGTGTGTGTGCCACCCTCAGATGTGATTGTAGCATTGTCGATAGCACCCCAGTCGTTGTCAGCAAACCAGAAGTGATGATCTGTAGTCACAGCTGAGTTCCAAAGGTTATCTGCTGCGTTAGGATCGAATGGTGCAGGACCTGCCTGACCGCCTTCGATGTGCTCCTGAAGAACGATATCCTTGATCTCGAATGTTGCGCCTGGAGTTGCTCCGCCGAAGTCGAGAACGAGCTTAGCGTTTGTGAGGTTCACACCCTGTACACCCTTCACCTGATACTTGAATTCCTCGTAAGCTGTCACAGCGTGTGCATCCTCGAAGAAGAATACGTTGTCGTCATCCTGCTGAGTAAGCTTGATGGTCACGCCAGAGTGATCTGCTGTAGAGTTGAGAACGAGCTGGAAGTCATACTTCTTGTCAGCAGAAGTCACGATGCCGGTATTATTGAATACCATCTGACCCTGCCAACGCTGAGTACCGATACCCTCAGGGATAACGATTGTATGCTTGTTGCCGTCAACAGTATATGCAGGGTTGTCGATCTGGCCCCAATCGTTGTTTGCGAACCAGAATGAAACATCCATAGTTGCATTCTTCCAGAGGTTGCGGTCTGAGTTAGGGTCGAATACAACCTCACCTGCACCTGGCTTCTCTGGTTCTGGAGTTGCAGAGCCCTCAAGAATAAACTGATACTTCCAAGCGATAGGACCGCCGTTGTTAGCTGTTGCTGAATAGTGTGCGAAAGTCACCTTCTTGGTTGTCTGATCAAGGATCAGATAACGAGGGTTCTCGAGAGCATCCATATGAGGAATGTATGAGAGGTTCTTGCCCTCTTCAAGCACGAGGTAAACCTCCTCGATACCTGCATCATTCCAGTTGTTCTCGAATGTATATCCAGCAGTAAAGCCATCGATCGGAACCTGATAGTCCTGACCGTCGTTGGTGTTGTACTCAGCACCATAGCCTGAGCCTGTGTTTACATACACTGTTCCGCCCTCACCTGGATTATAAGTGAACTTGCCGTCAGCAGAGAAAGTCATGCGGTCGTCATAAAGGCCCATTCCTTCCTTGTTGTTGACAGGAGCAGACCACCATCCGTCCGGTGTCTGTGCAGTCTCACCGCAACCGAAGTGACCCGCAACTGTATTGTTCCACTCCCAAGTCTTAGACTCTGAACCTGCAAGCATTGTCTTATACCTTGACGGATCGAAAGGATCACGATAAGTATTGTTGAGAGTGAACTCAACAACCTTCGAACCTACAGAAACTCCGTGCGCATTGTAAGCCTTTACCTCAACAGAGTGTGTTCCTGCATCACGAAGACGAAGCTGGAGACCGTTTCCGGTGTAAGCATATTTCTTGTTAGCCTTTCCATCAATCAGTTCCTCGCCGAAAAGCCACATAGGCACCATTCCCTGATTCTCGATCGAGAATGTCACATAGTTGGTAGCCTGGTCGACATCGATCTTGACCTTGAGATCGGAAGCAGAAGGGACCTTGTTAGGATCCAGTTCGAACTGCTCCTCGACACAACCCATGGTCAGCACAGCCGCCAGAGCCAACGCCATATATTTAAATATCTTCATAATCTGTCGAAATTAACGATTAGTAGTTGTTCTGAGTAAGAGTACCCTGAGCCGCATCGATCTCTGACTGAGGGATAGGGAGATACTTCTTGCTCTCAGACCATGCCTGAGTACGGTATCCGCCTTCATCATTGGCTGGAGTAAGCACCGAAGCAGCCTGGCCGAAACGGATAAGGTCCCAATAGCGCTTTCCTTCACCCATGAACTCTACATGACGCTCATGAAGGAGAGTTTCAGCATTTACAGGCACTGTTCCAAGACCTGCACGCGTACGCACTTCATTGAGGTAAGTGTCAGCAGAACCCTTTCCAGAGCAATTGTGAACCGCGATGAGCTCGGCTGCGTTAAGGAGAGTCTCAGCATAACGGTAGATGCGGATGTTGTTGTTGAAGTTCAGCTGAGGGTCACCGCCAAGCCTGCGCGCATTGCCGTCTGCTCTAGGAGCATACTTTGCGATGAAGTTTCCTGTGTCCTGATAACGGGCCTCATATTTTGCACCTTCCGAATCCGGACGATAGATTGTGACATCCTTGCGGAGGTCGCCCTCTTCGAAGGCAGCAGCAGCCATAGTAGTCATCGGGAAGAATCCGTAGCAGTCTGTCTTCATGTACTTTGCGGAACCCTCAAGGTTTCTTGCTCCAAGAATCTGAGGGACAGCTGTACCTCCTGATACGAGCGGACCGTTCCAGCTGCGCACAGCCTCAAGGTCTGTATAGTTGATCTCAAAGATAGACTCTGAGCTCCACTCACCTTCCGGTTCCCACATGTTTGCAAGTTCAGCCGATGACACGAGAGCGTAGTCTGCAGACTCGATAATAGTTTCCATGTAATTGAGAGCGTTCTGAAGGTGCGCCTGCTCCTTACCGTGGTACATTACGATTTCCGCATAGAGCATCATCGCCATCGCCTTGGTCACGCGGCCGATCTCTGTAGAGGCCGTACGCTTCATAGGAAGAGCGTCAGAAGCGATTACCTCGGCAAGAACCTTCTCCATTGAAGCATATACCTCGTCAGCAGTAGACTGAGGGCAGATGTATGGGAATTCAAGATTCACCTCATAGTAAGGTATATTGCCCCAAAGTTTCCAGAGCTGAGCATAGTACCATGTACGTAGGACAGCCGCCTCTGCAAGATATTCAGCCTTCAGCTTCTCATCGATACCCTGTACATCAGGCATATACTTGGCGACACAGTTGGAACGGTTGATGCCTGAGTATGCCACGCCCCACACTGTAGAAGGAGTGTTTGTAGAAATCGACTTGTAGTCGAACATAAGGTGCCATGTCTCCATATCCTTGTTGTTTGAACCGCCTGGATAGAAGTCATCGGCCATAACCTCATATATGAACGGAACCGGGTTATAGGTACCAAGTCCGTAGTCAAACCACTGAAGAGGGTCATATGCTGCCACCAGGGCCTCCATGATCCTGTCAGGAGTTGTGTAGTAATCATCAATGTAGATCTTGTCGTGTGACTGCACAGCAAGCCAATCCTCACCACAAGAGTTCACTGTCATCGAGAGCAGCAATGCTGCGATAGTGTATAATATCTTTTTCATTGTATTCTCTTTTAGGTGATTAGAAAGTAAGATTCAGTCCAAACAGGTAAGTACGTGCCTGTGGATAGATACCCTTGTCAACATAGCTTGAGATTTCAGGATCGAAACCGTTGTATCTGGTGAGTGTGAATGCATTCTCGCAAGATGCGTAAACACGCAGCTTCTTGACAAAGATAACGTTGGTCCACTTTGCAGGAAGAGTATAGCCGAGTGTGACGTTCTTCAGACGGAAGTAGCTTGCGTCCTTGATGAAGAAGTCAGAGATTGTCGACCAGTTCTTGTTGGTATCGTCAATAGAGAAGCGAGGAATCTCATTGCTTGTACCCTCACCTGTCCAGCGGCCGAGGATCCATGCAGGACGGTTCATCTTCGGAATGTCAGTACGCATGGTTGCGTCGAAGATGCTGTTTCCTGCAACACCCTGCCATACCATCGAGAAGTCGATTCCCTTCCACTCTGCAGAAGCATGAAGACCATATGTCCAGTCTGGAGCACACTTTCCGATGATTGTACGGTCGTTATCTGTGTCGATCAGGCCGTCACCGTTCTGGTCTACGAAACGAAGGTCACCAGGCTTGGCGTCAGGCTGGATCAGCTTGCCTTCCGGTCCTACATATGAGTTGACCTCATCCCAGTTCTGGAAAATACCTGCTGTCTCATATCCGTAGAAATGAGGGTATACCAGACCGTTGGCTCCGCGTGAAACGCTACCCATCATGTGCATAGAACCCTCGAAGCGCTCGCCTGCCTCATTTCCTGCATCGATCAGGGTCGTCTTGATATGGGATGCATTCACTCCTACTGTCATGTTGAAGTCACCGACAGTATATCTGTAGCTGAGGTCGAGCTCGACTCCGCTGTTGGACATTGTTCCGACATTACCGATAGGCTTTGACTCACCGAGGTATGAAGGAACCGGCATCTCCATAAGCATTCCGCTTGTATATTTATAGAAGTAGTCAGCTGTGAAGAGGAGGGAGTTTCCGAAGAATCCGAAGTCTGCACCGACGTCTGTCTGAGTACTCTTCTCCCATCCGAGGAGCGAGTTAGGGGTGGTCTGGGTCTTCACTCCGTTGATGATGTCCTCATTGTCAAGGTTTCCACTGCCGAACACATAGTTGTTGCCTGTAGATGTGAGGGCTGCATAACGGAAGTTACCGATCCTGTCATTACCGTTCATACCCCATGATGCACGAAGCTTCAAGGTAGAAAGCCAAGGAGCCTCATCCTTCATCCAGCTTTCGTTCTTGATGTTCCATCCTGCTGAAACTGATGGGAATGTGGCGAAACGGTTGTCCGGACCGAAACGCGAAGAACCGTCTCGACGTATTGTCGCCTGGATCATATAGCGGTTATCGAAGTCATATGACGCACGGGCGAAGAACGAAGAAAGCCTGTAGTCTTCGTAAAGGTTTCCGCTACCGTCATTCTCTGCAGGCTGGCTGAGTGCAAAGTTGAGGTTTGCCTTGGAAGGATCCTCTTCGATGAGATATTTTCTTGATGCACCCACCTGTCTTCCGGTGTTAGACAGGGCTGTCTGTCCGAGCATGACTGTAAGGTTATGCTTCTCGGCGAAAGTCTTCTGGTAAGTCAATGTGTTTTCAACCTGCCATGTGATTCCGCGGGACATGCCGCCATATACTGAAGAATATCCCTGCTTGCGTGTACCTCCGAGGAAATGGTTTGGAGTCCATCCGTCCCATCCGCCGAACTGAAGGTCAGCGTTGATCGAAGACCTGAGTGTAAGTCCGTCATAAAGCTGGAAAGCGATCTCGCCACCGGCAATGAAACGGTCATAATTATTCACCTGTCCAGGAAGAGAAAGATCCGCCAGAGGGTTCACCATCTCGCTGAAATCCGCTCCAGGAACTGTGTAGAGGCGGCCGTCCTTCGAGCGGACAAGGTTGAAGTCTGAATAATAAGGATACATAGGAGCTCCTGTATCATCAACCTGGTCAGTATCTGGATTATGCTTATAATAATCGATTACAGCCTGCTCATCTGCCGGATCAACGTATACGCTGAGGAGAGGTGACAGAGCGATGGCCGATCCGAGAGGAGAGCCGAACTCTGAGTTTGTAGAGATACCCTTTGTGATCGTACGTGAATACGAAACGTTCACATTGACATTCAACTTATTGAGCCATGAACGATCATCTGTTGCGTCGAAAACTGTATACTGATCATTTACGCGGGCAGTAAAGCGCTCATAGTTCGAACGGTCGTAGTTACCTCCGATGATACCGTCCTGAGAATAGTATCCGGCCGAAACGAAATACTGGTTCTTGCCGCTTGTTCCGCTGATGCTGAGCTGGTGTGACTGCTGAGGAGCATTCCAGTTGAAGAGCTCATTCTGCCAGTCAGTTCCTTCGCCGAAAGAATAAGGATCAACATAGATAGGTGTGCGGCCGTCGTTGATCTCAGCCTCATTCATCATCACTGCATACTCAGTTGCATTGAGGACGTCACTCTTGCGCCAAGGGCTTGAAAGTCCGTAACTGAAATCATAGTTTACAGACACGCGGTCCTTGGAACCCTTCTTAGTTGTCACGAGGATTACACCATTGGCACCACGGGTACCGTACACGGCACATGATGCAGCATCCTTGAGAATGTCGATTCGCTCGATGTCTCCTGGTGAAAGGTAGTCGATACCATTGTCAACCGGCATTCCATCAACCACGTAAAGAGGGTTAGAATCATTGATGGTACCGATACCGCGGATGCGGATTGACGATCCTGAACCTGGCTGACCGTCGTTTGATGTGACGTTGACACCTGGGGTGAGACCCTTCAGGGCGTCATCGACACGTACTGCTGCGACCTTGTCGAGCATCTCTGTGCCGACTGTGGAGATGGCTGCTGACACCACGGCCTTCTTCTGGACGCCGTATCCGATCATCACCACCTCGTCGAGCATTTCTGTATCCTCTTCGAGGATGATTTCTACAAAGCCACCCCCTACTGGTACTTTAGCGGTCTTGTAACCGATTGAAGTGACCACCAGGACTGCATCCGAAGGGACTGCCTTGTCAAACACGAAATTACCGTCCAGATCCACTGTCGTTCCGATGGTCGTACCCTCGACAACGACTGCAGCGCCGATTACCGGCTCACCTGCTGAATCCTTGACCGTACCTTTCACTTGCTGAGCGAACGCACTGGCGCAGCTCAGAGCCATTATCGCGAAGATAAGGGCGATTCTGTAAGTTAGGTGTTTCATGGGTTAGTGTTTATGTGTTAATAATGTGTTTACGAAGCAAAATGTTCGTACCTCAAATTTAACAAAACAAAAAGCCAATTCAAAACCCTCCGAAACCCCTTGAGGCAATTTAGTGGAAAGTGGATATAGAAATCATTGATAAACAATGTATTACATTCTATTTTTGAGCAAAAAAAGTGGACCGGTAAAAAATCCACTTTGGTCAAAGACGAAAAAAAGTGGATGATATTAGCTATACCACCCACTACTTTATACTGATTATCAAAGATTTAGAAAATATGCATATTACCGATTAAAGTGGAAATTACTCATGCTTAGAACCTATTTTCCTTACCATATCCTCGAAATTTTCCCTATCGGAAAGGGCAGCATTCTTGACCTGAGCCCTGTAGTTATATATGGTATTTACGGAGTACCTCAGAAGCGACGCAATGTGCGATGACTGAGTGATGCCGAGCTTGATCAGAGCGAAGATCCTGAGCTCCGTATTGAGCAGTTCGCCTTCCTTGAGAACCACACGGCTATCCTCCTTGAGGAGAACATTGAAGTCACTCACGAAGGTCGGATACAGGGACAGAAACGATGTATCGAACGTCTTGTAGAAGTTCTTGAGTTCGGACTCGTACTGTTCGCGGGAAATTGTCTTCTTAAGTTTATCCAGATAGCCCGAACACATGGACAGGAAGAGTCCGAGGTACTCCTCCTTGGCGGCATTGGCCTCAATGAGAGCAAGATTGGTCTGGCGGAGCACATCCTCTGTCATGGCTATGGACTTGTTAGACTCGGCAAGAAGGATGTTCTTCTTCTCGATTGTCATGGCAGTCTTCTTTCCCTTGATGTGCAGCTGGACAGCCGCGATGGCGAACGCCAGAAGCAGAAGAGCTGCAACGACCGTGATCATCAGATACTTGCCGATCACCTTTGACTGTCTCTCTTTCGCGTCGATATATGCCTTCTCGATCCATGGCATGGTAGAGGCGATCTGCACCTTCCTGAGCTTTGCATTATAGAAGACAGCGTCATCAAGCGACAGACGAATATAGCGGAAAGCCCTGTCCGTATCTTCCGGCGCGGTCAGATTGACGGCGATCGAGCAGAGTGACGCATTGTCCTTTATGGCACCCTGGATGTCACAGATGGCGGATCTGACCCACCACATGATCTTCTCGTCGTCCCTCTTGAGGTTCTCGCATATGAACCCCTGCCAGTAGGTCTGCACAGCATAGTCGCGCGAATGCGGGTTCAGTCCCTCTATCACGCGGAGATTCTCATCATAAGCCTCCTCCCATCGGTTGTCCCATATCATGTGCATTATGGTGATATGACGGTTAAGGATGGAATTCTCAGGAGTGTTATCAAGTATGAGGTTCTGGTACGACCTGATCTTCCCGATATCAGGAACATCGATACCGGATGTCCTCAAATATTCCTCATAATCTTTGAGAAACTTCTGACGGGCATTGTACCATAGCATCTTTTGCTGATAATCGAATGTGAGTGTGTCAAGCTGCCCGAATGCGAGGGAAGCTTCGTGGAAAAGGCCGGAAGTCGTGAAGAGGAAGGCCTTGTTCAGCGACGCAGTCGTCTTGAGCGACATATCCCCCATCTCAAGGGCTATATCCTCCTGCATGCGGAGCATCTCAAATGCCTTGTCGAACTGATATGGAAGATACTCCTCGTAGAGGCGGCCATAGACTGCATACCTCTGGACCGGTGTGAGCTGAGGATCCTCCAAAGTTTCGGATATAGCAGCGATCCTGCTCTCCTTGATGGTCACATACTCGTCCATGTTGTCCAGAGTCCGGTCAAGCCGGATGAGTTCTTCCTCGCACGGATGGACATAAGAATTGACGCAGGAGACAAACGTCAAAGCAAGGAGTATATATATAGGCTTTCTCATACTTTTACAAGAGATTAAGCTAATCTCCTACAAACATAAGCAAAATTTTACTATTTTTGTGAGATACACGTGCATACGAAGAAATATATGAAGACATCACACATTCTGCTGGCCGCGCTTGCGCTTTTCAGCATATCATGTACAAAAGAAATCACTGAGAGCCCTCAGGTCCGGAATCCGCACACACTCAGCGCAAAGCTAGTGGGAGGCAACGACGGTGAGATTGTCCCTGGAGCCATTCTTGTCAAGCTGGAGAGCAGCACCCCTGCAGAAGACATGCTTGAAGGAACCGGCGCCACTATCAGGCGCGCCATCCCGGTGACGCCTAAAAACAAGGCAGCATTCGAGAGATACGGGCTTGACAGATGGTTCCTCGTGGAGTTCGACGAATCCATCAGGCATGAAATTATTGCGGAAAAGGCCGCAGCAAGAAAGGAAGTGAAATCCATCCAGTACAGCAGAATGCTGGAACCGTCATGGAACGATGCAGATGTCTTTCCGATGGATGCCCGGCCCGTCACCAGAGCATCACAGAAATCCGCAGAGCTGCCTTTCAATGACGAATACCTGAATTACCAGTGGAACCTCGTCAACGACGGCAGCATCCACCAGGAGGCTCTGGCAGGAGCTGACGTAGGCGTCAAGGACGCATGGAGGCTGTGCGCAGGAGACCCTGGCGTGGTGGTCGCAGTGTTTGACCTTGGAATCAACCATATCCACGAAGACCTTCGCGATGCCTTATGGGTGAATGACGGCGAGACACGCGGAAACGGCAAGGATGATGACGGGAACGGCTTCATCGACGACTACAATGGTTTCAATTTCTTCAGATACAAGACTTTGGAAGACGGCACCATAAAGTCAAGCTACGGCATTGACTGCACTAAGGGAAGTGGTCACGGAACCCATGTTGCCGGTATCATCGGAGCGGTGAACAACAACGGCAAGGGAGTAAGCTCAATTGCAGGAGGCACCGGAAACAAGGACGGAGTGCGTTTGATGTCATGTCAGATATTCTATGGCGACAACGGAGCAAAAGGAACTGACCAGGAGGCTGCGACCGGATTCATCTATGCCGCTGACAATGGCGCATGCATAGCCCAGTGTTCATGGGGCCATACTTCAGAAATCCTCAAGCACGACCAGGAGTATATTGACTCCGCACCGCTGGAATACGCCGCCCTGCAATATTACCTGGATCCCGAAAACAGCAACCACAGCGCCCTCAAAGGCAACATCGCGGTATTTGCCGCAGGAAACCAGGGCAACCCTTACTCCATCTATCCGGGCGCGCTCAAGGACATCATATCCGTTACTGCGCTTGACTGCCGCGGCCTTCCTGCAGGATACACCAACTACGGTCCGGGATGCAAGATTGCAGCTCCTGGAGGAGAGTGGCTTGGAGTGAGCGGAGACTACAGCACCATGATCCTTTCTACAGGCAAGGGCACCGAGCATCCGGGCACACCATCGATCTCGGGCCTCAACCACCAGTACGTTTTCATGTACGGAACGTCAATGGCATGCCCTCACATCGCCGGCGTGCTGGCACTGGGAGTGTCATATGCGCAGAAGCTTGGAAAGACATTTACCCGCGAGCAGATGACCTCGATGCTCCTCACATCCGTGAACGACATAGACAGCATGCTTGACGGCACAAAGAAATTCTACGAAAGCACGACATCTTTTACGGAACTGCCTCTGGAACCGTATAAGGGCAAGATGGGAACCGGAGCCATAGACACATGGAAGTTCCTCATGGCTATTGAGGGTATCCCTTCTGTAATGGTAAAGGCTGGGGAAAAGTCCATGATAGACCTGAGCGCATATTGCAACCCATATGGTACTTATGAAATAAAAATCGACGACGCATCCAACGCAGTCACTCGGAATTACCACAACTCCTGCAATCAAGGACGGATACCTTGAGATCGAATGCAGCAAGATCGGAGCCGGAAAGATAACCCTCAGCGCTGCTGTGGGCAAGGATCCGGACAAGGCGGACGGTATCGGTGAGATGAGCTATTCACGCGAGATATCAATCGTATCGAGAGCGTTCGCAACTAATAATGGAGGATGGTTATAATGAAAAAGATATTACTCATATTTGCAGTTCTTGCGCTCGTTGCATCATGTGGCAAGAACGAGGAAGGGAAAAAGCCAGAGATCGATCTTGAAGAGCAGCTTATCGGTCAGTGGCACAGCACATCGATAAGCGTAGAAGGCGACATCTATATCGAATTCTACCAGGAAAAGTCATTCGAGCTGTACCAGCAGATCGGAGAAGGCGCATATCGTCTGTATCGTGGAACCTGGAATCTCGAGGGAGACCTCCTCACAGGAAAGTATAACGACGGAGAGGATTGGGCTGCAGCATATAAGGTGGCCATCGAAGGAGATGTACTTACCATGACATCACAAAACGACGCCGCTGAGACATCCACATACAAGAAGTCCGATATCCCTTCCGAAGTGAAGGAAAGATGCGAGACTGTCGTTAAATCCAGATAAACCTGAAATACATGAAATATAGAAACCTGACAATTGCAGCCATAGTCATGATGGCTGCAATTTCATGCCTGAATGAAAAAGAGCCTGCAGCGGCTCCGGAATTGTCATCAAAGGAAGAACTGCTGATGACCAAGCTTACAGGCGGACAGAACGGAGAATACATGGGAGGCTGTCTGCTGCTGTATCTTGACGAAGAAACGACATCCAGATTCGAAAATGGAGAAGATGTCGCAGCCGAACTGTTTGGCAGCGGAGAGTACACCGGTTTTGAAAAGGCTATAAGCCATAAGCCTAAGAATGAAGAACTGGCTCGCGAGCTTGGACTGCACAGATGGTTTATCGTCACATTCGACGATATGACTCCTGTAAGGTCTTTTGCGGCAAACGTCGCCGTGCGCCCTGAAATACATGCAATCCAGTTCAACTCATTGCCAAAGCCGGCATCGGACTGCAAGAGCATTCCGTTCAGACCACAGGTGAGGTTGAGTTCTGCATCAGACGGCAAGAAAATCCCGTTTGACGACCCGATGAACTCATATCAGTGGAATCTCAACAACACCGGT
Organism: Bacteroidales bacterium; assembly: GCA_017631175.1. Classification (GTDB taxonomy): domain Bacteria; phylum Bacteroidota; class Bacteroidia; order Bacteroidales; family UBA932; genus Cryptobacteroides. The sequence continues at coordinate 13,634 of JAGBTT010000134.1, forward strand.
GACAAGAATGTGGCAGCAACCGCACGCGAGGGAGCTGACGTAGGAGTCATTGACGCATGGAAACTGACTGCGGGCAGTCCCGACGTCATCGTAGCAGTATGTGACGCTCCTGTAAAATATACTCATCCTGACCTCGCCGGTTCGATGTGGGTGAACGAAGCGGAACTCAATGGCGTAAAGGGAGTGGATGATGACGGAAACGACTATATCGACGACATCCACGGATACAACTTCTACAAGAGAGGCGGGTCGAATGGTGCGATCAACTGGGAAACGGAGACTGAAAGCGGTCACGGAACCCACGTTGCCGGCATCGTCGCAGCCGTAAACGGAAACGGAATAGGAGTAAGCTCGGTCGCAGGAGGCAGCGGCAAGGGCGACGGTGTGCGCCTGATGTGCTGCCAGGTCTTCGAAGGCATCTATTCGGATGGAGACAGAGGCATGTCCGAGGCGCTTATGTATGCTGCCGATAACGGAGCATGTATAGCGCAGTGCTCATACGGTTACCCGGCAGGTACTTTTGAGTGTGATGATGCATTTATCAACAATGCATCCCTGGAATATAGGGCTCTTAAGTATTTCACAAACCCGAAGAACTGCAACCACCCTTCACTGGAGGCAAATATCGCCATTTTTGCAGCAGGAAATGAAAGCGCGTCTATTTCGGGTTATCCCGGAGCGCTTCCTATGTGCATTTCCGTAACTGCATTCGGTCCTGATTTTCTGCCAGCCGGATATACTAACTATGGCCGCGGATGCAACATCGCCGCTCCGGGAGGAGACCTCTGGGTCGGAGCTCTTAAGGAGGAAGACAACATAAGCCAGATTCTGTCTACCGGACTCAGCGAGATCAGCGGTGACTATATCTGGATGCAGGGTTCATCCATGGCCTGTCCTCATATGTCCGGAGTCGCAGCGCTCGGCGTGTCCTATGCAGGAAAACTCGGCAAGAAGTTCACTGACAACGAGTTCAAGACTCTCCTGCTGACTTCTGTAAATGACATCAACCAGTTCCTTACTGAGGGTGGAAAGTCATTCAAGGACATGTGGATTAACATGCAGACATACCACAACCGTATGGGTACTGGAGCTATAGACGCATGGAAACTTCTCATGCAGATTGAAGGAACACCTTCAGCAATGGTACAGACCGGAAAGAAAAGCCAGGTGGATCTTTCAGAATATTTCGGAGAAGGTGCGGCAGATCTTACATATCTTGCTGTTGAAATTGACGAGGAGGCCAAGAAGACTCTCGGACTTGCATCGAATCCGAAGATTACGGATGGAGTCCTTGATATCGTCTGCATGAAGAACGGATCGGCAAAGATCAGGATTTCAGCAATTGCAGGAGGCGTTCAGCTCGGTGGTGGAAACAACATCGGAGGCACCGAGATCACACGTGAGATCTCCATCATCTCAAGAGGAGTATATTCAACTAATGGAGGATGGTTCTGATGAAAAGAATACTATACATAATGACAGCCCTGATGCTTCTGGTAGCAACGGGCTGTAAAAAAGATGAAAAGCCGGTAGACTATAAAGGATTGCTGCCGGGAGAATGGCATTGTGCAGCTGTAGAATTCGGGGCAGACGTATATGCCCGCTTTGAGGAAAATGGCGATTTTGACCTCTACCAGATGCTCGGAGAAGGCCGATACAGGCACTACACTGGAAACTGGTCAATAAAGGGAGACATCCTTTCAGGAACATACTCCGATGGAACGGAATGGGGTAGTTCCTATAAGATGAGCTTCAGCGGGAATGATTTGATGACTCTTGCCGCGCAGAACGGTTCCGAGGAGGTTGTGATTTACTCGCGCGAATCCATTCCGTCAGAAGTCAAAGAAGGCTGCATCGATGTCAAGTCATCTTTCGGCATGCTGAATTCGCAGCCGCAGTATCGCTGGTTGTAGAAATCGTATTCCTTAAGGATCTGGTTTCTGCGTTCCTGTAGGCCACCCTTACGCCAGTTCTGGTCCCACCAGATGACCAGGTCATCTGGTGGAACCAGAACTGGCGTAAAGGTGGCCTGCAGGAGCGCAGAAACCAGATCCTTAAGGAATACGATTTCTACAACCAGCGATACTGCGGCTGCGAATTCAGCATGCCGAAGGATGACTTGACATCGATGCAGCCTTCTTTGACTTCTGACGGAATGGATTCGCGCGAGTAAATCACAACCTCCTCGGAACCGTTCTGCGCGGCAAGAGTCATCAAATCATTCCC
>JAGBTT010000135.1 GCA_017631175.1 Bacteroidales bacterium
GAACTGGAACACGCTGGTGGTGTCTCCGCGGCTGTAAAGCTCGTATGTAAGCGGGTCGTTGATGTCGATCTTCTCGATGTCGAACTCGATGCCGTGGCGCTTCTTGATGTTGGCCTGGCACTCCTTGATGATGGACAATGTCCTAAGACCCAGGAAGTCCATCTTGAGCATGCCCACTTCCTCGATGTAGTGTCCGTCGTACTGCGACACCCACACCTCCTCGCCTGTGAGCTTGTCGTTGGCGATGCAGATAGGGATGTACTCGGTGAGGTTTCCTCGGCCGATGATCATGGCGCAGGCGTGCACGCCTGTCTGGCGGATGCAGCCCTCGAGCTTGCCTGCGTATGTCAGCACCTCCTGGGTCAGTTCGGTGCCGTTCTCAAGCTCGCCCTTGAGTTCGCCGTGCTTCAGACAGTTGGAAAGCTTAGGCTTGAACTCCTTGGTTACCTTCTTGCCGTCTTCCACGACAGTAGCCTCGAAAGGCTTGTCCGGAACCATCTTGGTGAGTCTGTTGGACTCCTCTATGGACATGCGGCTGACGCGCGCAACGTCCTTGATGGCCGATTTTGCGGCCATGGTTCCGTATGTGATCACATGCGAGATGTGGTCCTTTCCATATTTCTCCTCGATGTACTGGAATACACGGTAGCGTCCGTCATCGTCGAAGTCGATATCCACATCCGGCATGTTGATACGGTCCGGGTTGAGGAATCGCTCGAAGAGGAGGTCGTACTTGATAGGGTCAATATTGGTGATCTTGAGGCAGTATGCGACAGCGGAACCTGCGGCCGATCCACGGCCAGGACCCACTGAAATGCCCTCAGAACGCGCTGCAGCGATGAAATCCTGCACGATGAGGAAGTAGTCCGGGAATCCCATCTTGCAGATGGTCTTGAGCTCGAACTCGATACGCTCTGCCTGCTCGTCTGTCAGCGTGTCGCCGTATCTCCAGTGTGCACCCTTATATGTAAGGTGGCAGAGATACGCTACAGAGTTGCAGAACTCCTCGCCTCGCTCGTTTCCGTTCTTGTCGCAGCGTCCCTCGTCGATGATTCCCTTATATTTCTCAAGGTATGTGTCGATATCCGCAAGGAACTCCTCCGGAAGGTCGAACTTCGGGAGAATAGGGTCCTTGTCCACCTTGAAGCTCTCGATCTTGTCTGCAACCTCAAGAGTGTTGCTGAGTGTCTCGAGGTGGTCATAGAACATCTCCGCCATCTCCTCCTCGCTCTTGAGATATTCCTGCTGGGTATACCTCATGCGGTCCGGTTCATCCACGAATGTATTGGTGGTAAGGCAGATCAGTCTGTCATGCGCCTGGCTGTCCTCCTTGCGCACGAAGTGCACGTCGTTGGTCGCCACTACCTTGGTTCCTGTCTTCTCCGCCAGCTCGTATATTCCGGCGTTGGCGATCAGCTGTCTCTCATATACTTCCTGAGACTGTCCGGGAACAAGGGTCTTATGCTGCTGGACCTCCAGATAGAAGTCTTCTCCGAAGACCTTCTTGTGCCATTCGATCGCCTTCATTGCGCCGTCCATGTCGCCCGCGATGATCGCCCTCGGAATCTCTCCGGCGATACATGCCGAGCAGCACACAAGGTCCTGCGAGTACATCTCGACGATTTCGTGGCTCACGCGCGGCTTCTCATAATACTTACCCTCGATATGTCCTGTAGAACATATCTTCATGAGGTTCTTGTAGCCGTTGTAGTTCTTCGCCAGGAGGATGAGGTGGTAGTAGCCTCTGTGGTCCTTGTCCTTGAGCTTATGGTCATAATGGCGTGTCACATAGATCTCGCAGCCGATGATAGGCTTTACCTCGGGGAACTTCTTCGCCACCTTCAGGAACTCCTTCACGCCGTACATATTTCCATGGTCGGTGATTGCCAGAGCCGGCATGCCGAGCTCCTTTGCCCTTGCGAAAAGGTCACCGATGGCCGCCTGGCCGTCAAGTATGGAATACTGCGTATGGACATGAAGATGGACAAATGACATAGCGAAAAATCAGTTAGTGTAAGAGTGGCAAAATTACGCAAAATGCCCCTATGTATCAAACAAACTTATCAACAAAAAAGAGCGACCGTTTTGGTCGCTCTGTCATTTGCCGCTGGCTTCTTACATTTTCACGAAGTGTACCTTCACGTTTGTGTTTCCAAGTCCGAATCTTTCTCCGCTCAATTCCATTGTCATCGTCTTCTTGTCGAATGAAACAGGAATTCCGGATGTGCTGCCTTCTTCAGTCAGTGAAAGCTGGTCTCCGTTCACAGAATACTCGAAAGCAGTTGTTTCGCTCTTCTTCTCAGACTCTGTAAGGATTGTGCCCGTTCCGTCTTTCTTGAAGGTCAGTTCCATTCTTGTGTTGAGGTCGGTCATGTTGTAGCTCATGTTTACGCCAAGGACGTTAGCCTCGATCTTTACTGCTTCCCATGTACCTACAATTGCCTTTGAAGGCTCTTTCTCACATGAAGTGAGGCCGAGGACTGCCATTAAGGCTGTCAGGATAAAAAATCTTTTCATTTTGCAGTTGATTTAAGTTTCAATGCGGCATAGATGTCAAAAGGAAGGAAAACGTTGCAAAAGGAATAAAAAATAAAGCGCCCCTATTGGAGCGCTTTAATCATATATGGTTTGAAGTATTACTTTTCAGCCTTCTTCTCTGCTCTCTTTGTCACGTCGAACATGATAGGAGTTGCGATGAAGATTGAAGCGTAAGTACCGATAACGATACCGAGAATCAATGCAACTGCAAGACCTCTGATCACCTCACCACCGAAGATTGCGATCGCGAGCATAGTCACGAGAGTAGTGAGTGATGTATTCATTGTACGTGAGAGAGTGCTGTTGAGGGCAGCGTTCACATTCTGCTTGAAGTCAGCCTTAGGATGCATCTCCTTGTACTCACGGATACGGTCGAAGATAACCACTGTATCGTTGATGGCGTAACCGATGATGGTAAGGATGGCAGCGATGAAGGTCTGGTCGATATCAAGGCTGAATGGAAGGATGCCTGAGAAGAGTGAGAAGAATCCGATCACGATGAGTGCTGTGTGTGCAAGACCTGCAACACCACC
>JAGBTT010000136.1 GCA_017631175.1 Bacteroidales bacterium
ACGAATGCCATCTCCTCCCTCAGCGAAACCAGTTCCTCTTCCTCGCTCTTGATCATGTATCGGTATATGCTGGCCAGCTTGTGGATATAGATGCTTGCCTGCTCGGTCTTCTCGTCGCAGACGAGGCAGTCAAGGATGTTCAGTGAGTTGAATAGGAAATGCGGGTTCACCTGCCTCTTGAGCTTGAGATATCTGTACTGCGCCAGGTTGGCCTGCTCCTTATGAACCTTCATCTGCGACCTTGACACCAGGGCATAGTTCACGATGTACACTATACAGTATATCATGGTCTGTGCGATCAGGGACACCACGAAAAGCAGAGGGTATGAATGCGGAATCGCATCCGGCGTGTCGTGGGGAATCTCGGCATGTATGATGAAGGTCTCGGTCAGTGCCATCAGTGCCATGAAGGCCACGAATATTGCATTCTTCCTGCACCTCGGACACTTGTCCTTTATCTTGTCCGCGTAACTGATGTATATGATTGTGAATCCCGTCAGGACGATGATACCCATGGAGTTGGTGAGTACCTCGCCGGTGATCAGGAGGATATGTTCAGTGTTGAACTGCTCCTTAGGGAAGAAGATGATAAGGCATATTCTTATCAGCATGATCGCGCTGACCGCCACAAGGATCCACTTCATGTAAGAAGAGGATAGTCTGACCTCGTTCTCGTCATCTCCTTCGTGCGAGGACATCCTGATGGTTGCCACGACTACCCATCCGAGTATCTCCGTTGTCAAGGCTGTGGCGAGGGAATGGACGATGATCGGCGACGGAATCACCATCTCGAACAGCTGACCTCCGGCAGTTCCCATAAGGTAGCCGAGGACGTTTCCGATGATGATGACGGCTGCCGTGAACTCGAGCTTCTGCTTCTTCTTGTGGCAGATGATCAGGAACATTCCCATCGTCAGGATCGTCAGGAGGATTTCGTCAGTACCTCCGGCCCATCGGATGAAGATCACCGCCAGCACATGCAGCAGGGCGAACAGATGGATGATCCAGGCTGTGCTTATAGTCTTATGTTTGAGCATCATGTGTGTGTTTGGGATTCCAAAAGTATAAAAAATGCCCATATTATCCAATTTTCATGGCACTTTCGTCGTGGAAAACCCCGTTATTCGTCCATTTCATCGGACCGTTCATCGTCGTTTCTTGTTCATTATATATATAATGACTAATTTAGCAGACTTTTAAAAATGCTTTCAAACAGTAACCAAAAACGCAATAAAATGCTAAAAACGAAACTTACATTCTGGCAGATGTGGAACATCAGCTTCGGATTCTTCGGAGTTCAGATCGCTTATTCCCTTCAGAGTGCCAACATCAGCCGCATCTTCGCGACTCTTGGTGCAGACCCGCACGATCTCAGTTTCTTCTGGATTCTCCCGCCGCTCATGGGACTGATCGTCCAGCCGCTTGTGGGTAAGTACAGCGACAGGACATGGACCCGTCTTGGACGCAGAATCCCTTATCTTTTCCTCGGATCGATCATCGCGGTGCTCGTGATGTGCATGCTCCCTAATGCAGGAAACTTCGGTCTCGCAGTAAGCGGAGCGATGATCTTCGGACTCATCTCCCTCATGTTCCTCGATACATCCATCAACGTTGCTATGCAGCCGTTCAAGATGCTCGTGGGTGACATGGTAGGCGAGGAGCAGAAGACTCAGGCATATTCTATCCAGAGTTTCCTCTGTAACGCAGGAAGCCTGGTGGGATACCTTTTCCCGATCCTCTTTGCTGCAATCGGAATCGCTAACGTGGCTCCAGAGGGACAGGTTCCTGACACAGTGAAATATGCTTTCTACATCGGAGCAGCTATCCTTATCCTCTGTGTCCTCTTCACTACATTCAAGGTGAAGGAGATGCCTCCAAAGGAGTATGCTGAATTCCATGGCATAGATCCGGACAAGAAGGAGGAAAAGGCTCCGAGCATGCTCAAGCTCCTCGTGAATGCACCTAAGGCTTTCTGGACAGTGGGTCTTGTACAGTTCTTCTGTTGGGCAGCCTTCCTCTACATGTGGACATACACCAACGGTGCAATCGCAGAGACCTGCTGGGGCACTACAGATGTCGCTTCAGAAGGATATCAGCAGGCAGGTAACTGGGTGGGCGTGCTCTTCGCAGTTCAGGCTGTCGGCTCGATGCTCTGGGCTCTCGTGATCCCTAAGTTCAAGAACGTCAAGACTGCATATGTTGTCAGCCTCCTCATCGGTGCTGTCGGATTCGCATCCGTGTTCTTCGTGCATGACCAGTATGCACTCCTGGCTTCATTTGCTCTCGTAGGAGCTGCCTGGGCTGCAATGCTTGCACTTCCGTTCACCATTCTTACCAACTCTCTCTCAGGAGAGCACATCGGAACATATCTCGGCCTGTTCAACGGTACAATCTGCCTTCCGCAGATCGCTGCCGCGGCTTGTGGAGGTCTTGTCCTGAAGATGGTAGGTGGCGCTCAGGTGAGCATGTTCCTTGTGGCAGGTGTCCTTCTCGTCCTTGGAGCTGTAGCTGTACGTTTCGTGAAGGCAAACAGATAGGCTTGATTGATAAAATTCAATATAAGTTAAACCATAAACAATCTACTAACCAAAAAAAATTCTTATGAACAGAATCAAGACACTATGCGCATCACTCGTGCTTTTCTGCATGATGGGCGTGTCTGTATTCGCCCAGGGCGGATACGAGGTGAAGGGAGTGGTTGTTGACGCTATCGGTCCGATCATCGGTGCAACCGTGATCGAGCAGGGCACCACAAACGGTGCTTCGACCGGTCTCGACGGCGACTACGTCCTTACTGTTTCTAGCGCTAATGCGGTTGTGGAAATCAGCTGCATCGGTTACGCTACACAGACATTCGTGGCTTCACAGCTTCCTCAGACTGTTACCCTCGCAGAGGATACACAGTTCCTTGATGAGGTTGTGGTTATCGGTTACGGTTCCGTAAAGAAGGAAGACATGACCGGTTCGGTAACTGCAATCAAGAGCGAGGAGCTCAACCGCGGTGCAATGGTATCGACTCAGGACATGCTCAAGGGTAAGGTTCCGGGCCTTCTCATCACCCCTGGTGACGGTGGTCCAGGTTCAGGATCTACAATCCGTATCCGTGGTGCCGCTTCCCTCAACGCATCCAACGACCCACTCATCGTAATCGACGGCGTTCCAATCGCTCGCGAGGGTGGTTTCGGTATGTCTAACCCTCTCGATATGATCAACCCTAACGACATCGAGTCATTCACTGTCCTCAAGGATGCTTCTTCAGCAGCCATCTACGGTTCACGTGCGTCAAACGGTGTCATCCTCATCACTACAAAGAAGGGTAAGACTTCACGTCCTCAGGTTTCATACAGCGGTAGCATGAGCGTTCAGACAAACTCACGCCAGCTCCAGGTCATGACTCCTACCGAGTTCCGTGGCTTCATCAAGGATACATACGGCATCTACTGGGAGAACGGTCAGCTTATGGGTGACACTACAACTCCTGCAGGTAAGTCTATCGCATCTCGTCTCAGCGAGAATACAGATGTGAACTATCAGGACATCATCTTCCGCACAGCCATCACTCACGACCACAACGTAAGCGTTGCAGGTAACGTGAAGGACCGCATGCCATACCGTGCGTCTATCGGCTACACAGACCAGATGGGTACACTCAAGGGTTC
>JAGBTT010000137.1 GCA_017631175.1 Bacteroidales bacterium
AAGACAAACGTGACCCTTGGACAGACAAGCCTTACAAACTGGGCTGCCGGTGGTGACAATACAATATCACTTGCCGCATATATTGACGGAAACGCAAACTGGAAGAAGGGTGACATGTTCTGGAACAATCGTCTCCAGCTTGACTATGGTTTCCTTTGGGCTTCTTCAAAGCCTATCATTCAGAAGAGTACTGACCGAATCTACCTTGAGAGCAAGTGGGGATATAAGGCTCCATCTACCAAGTACCTCTATTTCTCCGCTAACTATGACTTCAAGTCTCAGTTCACTACCGGATATGAATATAAGACTCCAAGCGTAGAAGGTCTTGAGGATATGGACCGTAAGGATCAGGTGAATCATTGGAAGGATGCACGTGTCCTTAAGTCAGGTTTCCTTGCTCCGGCATATACAAACCTCGCGCTCGGTATCGACTTCGTGCCTACAAAGTGGTTCTCGCTCAACTTCGCACCTCTCACAGGTGACTTGGTTATCGTGAACAACGAGGCACTCAGAGGCAGCTACAGCATGCCTTTGAAGAAGCAGTACGAGGGTGTGACCGAGGGGCTTCCTGAGGATGGCTCGCAGTTCAGCAGTGTACGCTTCGGATTCGGTGCCCAGCTCAAGATGGATGCCAAGGTAAACATCAACGACAACTTTGCATACAGCACTCAGGTGGTGCTCTTCGCCAACTACCTCGATATCAAGCATTGTCCTCGTATCAACTGGGATAACCGTATCGACTGGAAGCTTGCAAAGTACTTCTCTTTCACAATCACTACAAACCTTATCTACGACGATACCATCATGATTGCGGATAAGAACGGTGAGAATCCTAAGGCTCGTGTACAGTTCAAGGAGTCAATGGCATTCGGATTCACATACACAATCGCAAGCAAGAAGTAATGCTTGACCGTTTCAAGCATATAGCAGATGAAATGAGGGGGCTGATCGATGATTCACGGTCAGCCTCTTTTCTCATGGCGGTAAGCGGGGGAGTGGACTCCATGTGTCTTGCAGATATGTGGCTCCGCTGCTTCGGCGCTGAGAGCTGTGCCATCGCCCACTGCAACTTCAACCTCAGAGGAGAAGACAGTGACGGTGATGAGGCTCTGGTGACAGGGTGGGCTCAGGAGCATGGCGTCAGGCTGCACAAAGTTTCGTTCGATACCATACGATATGCTTCCGAAAATGGCGTAAGCATCGAGATGGCAGCCAGGGAACTCCGTTACCGATGGTTCGGAGAACTCTGTCAGGAACATGGATACAAGGCAGTGGTCGTTGCTCATCATGCTGACGATAATGCCGAGACAATGGTGCTGAACATGGTTCGCGGTGCCGGTCTCAAGGGCCTCTCCGGCATGAAGCCTGTTTCTCCGCTGCCTCTGTCACGTCATTGCGAGGAGCGAGGAGGCGTGGCAATCTTCCGTCCCCTTCTCACCTTCACCCGCAAGCAGATCGAAGGCTATGCCTTCGCATGGAAGGTGCCTTATCGTGAAGACAGGACCAATGCCTCGACAGAGTATCGTCGCAACAGTATCCGACATGAGGTGTTCCCTCTCTTCAAGCGCATGAACCCGTCATATGTCCGCACTCTTAACCGTGAGATGACCTACTTCATGGATGCTTCAGACATTGTCGATCAGTGGTGCAGGGAGCAATTGCCGAACGTGGTTCTTCAGTCTTCTCCTTTGACCATTTCCACTACGGCATTGTCAGGTATTCCGCAATGGCGATACCTATTATATTATATATTGGAACCATATGGTTTCAATACCTCGGTTCTTGAGTCGTTAGAGAACCTCTTGACGTCGGATAGGACAATCTCAGGCAAACGTTTTGATTCGGAAGGCTATGTTCTTCTTACTGAAAGGGATACTCTTGAGATTCATAAGAAGTTTGCCGATCAGGTCGGAGATCCCTTCATGGTTGCGAGGATCCCCGGAACATATCACGTAAACGGCCTCCGCATAGTTGTGGAGACCCTCCCATGGACCCCGGACATGCCTCTGATGCAGCCTGAAGGAACAATCGTCCTTGATGCCGCGAAACTCAGATTCCCATTCGTGCTTCGCGGATGGCGGGCAGGCGACTGGATGATTCCTCTTGGCATGAAGGGCAGGAAGAAGATAAGCGATCTTTTCACTGACCTCAAATACAGCCAGGTTCAGAAAGAACGTGCCGTCATTCTTGTCGATATGTCTGGTGATCTTGCAGAACAGCAGCATGTGGCCGGAGTTGCGGGAGTGAGGATAGATGACCGTTACAAGGTGACGGATAACACGGAAACAATAATTAGAATAATCATATCATGAAACATTTCTCATGTATCGTCCTGTCGGCAACAGTGCTTCTGACAGGATGTAACTCACATTTCATTTCAGACGGTGACTTCCGTCAGGAGGTGTCTGAAGATTTCGCCTCAAGGTCTGAGATCCTTGCGTCTGCCGGTGTAGACCTGGATGCAATGGACATCAATCAGCAGGAAAGAGAGGCTTTGGAGTTCCTTTACGCATATATGTCCCTGGGCGATATCGTAAACATGGAACCTTCGTATTATCTTGATCATTACCACATGACGCGCAAGGCTCTCAAGGAGATGCCTTGGGGCGGCAATGTGCCTGAGCGCGAGGTGCGCCACTTCGTGCTTCCTGTTCGTGTGAACAATGAAAACCTTGATTCAGCCCGCTATGTGTTCTATGAAGAGCTCGCTCCGCGCATCAAAGGCATGAGCATGAAGGAGGCCGTTCTCGAAGTGAACCACTGGTGTCATGAGAAGGCCGTGTACATGCCTTCTGACCGCCGTACAAGCTCGCCACTTGCGACAGTGAAGACTGCTTACGGCCGCTGCGGTGAGGAGTCTACCCTGCTTGTTGCAGCCCTCAGGTCAGTCGGTATTCCATCGCGTCAGGTCTATACTCCAAGATGGGCTCATACCGACAGCAACCACGCCTGGGTCGAGGCTTGGGTGGATGGAGACTGGTATTTCCTTGGTGCATGTGAGCCTGAGCCTGTCCTCAATCTCGGTTGGTTCAATGCTCCGGCAAGCCGTGGAATGCTCATGCATACCAATGTATTCGGAAAGTACAACGGACCGGAGGAAATCGTAAGGCAGACAGCACTTTATACTGAGATCAATGTGATCGAGCACTATGCTCCGGAGTCAGCTGCAGTTAAGATCAATGTGGTTGATAAGGATGGTCAGCCGGTTGAAGGTGCAAGGGTTACTTTCAAGATCTACAACTACTCGGAGTTCAACAGCGTGGCTTACAAGCTTACCGATGCAGAGGGTAAGACATCCCTTACTGCAGGTCTTGGTGACATGATGATCCATGTGTCAAAGGATGGCCGTTTCGGTTTCAGAAAGGTTACTTACGGAAAGGACCAGGAGGTTACAATCGCTCTTGAATATGAGAAGGGATCTGACATCGCGCACATCGAGATGGAAGTGGTTCCGCCAGTTGAGAACGCTCAGCTTCCTGACGTGACAGACGAGCAGAGAGCTGAGAATACTCGCCGCATGGAGTATGAGGATTCGCTCCGCAATGCATATGTGGCTACATTCTATACTGCGCAGACAGGTCTTGAGTATGCTAAGAAATTTGAGACTAAATTCTTCGTGGATCAGGATCAACGCATCGCAGACCTTCTTGTGGCTTCGAGAGGTAACCATAAGGAAATCACCGATTTCCTTGTGGAGGCAGATCAGAAGGGAATGCTGGCGTCCGCATGCCAGATGCTGGAGACTCTGGCCCAGAAGGATCTTAGAGATACTCCTAAGTCGGTTCTGGACGATCATCTGTATTTTGGTCCGGTAGGGGAGTGCTCTCTTGAACATGTGGCTTGTCCGAGAGTAGATACAGAGCTTCTTAGACAATATCGTGAGTATTTCCAGGCAAACATCCCAAGTGATCTTGCCGACATCGTGGCCAATCATACCTCACTCTTCGTGAAGTGGTGTAAGGATAATCTTACCATGCACGATCCAATCAGTTTGAGATATGTGCAGCTGGATCCAAAGAGAGTATGGGAGACAAGACTTGCAGACAAGGGTTCGCGTGAGATCTTTTTTGTGACTGTTTGTCGCAGCTTCAATGTGCAGGCGTGGATGGATCCTGTTACCAGGGTCGTGAAATACGTCTACAACGGAGACATTTATGATGTAGACTTTGATGCCAAGGAGCAGATTGTGGCGCCTAAGGGCAAGCTCAAGCTGACTTACAACGAGATCCCTCTTCTTGATGATCCAAAGTATGAAGTGCATTTCAGCATTTCGAAATATGTAGACGGCGAGTTCCAGCTCCAGAACTATGACGGTTCGTGGGCAGAGCTTTTCCGTCAGCCACGAGAGATGGACTGCGGATATTACATGCTCGTGAGCGGCTCAAGAATGTCAGGCGGAAATGTCTTTGCTGATGTTGAGTTCTTTACGATCGAAGAAGGCAAGACTACTGTTGAGGAGCTTGTAATGCGTGACATCGCAGATCAGATCCGTGTGATCGGCAGCTTCGATTCTGAGATGAAGTACACCTCGGTAACTCCTGGTGATGCTGACGCAACGGCCGTGAAATCTGTCCTTGAAACTACAGGCCGCGGCTATTTTGCCGTAGCTCTTGTGGACTATGGAACAGAACCTACAAACCACGCTTTCATGGATATCTCAGCAGTGAAGGCCGAGCTTGAGGCATGGGGAAGACCTATCCTTGTAGTCTTCGCGACAGAGGATGATTACAGGAAGTTCAGGGCTCAAGACTTCAATCTCCCATCTACCGTTCATTTCGGAATCGATATCAACGGACAGATGAGAGATATGATTGCAACCGAGATGAAGCTTACCAAGGGCGGACGTCTGCCTCTTATCGTGATGGCTGATACATTCAACCGCGTGGTGTTCTTCTCTCAGGGATATTCTATCGGACTTGGCGAAAGCCTTGTCAAGACCTCAAAGGCTCTATAGTCGCAGCGACCCTGCGGGCTGTCGTCTGAACGGTTCCGTATGGGTCGTCTTCGCTTCCCATAGCAACCTCAGGGTTGCGGAAGATCATACCGCTTTCTACAGGCTCTCTGGCTGAGAAATGGAATTCTCGCGCGCCGGAGAGCCTTGCTATTTCTGCTATGTTGCCCTCCTTGACGCCGCAGCCCGGCATGATGATGATCCTGTCTCCGGCTTTCTCGACCAGCTGGGCGAGAAGGGGAGCGCCTTCCAGAGCGGTAGGCCTGCAGCCTGATGTGAGGATGCGTGCGCATCCGAGTTCTATGATGTCCTCAAGTGCCTTGAGAGGGTCTGCGGAGTGGTCGAATGCCCTATGGAAAGTCACGGGAGTGTTTCCGGCAGCTTCCATGAGCGGCCTCATGGCCTCCATGTCCACGCTTCCGTCCGGACGCAGGCAACCGAATACGAGTCCGTCAGCTCCGAGTTCCTTTGCCACCTTGATGTCATAAAGCATTTCATCAAGTTCCGACTTCGAGTAGAGGAAGTCTCCACCGCGTGGTCTGATGATCACGTTGAGGGCAATGCTGATGCTCTTGCGGGCGTTCCTGATCATTCCATAAGAAGGGGTGGTGCCTCCCTCCGGAATACCGGCGCAAAGCTCCACCCTGTCTGCTCCGCCTTCCTGTGCCGCAATGCAGCTGGCCACAGAATTGGCGCATATTTCAAATCTGTACATTATCTTACGACGATTTCGTATGGGATTCTTGCATAGACCTTACCTGCCTGTGAGCCATCCCATCCGCGGAATGCCTTCTCAACGCTCTCCAGGGCAGTTCCAGTGAACGCATATTCCTCTCCTCCTAATGTCTCAAGCAATGTTTCAAGGGTGGTCTTTGGCTTAGGATATCCGACCACCTGCACATCGTTTACTGATGTCACGCCTTCGATGGACATGGCTGCGTACTCAATGGCATCCTCGATTGTACCGATCTGGTCAACGAGACCGATCTCGATAGCGTCAGCTCCTGCCCATACTCTGCCTTGTGCGATTGCATCGACATCCTCTACGGTCATGTCGCGTCCTTCTGCCACGAGGCTTGTGAACTTGTTGTAGATATTCTCTACTGAAGCCTGCATGTAGGCTGTCTCCTTTGGTGTGAGGGCGCGCATCATTCCCAGCATGTCAGCGTGTTCGTTTGACTTTACAGGTGTGATGGTCACGTGGAGCTTGTCCTTTACCACTCCTCCGATGTCCGGAATCATGCTGAATACTCCGATTGAACCTGTAAGGGTTGTGGCATTCGAGAAGATGTAATCGCTGTTTGCAGAAATCCAGTATCCACCGGAAGCGGCGTAATCTCCATATGATGCGATTACCGGAACATTCTCTCTAAGGAGGTCGAGTTCTGCCTTGATCTTCTCAGAAGCCATCACGCTTCCACCAGGAGAGTTTACTCTGAGCACAACCGCCTTCACATCCTTGTCTGCTCTTACATCAGCGATGATCTTTGCAAACCTGTCACCCGCAACTCCGTCCGATTCATTGCCGTCAACAATGTTGCCTTCTGCATAGATGACAGCAACCTTGTTGGTTGCCTTGAGATTCGGAACATCATTTATCTTTGCATAGTCTGCAAGTGAAATGCTCTTTACCTTCTTGTAACTGTCTGTTATATAGAGATCTGCAAGCTTCTGCTGGAGTTCCTCGCGTGAGAGGAGCTCGTCAACGAGACCCTTCTCAAGGAAGTCGGCAGGGAAGTTCAGTTCAAGGTTGTTGAGCATTGCATTGAGTTCCTCTACGGTGATGTCTCTTGACTGGGCTATTTCTGTAGCAAGGCTCTCCCAAAGCGACTCGACCATCGCCTCGTTCTGCTCCATATTCTCCTTGCTTGATGAGTTTCTGATATACATCTCGCCAGCTGACTTGTACTTTCCATGACGGATGAGCTGTACGTTCACTCCGAGTCTGTCCAGGGCATCTTTCAGGAAGATGAGCTGTGACGAAATACCGTTGAACATGTTCATGCCGCCGTCATATTTTGTCATGTAGATCTTGTCGGATACGGAAGCAAGGTAGTATCCGGCATTGGTTGGGCTCTCGATGTATGAGACGATGGCTTTTCCGCTGTCTCTAAAGTTCTTGAGGGCTGTCCTGAACTCCTCGATCTGAGCTGTTCCTCCAGCCACTCCGTCAGGTTTCATGTAGATATATCGGATTGCAGGATCCTGTGCGGCTGCGTTGATTGCATTGATCGCGCTGTAGATACCTACAGGAGTTACCTGCTCGCCACCCTGAAGCATTGCAAGCGGATCTGCTTCGGTAGTCTGCTCTGCGAGCGACATGCCTGTGAAATCGATTTCAAGTACCGCTTCCTTAGGCATCACCGGTGTTGTGTCACCGGCAGCTGCGATAGCTCCGATCATTCCTGCGAAAAGGAATATTGCGACAAAGCCGAACAGGAACAGTCCTGTAATTGTCGCCAAGGTCATTTTAATATATTCTTTCATATCTTAGAATGTTAAATTATCTGATTTATTAGACGCATCATCTTCAAAGATACTACAAAAATCCGACAAAACCTTACTTTTGCAGTTGTGGTATAAATTTGTATCTTTGCAAGTTGTATGAGAAAGATGTTCGTCAAATACATGTCAGCTCTGCTTGTCGTATGGTACTCGTTAAGTATCATAGGCTTTGATGTGCACTCATGCAAGAGCACAGGCGAGGTTTTCGTGGCTTCGCTGGCGGGAGGCATATCGTGTGAGGACGTACATCCGGAGCACTCATGCAGTGCGCACAGAAGCTGCTGGGGGCATGATATGGCCACATGCTGCGAGCACGAGACAAAGTCATGCTGCGGACATGAGGACCATCAGGCAGGAAGCCAGGTGGCCAAGTCGGACTGCTGCAGCAATGACCTGCAGGTCCTTGAGCTGACCGGAGTATATGCTTCATCTGAGCGCATTACAGACAATGACCTTGCGGACGAATATGTCCTTAATGTAGACCTCTTCGCGGAAATGACCATTCCTGCAGTCCAGAGGCCTCTTCTTACATTCTTAAAACATCCCGATACCGGGGTCGTCATGCCTGACCGACAGGCATTCTTCAGCATCTGGCGAGTATGATTTTTCTGGCATGTGATTTCGAAAATCAAGTGCCAAGTATAATAATTTATACCTCTGAAAAATCATATTAAACCAAATCGAATGAAATCAAGAATATTTATATCAATTCTCGCTGCCATCGTATCGGTGACAGCAGCAACTGCGCAGGTTGTGGACCAGCATGGTCATGCAATCGACACGACTGACATCTACGGCGAGCGTGCCGACAGCCTTGATGCAGCAGTATTCACATCCTCTGCGCAGGGAAACTACATCTCCCGCTTCAAGGATGTCCGCACAGAGGTAATCTCCGCTGCCGGACTCTGCAAGATGGCTTGCTGCAACCTTGCGGAAAGTTTCGAGAACTCGGCCAGCGTGACTGTGGGCTATTCTGATGCAGTTACAGGTGCCCGTCAGATCCGTCTCCTCGGACTTTCTGGTGTCTATACCCAGATGCTTGACGAGACACGTCCTGTAATGCGCGGACTCTCGGCTCCGTTCGGACTGTCTTATGTTCCGGGCCAGTGGCTGGAGAGCATCCAGATCGCAAAAGGCTCTTCATCGGTCATCAACGGAGTAGAGTGTATGACAGGCCAGATCAACATGGAGCACAGAAAGCCTACAGACGAGAAGCCTCTCTTCCTTAACGCGGCTGTGATGAGCGACACAAAGATGGACTTCAACATCGCGTCATCTCTGCAGATGGGATACAAGTGGAGCACAGTTCTTCTCGGTCATGTATCCGGCAACATCAAGCCTCATGACATGAACCAGGACGGCTTCCTTGATGAGCCTAAGATGCTTCAGTTCAACGTAGCCAACAGATGGCTCTACATGGCTGATAACGGTGTACAGGTTCGTTTCGGTGTCAGAGCTATCCAGGATACCCGTCATGGCGGACAGATGCTTCAGATAGATGGCAAGCATGTGATGTACGATAAGGACGACTATACAGCTGATCCATTATCGCCGGAGGCAAAGATACAGCCATGGGGCTCGGATATCATGAACCGTTCTCTCAACGGTTACGTCAAGGTAGGAGTTCCCTTGAATGAGGAGAATACGCAGAACATCGCTCTCATTGCAGACTACAGTTATCAGGATATGGATTCCTACTTTGGAGCGACACAGTATCTTGCCGGTCAGCATTCCGCCTTTGCAAACCTTCTGTATCAGAATGTAATCAATGACTCTCACCGTTTCACTCTCGGACTGAACGGTACCTTCGACAGATATGATGAGGATTTCAAAAGAGTGATATGGATGGCGCCTGTGGCAGAAAAGACAGGAATTACAGACCTGGCAAATACAGGCGTATTCGGAGAATATACTTTCAACTCCGGTGAGAAGTTCTCTGCTATCGCAGGTCTCCGCGGTGACTGGTTCTACAAGCAGGGCTTCAAGGTGTCTCCTCGAGTGACCCTCAAGTACATGCCTGTGGATGAGATCGTTATCCGTGCAAACGGAGGACGTGGCCTCAGGTATTCTACTCCTCTTGTTGACAATATCGGCGTATTCTCTACAGGCAAGGCGTTCGTAGGCTCATACAACGACCATATCCTTGAGGATGCATGGACATTCGGAGGAAACCTGACATATTACATTCCGGTAGGAGCGACATCCAATACATATGTCAGCTTCGACTACTTCCGCACTCAGTTCGCGCAGCAGATGGTCGTCGATTATGGCGCAACCCAGATCGACTTCTATGCTCTTGACGGAAGGACAGCCTTTACCGACAATTATCAGCTTGACTTCTCTATTGACCCTGTCGAGCGCTTCAACATCACAGCGACTTTCCGCTATACAAACGCAAGGCAGGAGTACAAGGGTAGTGAGGCTCCGGTAGAGAAGCCGATGACAAGCCGTTTCAAGGGTGTGCTCAATCTGCAGTACGCAACCAACCTCAACAAGTGGATCTTCGACTTCACCGCATCGCTCAACGGCTCCTGCAGGGTTTATGACTTCATGAACATGATCAACGAGGACGGCTCTATGACAACTGATCCGAAGGACGGTGTAGAACGTATGTATAAGAACGGCCGCACGCCTGTATATCCTATGCTGTATGCACAGGTAACCCGCCGTTTCAAGGGCTGGGATGTGTATGTTGGTGCGGAGAACCTGACGAACTACACCCAGAAGAATCCGATCATCGGTGCTGACAACCCACGTCAGGCGATGTTCGATGCCAGCTGCATCTGGGGTCCTCTCATGGGTATCAAGGCCCATGTCGGCTTCCGCTTCACCCTATGGAAGAAAGCTTAAAGCACAGGAGTGAATAAACATCAAACAGAAAACAAAACATAAGAAAATATGAAAAAGACAATCATCATTATCATCACAGCGCTGATGGCATTCTCAGTATCGCTGTCGGCAGGTCCTAAGAAGAAGGCGGAAATCAAGGAAGTGACTTTCAGCGTGCACCTCCACTGCCAGAACTGTGTGAACAAGGTTCAGGAGAACATCGCATTCGAGAAGGGTGTGAAGGACCTCAAGGTTTCACTTGACCACCAGACAGTTTTCGTGAAGTACGACGCTGCGAAGACTTCAGAGGCTACACTCAAGGCAGCTATCGAGAAGCTTGGCTATCCTGTAGCAGGTGTAGTGGCTCCTGGTCATGAGCACTGCGGTCACGACCATGGTCACGAGCACGGACATGGCCATAACCACGCTCATTAATATGAAGACACTTTCAAGGATATTCATCTGTGCCTTGGCTGCAGCGGCTCTTGTGTCCTGCAGCAAGGAGCAGAATGGAGAACCCTTCATCCTCTTCGAGGTTCATGGCAAGGTGATTGATGCTGCCGGAAATCCGTTGGAAGGCATAAATGTGATCGCCGGACAGTCTGATGTCCAGAAGACGAACCTCAATGGCAGTTTCACATTCTTTGGCAGGACAGTCCCGTCCGATCATGTGTCTCTGACCTTTGAGGATAAGGATGGTGAGAACAACGGAGGCGAGTTTGTAAAGCAGACGATGGAGATACCTCTTGTTGTCAAGACTCCCGGCACGAGCGGCAATTATAAGGGAACTTATTTTGCCGGCGATGTTGAGGTCATTATGGTGAGCAAGAATGTGGAAATTAATCCGGATCCGGATATGAACTAGTCCCTTAGGGATACGGGGATTAAAGCGATAAGATAACCTATGATGGCGACTCCTGCTGATGTTAGCAGGATGTCGGTCCACGAAAGGATTACAGGATATGCCTGGACAGTGAACTGTCCGGGCATTTTTATGAATCCGAAGTGCTGCTGGAGCAGTGCGAAGCCGATGCCGATAATCAGGCCTGCAGCGAGGCCCGCAAGAGATATCATCCAGCCCTCAAGCACAAAGATCCTCCTGATAAGGCTTTCCTGTGCACCAAGGCTTTTCAATGTGGCGATATCGTCCTTCTTTTCGATGATCAGCATCGTCAGGCTGCCGAATATGTTGAATGCGATGATGATTATGATGAATATCAGGATCATGTAGATCGCCGTCTTTTCGTATTTCATCATCTTGTAAAGCGACTCGTTCTGCTCGAAACGGTCCTTGACTTTATATCTGTCTCCCAGCCGGGCCTGTATTTCCTTCTTAAGCCTTTTCGCGTCCTTTTCGGATGTGCCTTCCATCAGCCTCAGTTCGACTGCAGACACTTCCTCTTCGTATTCCAAAAGTTCGCGCATCTGCTCAATGGGGAGGATCATAAGTTTGCCGTCAACCTCGGAATTGACACTGAAGGTACCTGATGGCCATACCTTTATGAATTCCACTGAGGCCATCGGGTTGGACATGGATATTTTTCTGGTCCTTGAGGGAAAATAGATCTCGATGCCGCGAAGAAAGCGTGGATTTATCCCCATTTCATAGGCGAGTCCTGCTCCTACGCATGCCAGAGGCACATCGCCTTTGTGGAGTTTGAAGTCTCCGTCCATCATGTGGTCCTTCAACGGACTCTCCTCTTCATAGATCCAGTCGACTCCGCGTGCCTGGGCCAGTCCCTGCTTGCCGTCGTAACTGATGAACACGTCCTCCTGCAGGATGCAGCACATGTTCTTGACCTCTTCCTGATCATATATCCAGTCGAAAGCCTCATTGTCAGGAGTGAAGACCTTGCCGGTGGCAGGGGTTATCAAAAGATCAGGTTCGACGTTGCTCATCATTGACCTGATGAGAGCGTCGAACCCGTTATAGACTGATAATATGATGATGAGGGCCGCAGTTCCTATAGCCATGCCGGCAGCGCTTATCGCCGAGATTATGTTGATCACATTGTGTGACTTCTTTGCGATAAGGTACCTTCCTGCTATGAACGGCGCCAGCTTCATCTACTTCTTCAGAAGTTCCTCGATATGCTCGACATAGTCCAGCGAACTGTCGAGGTAGAAGATGATCTCCGGAACTATGCGCAACTGCTTGCCCATCTTGCTTCCGAGCTCGCCGCGGAGAGCCTTTCCGTTCTCCTCAAGCGTGCCCATCACGGCCTCAGCCTTGTCTGACGGGAATACACTGACATAGATTTTTGCAACAGAAAGATCAGGGCTTACCTTCACCCCGCTCACTGACACGAGCGCGCCTCCGAAGGCCGCCATGCCCTTGCTGCGGATGACCTCTGCCATCACCTTCTGTATCTCCTTGGCAACCTTCAGCTGCCTTGTGCTTTCACCTGTCTTTTCCATTATGCAATCTTGATGATGAAGTAGTTCTTCTTTCCTTTCTGAGCAAGGATGTACTTGCCATTGATGAATGACTCGCTGCCGATCTGAGCATTGATGTCTGCAATCTTCTCCTTGTTGATGCTTACACCGTTAGCCTGGATCATCTTACGGCACTCGCCCTTAGAAGGGAATACCTGTGACTCTCCTGCAAGCAGGTCGATGATGCCGAGAGGGAACTTCTCAGCTGGCACCTCGAATGTAGGCACGCCGTCGAATACTGCGAGGAATGTCTTCTCGTCAAGGTTCATGAGGGCATCCTTTGTGGCGTTGCCGAAGAGCATCTGCGAAGCTGCAACAGCATTTTCGTACTCAGCCGCACCGTGTACCATTGTTGTGACCTCCTTGGCGAGGAGCTTCTGGAGCTCACGACGCTCCGGAGCCTCGGCGTGCTGTGCGATCGCTGCGTCGATCTCGTCCTTTGTCAGCATTGTGAAGATCTTGATGTACTTCTCTGCGTCTGAGTCAGATACGTTGAGCCAGAACTGGTAGAACTGGTACGGTGAAGTTCTCTCCGGATCGAGCCAGATGTTGCCCTTCTCTGTCTTACCGAACTTACCGCCGTCAGCCTTTGTGATGAGGGGACATGTAAGTGCGAATGCCTCCTTGCCGAGGATGCGGCGGATGAGCTCTGAACCTGTGGTTATGTTGCCCCACTGGTCTGCGCCACCCATCTGGAGTGTACATCCCATGTGCTCGTAGAGGTATAGGAAGTCGTATCCCTGGAGGAGCTGGTATGTGAACTCTGTGAATGACATACCGTCACGAGCCTCGCCAGAGAGTCTCTTCTTCACTGAATCCTTAGCCATCATGTAGTTTACGGTGATGTGCTTTCCGATCTCGCGTGCGAAATCAAGGAATGTGAAGTTCTTCATCCAGTCGTAGTTATTCACGAGCTCAGCCTTGTTCTCTGCCTCAGACTCGAAGTCAAGGAATTTGCTCAGCTGTGCCTTGATGCATGCAACGTTGTGGTTGAGGGTCTCTTCGTCGAGAAGGTTTCTCTCCTGAGACTTCATCGATGGGTCACCGATCATACCTGTTGCACCTCCCACGAGAGCGATAGGCTTGTGGCCGCAGTTCTGGAAGTGCTTGAGGATCATGATGCTGACCATATGTCCGATGTGGAGGGAGTCTGCTGTAGGGTCGATGCCGACATAAGCGGCAGTCGAACCTTCCATAAGCTTCTCCTCTGTTCCCGGCATGATGTCCTGGATCATGCCTCTCCACTTGAGTTCCTGTACAAAATTCTTCATATATATGACTTTTATGATTTTCAGATTTACAACCCACAAAGATAATCAAAAAAAACCTCCCGACAATCTGTCAGGAGGTTTAATGCTTATTTTACAACTCTTTAATAGTAGAGGTCAAGATCGTCTTCAGGCTCCTGGTTCAAGCCGTATGTCTTGATGAGGACTGAAATCTCAGGGTCGAGGTTTCCTCGGTGTACGTAAGACCTGTCTTCCTTGCAACATGCCATGTAGCACTGTACTGCCTTCTGAGGGTCTCCAGTACGAGAGTAGATGATAGCAAGCAGGTAATTCACCTGAGATGTCTTCTCCATCTTCTCGAGGATCTGAAGTGCGCTGAGGTTTCTGTCCATACCCATGTATGCTACGGCTGTGTTGTAGTCCTCGTATGGCTGGAGCAATGCAAGCGCAGTTGTGTAGTCCATATCTCTGAGGGCCTGTACTCCGTTCATGTATGTAGTATCGAGGACTGTTGTGTGTACTGTATCCTTGACCATACCCTTTCTGTGGAGGAAGAAGTTGAACTTAACTGTTCTGAGTCGTGGATAGAGAGAGTCTCTCATATACTTGTAGTAAGGCTGTCCGGCAAGAGCTCTTTCTCTCTTGTCAAGGTCCTTGTACTCCTCGAAGATCTTATTGAATGAGAACACAGCCTCGTCAGTGAGGTCAGGGTTGACCTGGACCATAGTATAGAGGTCGTCCCAGTTCTCAGGAATGCTTCGTGGAGAGAACTTGATGTCCTGTACCTTGTTGGTGTATTCCATCTCTGTTCCGTCAAGGTTCATCGATACTCCACCTTCGGTAATGAGTGAGTCCTTGACCTCTGCCATGAACTCGTTGAAGTACTTCGATACTGACTCTGAACGTCTGTTCGAGAGCTTGGTGTTGGTTGCAACCGAGCCCTCAGGTGATGCAGTAGCACTAACGAGGATAGAATCAAGGTCGAATGTCTCGTTGTTCAGGAGAGAACCGAGTGTGGTCTTGATCTTCTGGATCTCGAAGAGGTTGTCTGCGAGATCAAGCTTGATGTCAGCTTTTCCAAGTTCGAAGGCAATGCGGCACTCTGTATTTGCAGATGCACGTCTCTCAATTACCTTTGTGAGGTAACGTTCAGTGTTATCTGTGAATGCAGAGATAGAACTGATGTAGAATGTAAGAGGCGGTACCTCCGGAATGGTGTAGAGACGGATATCCTGCTCATAGATTTCTCCTGAAAGCACGATGTCTACCTTGCGGAGCTTAGGACGTGTCTCGATTGTCTGTACATAGTGATATACGAAGTCACCATTTGGAGTCGAGATGA
This sequence comes from Bacteroidales bacterium, assembly GCA_017631175.1. Taxonomy (GTDB): domain Bacteria; phylum Bacteroidota; class Bacteroidia; order Bacteroidales; family UBA932; genus Cryptobacteroides. The sequence goes on from JAGBTT010000137.1 coordinate 15,293, forward strand.
TACTGTCAAGACGAAGACCCTCTGATATGATAGGAGCCTTCACGTACTTTCTGTACATCTCCTCCTTTCTTGCCTTACGTCTTTCGTTCATGTTCTTCGCATACTTGTTGGTGTAGTGATCGATAGCTTCCTGCTCGCTCACACCATATACGGAGAAGAACTTCTCGTCGCTTACCACGGTCGAGTCAGTCTTGAATGCATATACCTCAGGGATGTTTCTCTTGATGAAGATTTCAAGGGCACGCACATTCACGAAGATTGTAGTGTCTGAGATGATCTTTGAGAGGAAACGCTCATACTGCTGGTATCCCTTCAACTGATTGTTACGGTATTTCTCTCCTGTGATGATCACTGGCTCAAGACGGGTACTGTCGCCAAGGATGAACATGTCCGGATAGAAGCGGAGCTGCCACTTGCTGTCCATCATTGACTCAGGCACGATGATCTGGAATCCGAGGTCGATCTTTCCACGTCTTTCGGCAACGTTTCTGAAGCGTGCGGTAACCTTTGCAGCCTCGAGGACGTCAGAAGCGACCATTTCACCGGTCTCTTCGTCCTTGATTGCCTTCATGATGAGGATTTCG
>JAGBTT010000138.1 GCA_017631175.1 Bacteroidales bacterium
AGAAATTGCCACTCAAGCACATGAGGGACAGGTCGACAAGGCCGGCAATGCTTACATAGGCCATCCGCTTCGTGTAATGGAGATGGGCAGGACCATCGAGGAGAAGATTGCAGGGGTGCTTCATGACATTGTAGAAGACTCTCCATGGACATTCGAGATGCTTGAAGCTGAAGGTTTTGCTCCAGAGATCATTGCAGCTCTGAAGTGCGTCACAAAGATTTCGGAGAATGAGGACTACGACGACTTCATCGAACGCGTGAAGAAGAATCCTCTCGCTGTTGCAGTAAAGATCAATGATCTGACAGACAACATGGACATCCGCCGTCTCCCCTATCTGAGCGACAAGGATGTCAAGCGTCTGAAGAAATATCTGAAGGCATATAAGAAACTGGTCGGAGAGCCCGTATATTCCGTGTACGCATGTCGTCAGGAGCACCCCAATGCATTTGACCCATGGACAGAAGAGGCTGACCTTGAATTGGGACGCATGTGGGATGAAGGCAAATCAATAGACGAAATAGCATTTCATTTTGGCCGTAAGCCAAGCGCCATCCTGGTGCGCATGAAGAAACTGGGTATTTGACCGGTCTGAGCATAATGAGCAAGAAGAAGGTCATATCGGATTTTGGTGAGCTGAAGGGAAAGATTTCTTTTTCGGAGGCTTCGGTCAGTGCGACCGGGACCGAACCTTGTGAGGTGCAGGCCGTGGGAGCAAGAAAGACCAGGGAAAGCAAGCAAGGAGAGCTGCATGTAGGCCAGAGTGTCGTACTGATGGACTCGGACCTGCGAGGAAAGATAGTACAGCTCGGAAAGAAGGTCACAATAGAGCTTGAAGATGGGCTGGTTATTGAGGCCGCATACGGAGAGTTTGCCGTGACCAGCGAAACTGAAATATCAGCACTGAAGCAGACCAAGGCAAAGACCGGAAAGAAGACAGAGGTAAAGGTCAGCAAGCCAACCATGTCCACAGGGAAACTGGAACTCACCGTAGACCTGCACATCGAGGCTATTCCAGGGGGTAGAAGCGTCCCGAAGGGACAGCATCTGCAGTTCCAGATGGACACCTTCAGAAGGGCGATTAGAGATAACATGCGCCATAAAGGCATGAAGATCACCTTCATACACGGAATCGGAGACGGCACCCTCAAGGCAGCGATACGAAAGGAACTGGATGAGGTCTATGCTCTCAGATGTTCATATTCGGTCGGCGACCCGGCAGTAACGACAGTAACAATCATTTAACGAATAACCACTAAACTGATCACTAATGAAAAAGACAATCCTGATCATGTGCCTGGCAGCAATAGTCGCTGCATGCACATCAAAGCCTGTCGAGCAGGCATGGGTAAAGGTAGAGGGTAACAAGTTCATCGCCCCTGACGGCAGCGAGCTTGTGTTCAGAGGACTCTGTTTCTCTGACCCTGTGAAACTTGTAGGCGAGGGCCAGTGGACCGAGCGCTATTTCGCCGAGGCAGCAGACTGGGGCGCAAATGTCGTAAGATTCGCTGTACATCCGGCAAACATCAACGCAATGGGCTGGGACGCCACTTTTGAGGCAATGGACCAAGGAGTAGAGTGGGCGAAGCAGCACGGAATGTATGTAATCATGGACTGGCATTCGATCGGCAACCTCAAGGATGCAAAGTACACTAACCCTATGTACAACACGACTCTTGAGGAGACCTTCAAGTTCTGGCGCACAGTCGCTCAGAGATATAAGGATGAGCCGACAGTAGCACTGTATGAACTTTTCAATGAGCCTACAGTAACCGGTCCTGACACAGGATCATGCACATGGGAAGAATGGAAAGGCATCCAGGAACAGATCATCGACACCGTACGCACATACAACCCTAATGCAGTATGCCTCTGCGCAGGCTTCAACTGGGCATACGACCTCACTCCTGTAGCGGTATCCCCTATCGAGCGCGAGAACGTGGCTTACGTTTCACACCCTTATCCTATGAAGCGCGAACAGCCATGGGAGGAGCAGTGGGAAGCTGACTTCGGATTCGTTGCCGACAAGTATCCTGTAATCTGCACAGAGATCGGATTCTGCCTTGAGAATGAGCTCGGAGCGCACATCCCTGTAATCTCTACTGACGTTTACGGACACCACATCACAGAGTACTTCGAGAAGAAGGGCATCTCCTTCACAGTATGGTGCTTCGACACAAGCTGGTCTCCAACCCTGATCACAGACTGGAACTTCACACCATCGACTCAGGGCCGCTTCTTCAAGGACTACCTCCAGAAAAAAGCAGCTGAATAATACATGAAAAAGATATCATCAATCATTTTATCTGCACTCTCTCTGGCTTGCTGCGGCAATCCGGAGAGTTGTGTTGTAGGTAATCTCGACATCTACGAGAACTTCGAGTCAAAGCATGTGCAGGCCCGCCCAGTGCGCGTGTGGACACCTTCAGACTATGATCCTGAGCAGAAATACGACGTGATCTACATGCACGACGGACAGAACCTTTTCGACTCATCGATCACATGGAACCACCAGGAATGGGGTGTGGACGAATGCATGTCAAAACTTATGGCAGACGGCCAGATACGACCATGCATCGTGGTCGGCATCGACAACATTTCCGAAATCAGGTATGAGGAGTACTACCCTACCGCGATCTGCCCTACGGTTCCGGAAGGCGTGCTGCCGGAAGGATTCAAGCCCCTCGGCGACGAGTATCTCAGATTTGTCGTGGAGGAGGTAAAGCCTTTCGTGGACAGCCATTATTCCACATGGGGAGATGCCGAGCACACATTCGTGATGGGCAGCAGCTGCGGCGGTCTCATATCTTCGTACGCACTCTGCGAGTACCCTTCAGTGTTTGGCGGCGCCGCATGTCTGTCAACTCACTGTTCCTTGATGAATCCTTACACTCAGGTGAACCAGCAGCCTGCTGCTGAAGCATATCTCAACTATCTTAAGGAGAATCTTCCTGCAAACCACCTTCTCTACATGGACCGTGGCGACTGCGCGATCGACACTCCATATGCAGAGCCACAGGAGGCAATCAATCAGTTGATCCATGAGTTCGGATGGCCTGAATCACAGTTCATGTACAGATTCTTCCCAGGCCACTCACACTCAGAGAACGACTGGAAGTCCAGACTGGACATCCCTGTCCGCTTCCTGCTGCAGTAACCTCGCAGCCTTGAGCAGATAACCCACTGTATAATAGCAAGTTAAACGATTGAGGGTAGGAAAAATTTTCCTACCCTCAATCGTTTAAGACACTGTCAATCAACACTTTAAGTGATTGCCAGATTTCTATTCAGGCCAAATGAACTTGGAATTGATGGACTCTCCGCCGTCGACCACGATGCTCTGACCGGTGCAGAACCTGTTCTCGACAGTCAGGAAATATGCCCACGCGGCAATCTCCTCTACCGAAGCCCATCGCCTGAGCGGGTTCTGCTCCATGATCTGACCCCATAATACAGGATCATTCACCACACAATCATTAAGCGGGGTAAGCACTCCTCCCGGATCGAGACTGTTGCATGTCGCACCAAAGCCGGCGATCCTTAAGGCCACATTCTTAGTGTATGAGATCACACCGCCCTTGCTGGCACAATACTCCGGGAACTCCGAACCTGTGTGCCCGCTGGCAGAGCCGATAGACAAGACTGACTTGATTGAAGGCTGTACTCCATACTTCTCGGTCACACGGATGAGCGCCTTGAGGTTAGTATCGATGTCAGCCTCATTCTGCGTGCCGGCATTATTCACAAGTATCTCTACATCAGAGATTTCAGGCAGTTCGCCTCTGACATCGCACTGGATGTGGGTATAGTTCTCATGGTCCACAGAAGCCTCCTGCCTGTCTATACCTACGACAGAATGGCCTTTCTGCAGAAACAGCTCGGCAATCCCCTTGCCGATACCCTGTGCCGATCCAGTAACTACGACCTTCATATTATTTCTTAAGGAAGCAGGTCTTCAGCACAATGCTGCTGCCGTCGATCTTGCAATCGACCTCCTCTGGATTCTCAGTGAGGCGGATGCTCTTCACCTTTGTTCCGCGCTTGATCACCATTGAAGAACCCTTCACCTTGAGGTCCTTGATCACAGTTACAGCGTCACCGTCAAAAAGCTCTGCACCATTTGAATCGCGAGCCACATCGTCAGCCTCAGCAGCCTCCTCTACAGAGTGGAACTCGTAAGCACAGTCAGGGCAAACATAAAGCGATCCGTCGAAATAAGTGTATTCACTGCCACACTTCGGTCACTTTTGAATTTCGTTCATCGAATATTATTTTAATTATTATTTCTCAATAGGTTTACCGGCATCATACCATCCGA
>JAGBTT010000018.1 GCA_017631175.1 Bacteroidales bacterium
AAGCTGGAGACGATTGTTCCAGAACATGTCACCCTTCTTCCAGTTTGCGTTTCCGTCAATATATGCGGCAAGTGATATTGTATTGTCACCACCGGCAGCCCAGTTTGTAAGGCTTGTCTGTCCAAGGGTCACGTTTGTCTTGAGAGCCTCCTCCCAGTACTTCGGCTTCTCTACCTTAGCGGGAGCTGCCGGAGCCTCCTCCATTGCCTTGGCTGCATCTGCTGCTGCCTGCTGCGCATCCTGCGCATATGCACCCATTGATATAAGGGCTGCTGATAATGCTATGAATATCTTCTTCATATGATTCAATGATTTAGTATGAAATTGCAAAAAGAACTCTCTGACTTGAAGGCTTTCCTGAGTAGATACACTTGCCTTCCTCCATGCATACTGCGCTGTCGACAGGGATACAACGGATGGTTGCCTTTGTCTCCTCCTTGATCTTCTCCTCTGTCTCAGGAGTACCGTCCCAGTGGCAGAGAAGGAATCCACCCTTGGTGATCTCCTCCTTGAACTCCTCCCAAGTGTCGACCTTGCGGATGCTGTCATCACGGAACTTGAGTGCCTTTGCATAAATATTATCCTGGATCTCATCAAGAAGGGCAGCAATCACGTCAGCGATACCCTCCTGCTGGTGCGAAGCCTTCTCGCACGTGTCGCGGCGTGCAAGCTCCACTGTTCCGTTCTCAAGGTCACGGGCACCCATTGCAAGACGTACCGGCACACCCTTGAGCTCCCACTCTGCGAACTTGAAGCCAGGACGAAGAGTGTCGCGGGCGTCGATCTTCACGCTGATGCCCTTTGCAAGGAGTTCCTTCCTGAACGCATCCATCTTATCGAGGATAGCGTTGTTCACTGCCTCATCCTTACCTGTGATAGGAACCATAACAACCTGGATAGGAGCGAGCTTTGGCGGAAGGACAAGACCGTTGTCGTCACCATGAGCCATGATGAGGGCGCCCATAAGACGTGTTGACACACCCCATGAAGTAGCCCACACGAGTTCCTGCTGGCCTTCCTTGTTCGTAAATGTAACGTCGAAAGCCTTAGCGAAGTTCTGACCGAGGAAATGTGATGTTCCTGCCTGAAGAGCCTTTCCGTCCTGCATGAGAGCCTCGATTGTCATTGTATCGAGAGCACCTGCGAAACGCTCGTTAGGGCTCTTGTGACCTACCACAACAGGAACACCCATGTAGTTACGTGCGAAGTCAGCGTAAACATTCACCATCTTCATTGTCTCCTCCTCAGCCTCCTGACGGGTAGCGTGAGCGGTGTGACCCTCCTGCCAGAGGAACTCGGCGGTACGGAGGAAGAGGCGGGTACGCATCTCCCAGCGCACTACGTTTGCCCACTGGTTGCAGAGAATCGGAAGATCTCTCCATGATGTGATCCAGTTCTTGTATGTATTCCAGATGATAGTCTCTGAAGTAGGTCTTACGATGAGCTCCTCCTCGAGCTTTGCAGACGGGTCAACCACAACTCCCTTTCCATCAGGGGAAGCCATGAGTCTGTGGTGAGTCACCACAGCACACTCCTTTGCGAATCCTTCCACATGCTCCGCCTCACGGCTGAGGAACGACTTAGGGATGAAGAGAGGGAAATACGCGTTTACGTGTCCTGTTTCCTTGAACATCTTGTCGAGCACATCCTGCATCTTCTCCCAGATTGCATAACCGTATGGCTTGATCACCATACAGCCTCTTACTGCCGAACGTTCTGCCAGGTCTGCCTTTACTACGAGGTTGTCATACCACTGCGAGTAGTTGTCTGACCTTTTGGTTACTTCTTTTGCCATTGTATCTTACTTTTTATTGTTTTTATCTATATCTTTGTAATTGAAAGCAGTATTGTGTCCTGCTTGCATTCAGGTACAATTCTTGCAATCCATTACAGGTTGGACAGGAGCTGACCACACCTCCATTCCAAGCTGCGAAGATACGAATTTATTACAAATAAATAAGGAGATAGACTATGAAAAAGAATTCATTGCTCATGATTGCGGCCACTATTCTGATGACTGCATGCGGAACAATGGCTCAACAGTCCGTGACCTCGACCGCTTCACGGTTCGAAGACGGCATATATAGCGGCGGTCCGTCTTTCAGGTCAAAGGTAGAAAGGCAGGAGTCGAAGGCCGGGACTGACGCCCTGGTAGAAAAGACAAAAGCCTCAAGGATATATCTTTTCGGAGAGAAGAAGGACACTGTCATGATTCCGGAAAACATGTCGGCAAGCATCTGGTATGACAAGGAGAAGGGAGGCACCGTAGTGGATGTGTACGACAACCCTTACGACTGGCGCAACAACATCAACCCTTGGTCATATTACACGCCTTACAGCATCGGCAGTTCATGGTACTGGAGCAGACATTACGACCCTTGGTACAGCAGTCCATGGCACTGGAATTCATGGGCATATACACCACACAGATATTATGGATGGTACGACCCGTTCTATATAGGAGGATGGTATGACCCTTGGTACTACGGCTATGGCGGATGGTACGGGGGATGGTATAACCCATATTATGGTTACATGTATCCGCATTACTGTGGATGGTATGGAGGTTGGGATCCATACTGGGGCTACTACCCGCACCATCACCACCCTATCTATATCAAGGACGACAACTGGCATGGATCAAGACACAGCACAGGATCCGACAGGGTCTTCACGAGCCGCGTTTCAACGAGAGGAGGCATCGCTACGGCAAGCAGGACAGGAAGGACTGCAGCGGTTTCGACAGCATCAAGAGCTCAGACCAGTGGAAACACGGCAGCTACCAGAGTATCGTCAAGAACTTCGGCATCAAGAGTTTCAGCAACCACTCCGACAAGAGTCAGCAGCGCCTCAAACACAGGAACCATAAAGAGGGCAACTACCGGCGCGCAGCAGAATTACCGCAGACCTGCAGCAACAGCAAGCGGACATATCGTGCCGACATCAGGCAGAGTTGACGGAACAACCGCCACATACAGACCATCCGGTACGGAATCCTACAGAAGTTCCGGCAGCTCATACAGAAGCAGCAGCTCAAGCTCTTCAAGCCGATCAAGCTACAGCACATCAAGCTCAAGCCGAAGCAGTTACAGCAGCGGAAGCAGCTATAGCGGAGGCGGAAGCAGGAGCGGAGGAAGCAGCTACAGTGGAGGAAGCAGCCGAAGCGGCGGTTCATCATCAGGCAGAAGATAACATGAATTTAAAAGTGGAAAGGATATGAGAAAGACAGCATTATTGATTTTATTCGCCATCGCAGCAGTTACAGCGCAGGCCCAGAGCGTCTATGACGCACTGCTGTTCAGCGAAAGAAATTATGAGGGAACAGCGAGATCCGTAGCCATGGGAAATGCATTCACTGCTCTTGGCGGAGACCTCGGCTCCATAGGCATCAACCCTGCGGGAAGCGCAGTGGCGAAATACTCGCAGATATCCATCACTCCTTCTCTCACAATCGCATCGAATACGACTCACGGAGTGTCGCCATACACAGACGGAAGTCTGCCATACTTTGAAAAGCAGTTCAAGAATACTGCGACTCACTTCGCTATTCCGAATCTGGGCATGACATTCAACTGGGAAACAGGACGGTCATCCGGCCTGAAGAACGTAAGCTTCGGATTCATAATGAACAGGGTGAACAGCTGGAACGAGGACCTGTACGCAGCCGGCCCGAACCATACGACATCATTCATGGGAGCGATGGCCGTTGAAGCTACCGAAGCAGGTCTGCTCGGGTCAAACCTGAACATGAACAATGCATACGACTATGACCCTTGGAAATACGTGGTAGGCTACCAGAGCGGCATGATTTCAACTTTCGGAGGGTATGACGACCAGTTCGTGGGAGCAAGCGAAGTCATATTCGGGAATATGGGAAATACGGAGATATCTCTCGGAGGTCCGCTTGACCAGTCATACGGAAGGCGCGTAAGAGGAAGCAAGAACGACTACCTGATAAATCTGGGATTCAACATATCCGATTTCATATATCTTGGCGCCAACCTGGGCATAACATCGATGTACTACTCCTATGACGAATACTTCAAGGAAAAAGCCATTGATCCATCAGACTTCGAAATCGCCCTCGACAACGGCCAGACCATGTACTTCGACAGCATGAAGTACAAATACTCATACAGCACCAGCACATCAGGAGTCTACGGTAAGTTCGGTTTTATAATCACTCCCGGTTTTGGTCTTCGCATCGGAGCTGCAATCCAGACACCGACCGCATCTACAATTAACGAAAACTGGCAGTACAAAGGCGAGACCACGTATACCGACAACGGTTTCAACGCGGCTGCGGAAAGTCCTGAAGGAGAAGACCACTACAAGTTCAGAGAGCCTTGGAGAGCCAACTTCGGCCTTGCATATACACTTGGCAAGCTGGCAGTATTCAGTGTGGACTACGAACTCTGCAACTACAGCACCATGAAGTTCAAGAGAAACGGCTTTGATGACGGAAGAGAATACTTTATAGATCTAAATGATGAGATAAAAGGAACATTCGGCACATCAAGCATGCTCAGGGCCGGTATTGAGATAAAACCATTGGACGTACTTGCAGTAAGAGCAGGATACGGAGTGACAACAGCTCCCGAAACACTTATCGAAGTCCCTGCTGCTCAGAATGTATCACTCGGAGTGGGTTACATCAGCAAGAAATCCTTCTTTGCAGACCTTGCATGCAGATACAGCTTTGCAACAGACGAATACATCATGCCGTACAGCGACTACATGTATGATGCTGCCGGAAACATCACTGATTTTGCACCAGAGATTCTCAACAGAAAGGACAACTGGAAGGTGCTCCTGACTTTGGGCTGGAGATTCTGACGACGTCATCCCCGACCAGCTCGGGGATCTATAGTCGTTTGAGATATAAAATACTGTCCGGACCTTCATTAAACAGGAGGTCCATGATTGACAGATTGGACTGAAAGCCGTATTTCGGGGCGAAGACCTGGAAATACGGCTTTTCCAGATCCAGTTCAGAAAGGATTGTGTCCGGACGTTTAGGGTGGATTACCTCGCGCAGGTCTTCCATCTGTGGATCACGCTCATAGTCCTGCGTCATCCGCAGATCAACCTTGATGCCGGTCTTCTCTATAAAGAACCTTATCAGAGCAAGATTAAGGTCAAAAAGACGTTCATGCCCAGCCTCAAGAATAGCGAAGAGTTCATCCTTATAATAATCGAAATATGCAGACATACCGTAAGCGGAGACAATTGCTCTTTCATGCTGCTGCACCCATGGAGTCTTGTAGTCTATCTTGATCTCACTGATAGGTATCTTGTGTGTACCGCCTTCGTGAAGGATCGGAAATGAAAGAGTCTGAACTCCTTCTGCACCATAGAACCTGCATCGGTTCCTATACGACTGCTTCTGGAAATTTTCACATGCCTCTATATAAACGACAGACGGCGACAGTTCGAGTGAACTGCCGTCGCCGCGTCTGCTTATCAGTCCCGACATCTCCTGGGCCATAGCCGCAAAATAAGATACGGGAGGGAAATATGCTGTTGTGAAAAGTTTGGCCACCTTAGTCGATGTTGCCCTTAGTCTCTGAATTAAGACCTCTGATGATACCTCTCTTCGAGTTTCTGATGAAGTTGATGATGGTATCCCTCTCTTCCGACTCAGGGAATCCGAGCTCGATCTTCGCAAGCGCGTCAGAGAAGTTTGTGCCGGCATTGTAGATGATGTCATACATATCCTTGATGCCGCGGATCTGGTCAGATGTGAAGCCTCTTCTGCGGAGTCCCACGATGTTTACACCTGCATAAGTAAGAGGGTCACGTCCGCAAAGCACGTAAGGAGGAACATCCTTGTTGATCTTGCAGCCACCGCCTACGAAAGCGTGCTTTCCGATCCTTGAGAACTGGTGAGCCACTGTGCTTCCGCCGATTGTTGCCCAATCGTCGACATCAGTCTCACCGGCGATACCTACGTAGCTTACGAGGATACAGTTGTTACCTACTGTACAGTCGTGAGCGACATGAGTGTATGACATCAGGAGGACATTGTTTCCGATCTTGGTCACTCCCCTTCCGCTGGCCTTTGTACCACGGTTGATGGTCGCGCACTCGCGGATGTTTACATTGTCACCGATCTCTACATATGTGATCTCACCGTCAAACTTGAGGTCCTGTGGAACGGCTCCGATAACTGCTCCAGGGAACACTGTGCAGTTCTTTCCCATCTTTACGTAATTGAAGATAGTTGCATGTGGAAGGATCTTAGATCCGTCTCCGATCTCTACATGCTCTTCGATATATGCATAAGGTCCTACCTCTACGTTCTCGCCCAACTTAGCATTTGGGTGTACTGTTGCGAGTGGATGAATATTTGCCATGATTATAATGATTTTCTTACTGCCTTGGCAGCTGTTGTATTTATTCCGTGTCCGGCCTTTTCTGCTGTCACCTTTGCCTTGAGGAAGCCTCCGCAAAGTCTGAGGTCGCCGATAAGGTCAAGAAGCTTATGTCTTGCGCACTCGTTATCAAAACGAAGATGCAGGTTGCTGAGATAGCCATCCTCACGCACCTCCAGAGCCGGAATGTCAAAGAGTCTGCTCATGTTCTCGACCTGCTCCTTTGTCACCGGGTGCTCGACAATGACGATCGCGTTGTCGACATCTCCTCCCTTTACAAGGCCATGGTTGAAAAGGAATTCTATCTCATGGAAGAACACGAAAGTCCTGCATGTTCCTATCTGTTCAGGATAAAGCACGTCCTGATTCCACTGAGCATGCTGCACTCCAAGAACTTTCGAATTGAAGTCCACCATGATATCATATGAGAATTCGTCAGCCGGTTCTATACGCACAAGAGAACCCTTCTCCTCGTTCACTATCTCCACCGTCTCCTTAACTTCAATATAGCGCCTTGGCTGGTCCTGCTCCTGGAATCCGTCATTCCAGATCGCATCGACATATGGCTTTGCACTTCCGTCAAGAATAGGCACCTCAACGTTATTTATGTCGATATAGGCATTATCAACGCCCATGCCTGTAAGAGCCGAAAGTATATGTTCTATAGTTGAAACTGACGCTTCACCTTTTGAAATTGTAGTGCTGCGGGCTGTATTTGACACATTTTCAGCAAGCGCCTCCACCTGCATCCCCTCACCGAGATCAGTCCTTCTGAATACTATTCCCGTATCAGCAGGAGCCGGTCCGACAATCATCTTTGCGACCTTTCCCGTGTGAAGTCCCTTTCCTTCAAACAAATAGTTTTTCCTTAGCGTCTGCTGCAACTGCATTTCCTTTTCTACCTTTTATTTAAATTTTAGCCCGCAAAGATAGTGATTATTTTCTATATTCCTATTTACCAGCCCTTTTGAATATCGCATAACTGCGCAAATAGTCCCTCAGATGAAATGCAGGAGAACCCATCCAGGTCTTTCCTTCCTCCTTGATGGTGTTCATGATGCCCGACTGAGCACCGATCGTAGTATTGTCGGCGATCGTGATGTGGCCGGCGATACCGACCTGACCGGCAATGATGCAATGTTCTCCGATCTTGGCCGAACCGGCGATTCCGGTCTGAGCTGCCATCACGGTATTCGGTCCAACCTCGACATTGTGCGCAATCTGACAGAGATTGTCGATCTTTGCGCCCTTGCGTATTACAGTGGAGCCCATCTGTGACTTGTCAACGCAGACATTGGCGCCGATCTCCACATCATCCTCTATGATCACGTTTCCTGTGTGCTCGATCTTCTTCCATGTACCGTCTTCAAGAGGAGCGAAACCGAAACCGTCAGATCCGATAACCGCATTCGCATGTATGATCACATTGTCTCCGATGATACAGCCCGGATAGATACGGACTCCCGGATAGATTATGCAGTGTGAGCCGATCTTCACATCATCTCCCACATAAACATGCTCGTATACCTTGGTGCAGCTTCCTATCCTGGCATTGTTTCCGACGTATGCGAAATCACCTATATATACCCTGCTGCCTATCTTCGAGCTCCAGCGCACCCTGCTGCGACAGCCGCGATACCTTCTGTATGAGCGCTTCTGCGCCGTAACATAGTCAAGCAGAGCGGCAACAGCCGCATATGCGTCATCTACCCTCACCATGGTAGCCGCCACAGGTTCCTTCGGCTCGAAAGCCTTGTTCACTATGATTATGTCAGCCTTGCTTGTATAGACGTACTGCTCATATTTAGGATTGGCGAAAAACGAGATGCTGCCCGGCTTACCGCTTTCGATGCGGGCGAATGACGTAACCTTGGCTTCAGGATTTCCATCAACTGTTCCCCCGAGTATTTCAGCTATCTCTTTTGCTTTGAATTCCATGATGTTATATTTGGTTTTTTATGATTTTATTCCTACATTTGCACCGTGAGAATGATTCAGGGGGCAGACAGCCCCCTTATTTTATGCCCTCTCACGAACAAATATATGAAAGTTTCAGAAATAATTGATGCTATCGAAAGCGAAATCGTTGCACGAGGACTGTATATCATCGAAGTTACAGTCAGCAAGGACAATGATGTGGAAGTGACAATCGAGTCTGAAGAAGGCAAGGTGGAACTTGAGGACTGCGTCGCAATCAGCAGATTCTTCGAGACAAGGTTCGACCGCGAGACCGAGGACTATTCCCTCACAGTGACATCTGCAGGACTCGACCAGCCTTTCAAGGTACTCAAGCAGTACATCAAGGCTGTCGGCAAGAAAGTAGAGGTCCAGCTCAAGGGCGGAAAGAAGATGGTCGCTGCACTTGAGGCTGCAGACGAGGAAAGCATAACGCTCAGATACTCTCAGAAAGAAGCAGTAGAGGGTAAGAAGAAAAAGGAGGTCGTGGAGCATGTGGACCGCTTTACCATGGACCAGGTGAACTCCGTGAGACCGTTCATAGAATTTAACTAATAAGATATAACAATGGAAAAGATTGAACTTAAAGATGCTTTTGCCGAGTTCAAGAATCAGAAGAACATCGACAGGGCGACAATGATGGGTGTGCTTGAGGATGTGTTCAGGACCCAGATCATCAAGACTTACGGATCGGCTGACAACTTCGACATCATCATCAACACAGACAAGGGAGACTGCGAGATCTACTGGAACCGCGAGGTGGTAGAGGAAGTAGAGGATCCTAACACTGAGATCGCAATCGACGATCCTGCTCTTGATGACGACTACGAGATCGGTGAGACTTTCGCAAGAAAGATCGAGCTCAAGGAGTTCGGACGCCGCGGTATCCTCAACATCCGCCAGAACCTCCAGGGCCGCATCATGGACATCGAGAAGGCAAACCTCTATAACAAGTATGTAGGCAAGATCGGAGAGATCTTCACAGGCGAGGTTTACCAGACATGGGCAAAGGAAGTACTTATCCTTGATGAGGACGGAAACGAGCTCAGACTTCCTAAGTCAGAGCAGATTCCTGGCGAGCACTTCAAGAAGAACGATACAGTACGCGCGATCATCAAGAGCGTGGAGATGAAGAACAACACGACTCCATATATCGTTCTTTCAAGAACAAGCCCTGAGTTCCTCGAGAAACTCTTCGAGCAGGAGGTACCTGAGATCTTCGACGGTCTTATCACGATCAAGAAGGTTGTCCGCATCCCTGGCGAGCGTGCAAAGGTAGCTGTAGAGTCATACGACGAGAGGATCGACCCTATCGGAGCATGTATCGGAGTCAAGGGTGCCCGTATCATCGGCATCGTAAGAGAGCTCCGCAACGAGAACATCGACGTCCTCCAGTGGTCTAACAACACCCATATCCTTATCCAGAGAGCCCTCAACCCTGCAAAGATCTCATCCATCATCGTTGGCGGCGAGGAAGAGAAGATCAAGGTATACATGCTTCCTGACGAAGTCAAGAAGGGTATCGGTAAGGGCGGATGCAACATCAAGCTTGCCGGCATGCTCGTAGGAAAGGAGATCGAAGTATGGAGAGAACTTCCTAAGGATGAGGAAGAGGATGCTGAGGAAGATGTACTGCTCAGCGAGTTCGACGACGTAATCGAGGGCTGGATCATCGAGAAGCTCCAGAGCATCGGCTGCGACACAGCAAAGAGCGTACTCGCATGCACTCCTGCGGACATCGCCAAGAGGGCTGACCTTGAGGACGAGACCGTAGAGGAGATATTTGACATCCTCCGTTCAGAATTTGAAGAATAATTTATAGTATGGCAGAAATAAGATTAAGTAAACTTACAAAACAGTTCAGCATCGGACTTGCACGTCTCGTCGATTTCCTCAACGAGAAGGGAGCCAATGTGGAGATGAATCCGAACGCAAAGGTATCGGACGAGTTTCTGCCGGCTATCGAGGCGAAGTTCGGTGAGGACCAGAAACTAAAGGAAGATTCCGAAAAGGTAACCATAAAGCTCAAGGAGATCATCGAGCTCGGTTCGAAGAAGAAGACAGAGCACGAGGATGACGATGACGCTCTCCCTGAAAAGGAGGTTGTCATCAAGACAAACACCCTCACAGCAGAACCGGTAAAGGAAGAGCCTGCTGCAGAGCCGGTACAGACACCTGCACCTGCTCCTGCGCCTGTTGTAGAAACTCCTAAGCAGGAAGGCGGTCTTAAGGTAGTCGACAAGATCGATCTTTCAAAATTCGAGAAGAAGGCTCCGAAGGAAGAAAAGCCTGCAGAGCCGAAGGTTGCCGAGATTACCGAGGTAGCACCCGAGCCTGCACCGGCTGTTGAAGAACCAGCTCCAGTTCCTGCTCCGGCAGAGCAGCCAAAGAACGAACCTCGCGAGGTGAAGGTAGAGGTAGAAAGACTTGCCGGCCCTAAGGTAGTCGACAAGATAGACCTCTCCCAGTTCGACAAGAAGAAGAAAAAGAAGAAGAGAGAGAGAATCGAGAAGGGCGGCAGCCAGAAGGTTGACGTCACAAAGGTCGAGGCAGAGCCAAAGAAGAAGGACAACAAGGGTGGAAAGCCAGGCGTTCCTGCGCAGCAGCAGAATCAGGGCAAGAAGAACGACAAGAAGAGCCGTCGCGACCGCGGAGGCGACAAGTTCAAGCCTATGACGGAGGCGGAGCAGGAAGAGATGCAGAAGGAGATCCAGAAGCAGATCAAGGAGACTTATGCCCGCATGAACGAAGGAAAGAAGGGTAACTTCGGAGCAAAGCATAGAAAGGACAAGAGAGAGGCAGCATCACAGAGGATGCAGGAGGAGCTCGAAATGCAGCAGCTTGAGCAGAAGGTGCTCAAGGTGACCGAGTTCGTGACTGTAAACGACCTCGCGACCCTCATGAACAACACTCCTGTGACCAAGGTCATCGGAGCCTGCATGAGCCTCGGTATGATGGTGTCGATCAACCAGCGTCTCGACGCCGAGACTCTCGTTCTCGTTGCCGAGGAGTTCGGATATGAAGTTGAATTCGTGACTGCGAACCTTACAGACGCAATCGCACAGGGAGAGGCAGAGGATACTGCAGAGGATCTTCTCCCACGTCCACCGGTGATCACTGTGATGGGTCACGTAGACCACGGTAAGACATCCCTCCTCGACCACATCCGCAGCGCAAATGTAATCGCTGGTGAGGCCGGAGGTATCACCCAGCACATCGGTGCATACCACGTGGAGCTTCCTGATGGACAGGCGATCACCTTCCTCGATACTCCAGGTCACGAGGCGTTTACAGCGATGCGTGCCCGTGGTGCGAAGATGACTGACGTTGCAATCATCATCGTTGCAGCCGACGACTGCATCATGCCTCAGACAGTAGAGGCTATCAACCACGCACAGGCAGCCGGTGTACCGATGGTATTCGCCATCAACAAGATCGACAAGCCAGGTGCCAACCCTGAAAAGATCCGCGAGCAGCTTTCTAACATGAATATCCTCGTGGAGGACTGGGGCGGAAGCTACCAGTGCCAGGAAATTTCGGCGAAGAAGGGTATCAATGTAGAGCAGCTTCTCGAGAAGGTGCTCCTCGAGGCAGAGATGCTGGAGCTCAAGGCCAACCCTAACAAGAGGGCTTCAGGTGCCGTTATCGAGTCATCGCTCGACAAGGGCCGCGGATACCTCGCAACAATCCTCGTTCAGAACGGAACACTCCGCGTCGGAGATGTGATGCTCTCAGGATGCTACACAGGTAGGGTCAAGGCGATGTTCAACGAGCGTGGTCAGAAGGTAAATGAGGCTGGTCCATCTACTCCTGTATCAGTACTCGGTCTTAACGGTGCGCCTACAGCAGGTGAGACATTCGTTGTAATGGCCGACGAGAAGGAAGCTAAGGACATCGCAAACAAGCGTGAGCAGCTCATCCGTATCCAGGGCATCAAGACCCAGAAGCACATGACTCTTGAGGAGATCGGACGCCGTATCGCGATCGGAAACTTCAAGGAGCTCAACGTCATCGTCAAGGGAGACGTGGACGGATCGGTGGAGGCCCTTTCAGACTCTATCATCAAGCTCTCAACAGAGGAGGTTCGTGTAAACGTGATCCACAAGGCTGTGGGTGCTATCTCAGAGTCGGATATCCTCCTGGCTGCGGCTTCGGATGCGATCATCATCGGTTTCCAGGTACGTCCTATGCCTTCTGCAAGAAAGCTTGCTGAGAAGGAGGAGATCGAGATCCGTCTCTACTCAGTCATCTACGACTGTATCAACGAGCTCAAGAGCGGTATCGAGGGTATGCTCGAGCCTGAGCAGAAGGAGGTTGTCACTGCTACCGCTGAGGTACAGGAGACATTCAAGATCTCCAAAGTGGGTACGATCGCCGGATGTATCGTCCGCGAGGGTAAGCTCACAAGGACTGCGAAGGTGCGCGTGATCCGCGACGGTATCGTGATCTACACAGGAGAACTCGGATCGCTCAAGAGATTCAAGGACGATGTCAAGGAGGTTCACATGGGTATGGACTGCGGTCTTAACATCCAGGGCTACAACGACATCAAGGTCGGCGACGTTGTCGAGGCTTATACAATCGAAGAGATCAAGAGAACATTATAAAAGAATAAGGGGTTGCGATTTTGCAACCCCTTATTCTTTTATATTATTCAAGATAAATCACATTACCATAGCGACCGTGCTGTGGCTGCTTGACTCCGGAGTCTCCCATAGGGACAGGTGAGAAGTCCGAAACAGAGCATGGGGTGGATGAGACCGCTGGAGAGCCTACGATATCCTGATATGCAAGGTACAAAGCCTTGTTAAAGCCCATGTCTCCCCAGTCCCCGAACGAATATGGGAAGGTGTTGTCAATATCGTCCGCATAGCTTGAGTTCTGATTATTGACCATCACATCAGGCCTGAATCCGTCCGGATAATCTCCGAATCCCTTTGCATTAGACACACGGAATGTTATTGGAGAGAACAGGTATCGGACTCCCTCATAAGTAGTCTGGGTTGTGGTCATTCCCACATTCTTGCCCTCGGTCTGGCTGCCATAAAGATATACTGGGAAATCAATACCGCGAAGACCGTTGATAATGAGCTCAGATGCCGAAGCGGTATTCTCCGAACCGATCACATAAAGTCTCTTCAGCCCAAGATCAGGAGCGATTCCAAGACCGTCCTCATCATTAGGTCCGCCGCGGAACTTCCAGCTCTGATGCTTGTTTCCTCGGAAATCCACCTCAACGAACACATCGTCAAGATGTGCTGTACCAGCGATAGCGGAAGCGAGGTAGCGGCTCTGAGCCACTGCTCCGCCCGGATTGAAACGAAGGTCCAGAACGAGCTCTGTAATGGCATTATCCTTAAACTGCTGAATTATATCCGCCACAAACTCCTGTGCATCAAGATCGAAGTTTTCAAGAACCAGATAACCGATCTTGTGGCTTCCCTCACCATAGATTGCTGAATAAAGTACCGGGTTGTACCTATATACATCCACAGTAACTTCCACTTCGTATTTCTTGCTCAAATCCGCATCCCTTACAAAGCCGAACCTGTATGTTCCGGATGGGGCGTAGTACAAAGCGGTCATATAATTCTGATAGTTGGAATTTGTCAGGACAGTGCCGTTGACACTAAATATGGTATCTCCCCTCTTCATGCCTGCCATCCATGCTGGTGAACCCTGATGAACATAAGCGATAGAAAGCCCTATAACTCCATTCTGCGCATCAATCTGAGATGAGAATATCGGTCCAAAACCAAGTCCGACTGCATCCACAGCCTTTGTCAGAGGAACCACCTCCTGAATATTTGAATAAATGAACCTTTGTCCCTTATTCTGTCCTGAACGGTATTTTCCTCCATCCTCAATGTTTACCTCGCCAAGCCTCAGAAGATATGTATTCAGAAACTCGGTATAATCCATAGAAAGATCAACATCCAGAGCAGAATATTCCTCCCAAAGGTACTCCTGCTGAAGGCGCTTGTGCATGTATGAATTCAGGAAGGTATTCTTCTGCAGCTGAGCTGTTTCCTTATTCTTTCCTTGCGTGAATACCGCTAATGTATAACGCTCATGGCCTTCGACCTGGATATAAAGCGCCGCCTCACGGTCCTGATCGGTAGCATTTGCCGAGAAGACCATCCTGAGCGTATTCCTTCCCTCCACGCCGGTATCGCCCTTTGTGATCTCAACCCAGCCTTCACCTCCGGAAAGATATTCAAGGCCGGCAGTGTAAGATCCCAAGGTCATCAGGACACAAGAGACTGTCTCACCGTGTGGCGAGATGGGCCTGCCTATTGCAGGATTGACAAAGTTCTTCACACCTGCCTCTAAAGCAGGATCTGTTTCCGGATCCTCTACAGGCACATTAGGTTCAGGCTCTTTTCCACAGCCATTGGCAGCCAAAAGAGTCACAAAGACACTAAGACTGCATAAAAATCCATTTAAAAGTTTCATAAAACCCTCTTTCAAATTTGACGTGCTAAAATACGATAATTTTTCTTATTTTTGTTGGATTCAAGAATTATATATAAAAACAAAAACATAACATCTAGTATGAGCAAAAAGCTATTTATTTCAATCGGATTCATTCTTGCAATGGCATCTGCATTCACTTCATGCAAGAAAACCCCACAGGAAGCCCCTCAGGGCGATTCTGTTGTGGCTCCTGCCGCCTCTGTCAAGATCGACGCGCTGGACAGGACCTCAGTTACTTTTACCATAAGCTCTGATTCTCCTGGAGACTATGCATGGACCATTGTCCCAAGTTCCACCCAGATCAAAGATGCGGAGGAGCTCTTCTCCGCAGGCCAGTCCGGAATGTTCGGAGCATCACAGGAAATCGAGATTACCCATAACGAGCTCGAAGGCGGCAACGAATACACCCTGTACTACGCTGTCAGAAAAATCAACCCTTTTGTTTACAGCGAATTATATAGCGAAGTTCTCTCAACTGATTTCCCATACGAGGACATGATCACATTGGAGAAAGTAACCCCAAATGCGATATCATACCATATTGAGAAGCCTGAAGGAGCAAAGGCATATAGACATATGATCGTCGACTATAATGACTTCTTGTACTTCAAGGCCCTGGTTGGAGTAACTCATGACTCTTATTTGAGCGCATTCGGCCTCGGAGACACTGAGAGCAAGACTTTCAGCTATGAATGGGTACAGTTTGACGGATGGGACAACTACGCCACATACATCTACTCAGACACAAAGTACCTTATCATTGCCGGCGAGTCTGAAAGCACCGAAATCGACTCGCAAGTGAGCCCTGACAAGGTGAAATACATTGAATTCACAACCCCTAAGGCAGAGGTCTGCCCTTACGAGGTAGACGTGAAAGTTTCCAACATCACCTCACTTTCAGCAGACATCACCCTGACCCCAGAGGAAGGAGTGGACAGATACCGCATGTACGTGATGAGCGAAGCTGACTATGAGGCCTTCCTCTTCGAGGGAGAAGAGATGGTTCGCCGCGCTGTCATCGGAGCGTGGGACGACACATCCACCGAGTACAGAGGCACTCAGTCTCTCAGCCTTGAAGGCCTGCATCCGGACTCAAACTACTACATCTGCATGGTAGTATTTGACAAGGACATGAGAGAGCTCTACATTGAAAAGGCATTCACTACAACTGAGCCTGTAGGACCGGCCCCTGAGATCAACATCACTGCAAAGGAGACACAAGAGCCATGGAACTCTGCAGCCATCAATCTCCAGCTCAAGAACACAGTGAGCGCACTTGCATTCATCCATACCAAGTACGCTGTGGACGAAGTCCTCAATGCCCCAGGCAATGAGGATCTGACAATGGATGTAGTCATCAGCACCAATGGTGTCAGCCTCTCCGGCCCAGAACTCTCAAAAGCGCTCTCAGAGGACGGAGCCGACCTCATGTTCTCGAACCTCAGCCCGAACACAGAGTACGTATACGCAATAATGGCAACAAACTCTGAATATGTTTCGACTTCATACGTACACTACTTCAAGACCGGAGCCGAGCCGATTATAGAGACCACCCTGTTTGACAAGCTCAAGGGAGACTATACTGCAAGGATCACAGACGTAAACGGTGTTCCGCACACATTCGACGTGACCATCACTGACGGTGTGAATGACGCGACAAGAGAGTCATATAAGGCTCAGAACGTTCTGGTATGCCTTGGATTCGACCCTTGCGGAGTGACATACAACTCTCCGGAGGACCTCCTGAAGAAGAAATGGGCAAAGACAGAAGAGGAGGCAAACCGCAACTACGGCCCTAAGTGGTTCCTCGAAATCGACGAGAACGACAAGATCACTACATACAAGCACGCTGTTGCAGCGAAGAGCTTCGATGAAGTAAACAATGTCGAGCTTATCGATTATTCTGCAGAAGGCGAAGACCCTATGGCATCGTTCAACAATCAGACAATCTGGTTTAAGGGCACCTTCAACAGATATTACGCTTCAAAGGAGCAGTGGATAATGCAGGCAACAACCCTTATACACAATGTGGACTATAACGAGCAGACCGGAGTTATCACAGTCAACCCTGTAAAAAATTACAAGAGCTGGTCAGCCAGAGGAGAGATAATCACTGAGTACCCTGGAGTATCACAGAGCAAGAACTGGTACGGAGGATCAGACTCTAAGGTTATATTCTGCGGTAACAGCGCCTTGGTATTGACTCCTAAAAGTCCTGAAAGCAAGGCAAGCAGCATAACACCTATGCAGAACGCCCTCGAGGCGCCGGCTATAAAGGTTATGAATATCCAGGAGAACAGAAGAACCTTAAGAAAATAACATGAAGATAATCATAAAGACACTGACAATTCTAGGCACCCTCCTCCTTGCCCTAAGCTGCAGGAAGGAGGAGATGCCTCTCGAAGGAACAGGAATAAGCGAGGCAAGCTGGAGTCAGAACATCGCAGCTGATGAAGAAGGCGAGATGCTGTCGCTCACTTTTACAGCCGAAGGCAAGTGGAAAGCGGTATCATCTGATGCGCAATGGTGTGAAATCCTGACCCCAGAGGGAGTCAGCGGCAAGGCGGCACTCCGCATCAATGTCCTTAAAAACACAGCAACTTCTGCCCGCAGCGCACAGATCAGCATTCAGGTTGAGAGCTACCCTGCCCCGGAGACATTTACGATTTCCCAGTCAGAGGGAGTTACCGAAGAGGGAGACGGAAGATACCGAGAGATCAATGAATGGGTATATGAGAAGATGGCGGCCAATTATCTTTGGAATGAGCCGGTAAAGACCTTGGCCCTTGACTACAGCATAGGATATCAGGCATTCCTGAAGTCAATTCTTGAAGGAGTCGGAAAGCATGATGACATCAATCACGATGACGGAGCATACAACCAGGAGTACCGGACAGAATACTACACACAGATCATCAGCAGCGCCCCAGAGACCAAGGCTGTCGGCCAGGAGACCAGAGGCAACGGATTCTACCTTCTTAGACCTGTCAACCTCGGAACTGCAATCGGAGTATTGGTGGACACTGTTATCCCGGACGGCCCGGCGGACAGACTTGGCATCAAGAGAGGTGACCTGATCACAGAAGTAAATGGCATAAGCATCACTATGGACAATTACCGAAGTGTGACAAGCAAGATTTACACTGATGCGATCACTGTCCAGACAAACTCAGTAGCATGGGAGGGAGCTCATCTTGACCAGGCTGTACTGACACCTATAGGCACATTCGAGCTGATTCCGGAGTACTATACTGACCCTGCAATCTACAAGGCGGAAACAATAGAGCTGAGCGACGGCAAGAAGGTCGGATACCTCTTATATATGGGATTCCACGCAGACTATGACGACGAGCTCATTGCTGTATTTGACAAATTCAAGGCAGACGGCATCGATGACCTTGTACTTGACCTCAGATACAACAATGGAGGAGAAATCCTTTCAAGCACAGTGATGGCGACTATGATTGCCG
This sequence comes from Bacteroidales bacterium, assembly GCA_017631175.1. GTDB lineage: Bacteria > Bacteroidota > Bacteroidia > Bacteroidales > UBA932 > Cryptobacteroides. Next base: position 18,278 of record JAGBTT010000018.1, read on the forward strand.
GTCCTGCCCATCAGGGAAAGACCCTGGCAAAGCTTACCTTCAATGAAGAAAGGACAGCAGCCGGCGAATCTGCTTCATACAGGATCGGAGTAAAGGAAACGATAGAATACCCGGACGGTTACCTCCCGATTGAAGACGCGCTTCAGCACTCTCTTGACCTTGACCGTGTATTTGTCATTGCGACTAACATCACAGCATCTGCCAGCGAAATCATCATTAACGGACTGCGCGGACTGGATATTGAAGTCAATCTTATTGGCACAAGAACAAGCGGAAAGAATGTCGGTATGGAGGGATACAGCAAGAAGTACAGAAATTACGACTTCCTTTTCTACCCTGTGACATTCTACATCGAGAATGCGAAAGGATTCAGAGATTATCCAGACGGATTTGACCCTGACATTTATCTTGATGATTCCGGATATTATCCAGGCGGAGACTTCGGCACAATGGGAGATTACCTGTGCAACGCAGCGTTCGGATGGATCAAGACAGGACAGAAGCCTGGCAGGGCAACAGCATCAATGCAGAACATAAGGCTTGACGATGTTCCAAATACCAGCAGCACAAGATTGGGCGGCAGTAGAATCCTCTACAGAGACTGATCAAAAGCAGCAATAAAAAAGGGCGGCCATTGAAGGTCGCCCTGATTTTTTTGTTGTATGAAGACTATACACCGAAACCGCCGTTGATGTCAAGCTCAGTTACAAAAGTCTCATAATAGTTACCCTCTGCGTCACAGATGACTGTGTAGATATGGCAACCCTTGCTTGCATAGTAGTTCTTGTAAGTCTCGCCCTCGACTACATCGTAAGTATCGATGTACTCGTAGCTGAGAATGAACTCAACCTTGCTCTTTGCTGATGGGTAGTCCATGAGGTAATCCTCGTGGAAACAAGCTGTCTTAGCTGTGTATCCCTCAGGAACAGAAACTGTCCAAGAAACTGTAGTGAAGTCACCTACAGTCTCGATTACAGGAGTTACAGTCGGCTTAGCTGCTGCCCAAACCGGATTCTCAGCGCCATTGTCATCTGTAGCGTAAACGAAGTTGCCAAGATCCATTGCAGGGACGAAGTTCACGACAGTTGCCTTTGTGAATTCGCCTGTAGTAAGCTTAGCTGAAACTACAACGAGTGCTGGAGAACCGATTGTAAGGTTTGTCATCTCAACACCATCTGCAGGAAGATTTGCAGGAGTTACCTTCTTGAGGAGGTAGCTTGATGGAGTAAGAGCGATGAATGAGCTTGCTGACTCTGCAGAACCACCGAAGTAAGACTCGCTTGTCCACTGGTAAGCATCCTGCATTCCATACCAATAGTAGTATGTATCAACCTCTGCATCGCAAGAGAACTTAACATAACCGGTAACAGAAGGAGTTCCTTGAACCTCAGCTGTTACTGTAGCTGCAGCATAAGTCATTTCCTTTGCTGTGAAATCCTGCTGGAACACCTGACCATATGAACCATACTGGTCAACTGCCATAGCGATGAGAGTTACGGTCTGACCTGGCTTCATACCTGCCTTGTTTGCAAGAACCTCTGAACCCTTAGACATGTATCCGTTCTCAAGGAGGTATGCCTGCTTGTCAGCAATAGTAGAAACCATTGCAGGATCTACGAAGTAGTAATAGATATAGACAGCATCCTGAGCAGAAAGAGGAACTGCCACCTTTGCAAAGTCAAGAGTTGGCTCACCTGCTGTTACAGCAATGTCGCTACCGGCGATGAGGTCCTCAGTTGTCCACTCATAATAGTAAAGGTCAGAAACTGTATACTTCTTACCCTCTACGTAAGGGATGATATAAAGGTAGTAAGTCGAACCTGGCTCGATCTCTGAGTAACCTGACACGAGGTCGATAGGGTTACCAGTGAAGACACCGTCATTCCAGCCTTCTACATACTCGTCATTAACAAGGATTGGAGTGTAGTAAGCACCATAGTTGTTGATTTCTGCAACGAGGTCAGCCCTGTTATCATCATCTGAATACTTCATGCTGAATCCGCCGTAGAATGAAGTCACACCCTCAAACTCAGCAGAAATCTGAATGTCATTGAATGCAAGAACTGTAGTCTCTACATTTACAAAAGCGTTAAGATAGTTTACAGCCTGAACATCACCAAGAATATAGCCTGAAGCCCATGTAGCCTCATCAGTCCAAGAATCAAGACCGATTACCCAGATTACATACTGCTCGCCTGCCACGAGTTCAACTGAAGACTTGAGGCTTGCAATCGGATACTCCTCGATAGAGCCATCGAAATAGTTATCATCGAGTGGAGTGTTATTCTCCTCAACATACCAAGGAGACCAGCCAAAGTCAGACCAATCGTTTGGATCAGCAACATACTCTACCACTGGCTTGAGCTCATCAATGATTGCCTGAGCATTGAAATCTGCAAGTGGAGAAATACCTACGAGGTATCCGCTTACTCCATTGTTCATCTCAACATTAAGGTTACCCTTTCCAGCAGAGATAGACTTGAATGCCTTAGTTGTAACCACAACAGAAGCTGTAATGCTCTTTCCGCCCTCAGCAACTGCGAGTACCTTGATGGTTCCCTCTGCAGATGCAGCTCCGGAAGCGATAGCCTCTGCGCTTGGAGCAGTTACCACGAACTCAGCCTGGCCATACTCCTTAAGGTACTCAGTAACCTCCTTAACCTGCCATCCTGCAGGGACTTCCTTCACCCAATCAGTGATGTTTGTAGCTGCAACAGGAATAGACACTGTTGAACCCGGAGAAATATACTGAGTTGAGATAGGGCCGCCCCAGTTTGAAGCGAACATGAAGGAAGCTGTACCGTCAATTGTTACTGTAATTGTATTACCGTCAGCGAGTGTGATGGTAACATACATAGGAGTCTCATAGTACCATTCTGGATCCTCTGCCTCCTGCTCGTCTGTGTACATGTCTGTGTAGACAACCTCAGCGTCAGCGAATACACATGGCTTGTTGTTTCCGATGTTGATCCACTCCTCACCGTCGAATGTTACATAAACATCGCCAGTTGCAGGGTCAACATCCACCTGTGGAGTTACTCCTACAACTGGAACTGGATTACCCTCTGCATCAGTTACGACAACTGGCTTGCCATCTTCATAGATAGCCCAGTAGAGGACACCGTCAAGAGTAGTAGTGGTAACTACACCTGTAAGATCCTGCTCGTACTCAGGGTATACGGTGAACTTAGATCCGTCTGAGAGAGTTATCTCATAAGAACCGTCGCTCTTCGCAGTGCAAGATGAAACTGTAACAAGCTCATCAACTTTGCCCTGAAGAGCCGCGATCTTACCCTCAAGCAAAGTCTGAAGGGCCTTGAGCTCGCTATTGAGACGGGTTTCAAGGTCAGTCAATCTCTGATCGAGGTCAGCGATGTCGCCTTCCACCTTGTCGAGTCTGTCGTTAAGAGCAGAATCATCGTAGCAAGATGTAAAAACAGGACATGCAAGGGCTGCAAGGATCATTGATCCTCCGACAGCCTTCTGAAAAAATTGTCCGATCTTCATAATTGAAAAAATATAAGGTTAATAAATAGTGAATATAGTAAATATAATTACTTTTCTGTATAATTAGGGAAGTACCAGCTGAGTTTGCGAGGCTCCGATCCGTCACCTGGAAGGATCCAGTAGAAGAGCTTGCTGACAACCTGCTCTCCATCCTCATTCTCACCGAATGCAACGCAGCCTGCGAGGTGATCCTTTCCTGCGTTCTCAATAGAGGTCACTACAGGGCTTCCCAAATAGCCTGTACTTGCCGTAAGACCACCATAGCTTGGGTCACCTACCTTGTTGAGCCAGTGGTTATAGAACTCGAACGCTCTCATCTCAGATGCTCCGCCTGGTTCTGACGGGAGAGCATACAAATACATCGCATTCTCGTCATCGCAGTTAACAAGATACTTGAATGTTGCAACGTCCTTCACACTGTTGAACATTACAGACCATGTACCGTTTTCAGGGTTGTAAGTAGGAACGACCTCCATTGTAGGATCCGGACCTGGAACCATACCACCTGTTGTATACTGCGCAAACTTAACCTCACTCACAACACCGTCAAGGTCCTCAGCCACATATGCATATGTGAATGTTGAGCGTGGATCGAAACCGGTAAATGCGAAAGACTCCTCGCCTGAAGGATTTCTCCACCACTGGTTCATGTACATCGAATGCTCACCGCCCTCGAAGAAATAGTCCATCCAAACCTCACGGCTGTCTGTAGCCGAAGGAACGGAATAAGGAGGGAGCTGATCGTTCATACCTGTGTTGATGAACCATACATTAGCAGTGTGTTCAGGGTCGTATGTCACTACGAATCTTGCTCCTGATGGAGTAATGTCCGTGAATGTAAGTTTTGCCTTAGCCTTGCAATCCTGAGGTCTGTCAGTTACTCTTGGCTTTGTACGGAACGGCTCAGAGAAGAAGATCTCAGTGTACTCGTTGAATGCATTCTTTCCACAATATGCTATAACGTACTCTGCATCAGGAATAACCCTTGCGTACTCAGCCCAAGAAGTCTTGAACTCTGAACCGCTTGGCTGCTGAGTGTTCTGGTCGAATGAGAAGTTCTTGTTGGAGATACCATAACCGTACGAAGCGATCATGTCTCTAAGCTCTGCCTTAAGTTCCTCTGAACCCTCGATGTACTCACGTGCAGGACGATAATATCCGTCGTAAGACGAGTAATCCATAGGAAGGAGGAGGTGGTATCCTGATACGCACTCCTTTCCGAGATTCACGTCAATCTCAAGATATGATGCACCTACGATGTCTCCGACCTCGTAGAAAAGCACAGCATCCTCGCGGCCAGCCGGCTTCTCCTTAAGGGTGAAGTCCTGACGTGCATATGACGCAGATGGAGTAAGGTTGGCATCACAAGCAAAAGCAATCGAAGTGAAAACATGTGTAGGGTCTACCTGTGACCATGGGCCGATCTGGTATACAAGCTTGTCCGGATCATTTGCCGGAACAGGGTCGTTAGGCACGTATCCGTTACGGATGAAGTCCCTGAGAAGTCTTCCGCCGAAGGCTTCCTCGTATGCATCGATTGCAGAAGCATCTGTACAATAGAAGTACACGCCTGCCGCATCCTCATTAGGAACATTGCGGATCTGGGCACCTACATAAGTAGTATGGACGTCGATCTGAACGAAAGGATTGCCTACAAGTTTCTTTGAAGGGGTCTCCACATAGATAAGCTTGAGGTCTGTAAGAGACGCCTCTGATGCGCTGTCATCATAACATGCACCCACTGCAATGATATACTGACATCCAGGAACGATCATCTGCTGTGCATATGCTGTATTTGCCCAATCGAACTCAAGCTCGAAATAATCGTCGCCGAGGGTTCCCTGGTCAAAAGCGAATCCACCGCTTCCGGATGTGTTGAACAGGTGGCTGATGATGATCTTCTCCACATCTTCACGGCTTGCGCCCATACCGCCTTCCTCAAGCATATAATTATAGAGGATTGCAAGCGGATAAACGTCAAGACGGTATGAAGCGACGTTCGCACCTGGACGGCATGTGAAGACGAAGTTTGTCTCTGTAAGGTCGGTTACCTCGACAGATACACCGTCTGGTGAAGCCTTGACCTCATTCTGATAAATGAGCATAGGTATTTCCGGATGCGGAACCGGGTACTCGCCTTCTATCTGAATAGTATCAGCATCGGCAACCATGTCCCAATATGGAACATCAGGCTGCTCAGGCTCTGGCTCAGGCTTATTCTGGCAAGATACAGACATGCCGATGAATGATGCGATCATCAGCATACCCATAAGGAATTTTACAGTATTCTTTTTCATAGTATAGATTATTGCTTTAATATATAATCGGATTCACCTCCGTTAAGGAGACAATAGTTCATGTTGTTTACGACGCCATCTGCATCGATAACCAATATATATATATAGGTATTATCAAGATTCCATGCAGGATCAACATCGAAGACATACTCCTTGGAGACCTCAGCATCTGCTGCCACCTGACCAAGTCTGTCACCTCTGTATGATGATGATACGATCTGGCGGACCACATGATTATGTGTTGCATCCTCCTTTCTCTGCATGCCGTCCATCTGATAGTACTTGATCTTGTTTTCAACAACAAACGCAGCTATACGCCAAGTTGTGTCGAACTCTGAGAACAGCCTGGCATTTACTGCTGCCTTACCGTCCGCTACTGATGATGACACCGCAACTCCGCAATAAACAGGATAGTCCTCCGCGATCTGATTGAGGTCACTGCTGAGGGTAGATCCTTCTGAGAGAGTACCACCGATCTTCAGATCCAACAGGAACGACGGAAATCCGAACGACACCAGATTCATGTCTATCATGATCCTGTCGGTCATTCCATCAGGAAGGGCAAGGGCATCCTCACCTTCCGCATCGCTGTGGAATGCCATAGTATGTACGCAATCTGCAAACTGCGGATTAGCTGCAAGTACAAAAGAAATGTTTCGCAGGCCGCCAGGACAGAAATTGCACCAAGCGCCTGTAAAGTCCCACAAAGCAATCTGCTTTACAAACTTCGACTCGAAGTCCGCATCCGGCTTGGACGGCTGTGAAGGCTGATTCGGCTGCTCCTGTCCTGTTCCCGGATCCTGCTCCGGACCTGGCTGCGGATCAACAGGCGAATCTGTACATCCCATCAGCAATACTGCCAGGGCCATGAAAATATACTTCTTCATAGGTTACTCATTTATTATATAGTCTACAGATGCTCCAACCGCACACTCATTCGCATTGTTGCAGAAATATGTCTTGTCACCATCGTTTGAAGACATAGCAAGGACAACGACCCTCATATTGGATGCGTTCCATCCTCTTTCAAGGGTTGTCTTATTCGATGTCACGACTTCTACACCCGGAGTCAACGGCGCCTTCTTATTGATGTTCAATCCAGTTATGTCGGTCGCGAACATCTTTCTGACAACATTGTTGTGAGTATAGTCTCCGGTGACACCTGACTGCGAGTATACGATACCGTCTTCGACAAGGAAGATATGATACTTATATCTTGCTCCTACGTTTGACGTGATCTTTGTCTGGACTACGAGCTCCCTTGTAGCGCTGTCGTATGTTGTCTCTATAGCAACACCGCATGTTGTCGGGTAAAGTTCAAGCTCATCATTGATGGCCTTGATGATACTCTCTACCTCTCTTGCAACACCGCCGTCAACCTTATGCATATTCAGATTGAAGAATGGAAGGCCGCTGAAGCCATATGCCTTATAAAAGAGTTCGGTAGCAGTGACCGACATCGGATCGGTCATGCCATAGTCCTGATGGAATGACAACGGAATCATCACGCCCGGCATTCTTTCCTGTATGGTCTTGATATTAGTACTGAGGACCGGACAGTTGGTGCATCCTACCGAAGTGAACTGCTCACCTATGACCCTCTGGAAATATTTCCTTTGGCCTGCAACCTCTGACGCTATGATAACCACCTCATTATCAGAGACATGATTGCCTCCCGAATACAGAGTCGCCTTGAATGTATATGTGCCGGGAGCGGTCGTAGAGAATACGTTGGCACCATCTGATAATGCCACTTCCTTATCACCTGATGTCCAGACAAGATTCATTGTCTTCTCACTGCTGACATCCTTGGCACCAAACATCACCTTGAATGTAACGCAGTCAGTGCCGTCAGCTGCAATAGCCTGCTTGTCTGCAAAGACTCTGAGGACGCCTTCAGGAACAGTCTCCCATTCATTCGGTTTATTGCCCTCAGTTCCGCAGGAAGCAAGTGCAGCCACAAGCGAGGCAAGGACTATAAAATACTTGGCTAACGATCTCATTCTCTATTAGTTATAACGATAATCCAATGTCTTGCCGTATGCACACTCTGCACAGTTATTCACCTCTGAGTTGCCAGCTGCATTCTTCCTGTGGACAAGGATGACTGCCCTCATCTTATTAAGAAGAGTCTCTGACGGAGCCTCAGGGAATTTGAACGTGAACTCTTTTTCGATCTCCTGATCCTTTGACAGATCGAAAGATGAATTTGCCCTATATGAGAAGAAGTTATCACCGTTTACAGCGAGAACGACAGAATTGTAAAGATTCTCCTCATTGTCGCAATAGCCACCCTCATACTTAAGGCCGTCTGCCACAATTGCACATGCAGCATCGTATGTTCCCGCAGCGCTTGCCTTTACCTTAGCCTTTACCTTAAGTGACGAACCTTCGAGTGCAACCGATGAAATCGCAATTCCCGCAGCTGCCGGAGCATCTATGCGGCGTGTCATGATCTCATCAGAAATGGTAATCGTGCTTGAAGATGTGTTCAAGCTGGCCATATCGTAACAGTTCGTCGGATATACAGCCGAAGTCTCTCCCATCGCAAGGAAGACAGCCGATGCAAGATCCGTTGTACCATACTGGACATAAAATGGATGACCCTTGGACTCGGAATGACAAGCGAGCACAATGCTGTGGTCTGCCGCATCATCATCAAGAGAGTGGAGAGCGTCCGTCATTCTCGGACAGTTCTGACACCATGTGCCTGTAAGCTTGAAAATAGCTACATTCCTGTGGAAAACCTCGTAATCCGCACGGTTGACAGACTTGATCTTCACGGAATTAGAAGTTTCCTCCCCATTAAAGATACCGACGAACTCGAACTCTCCGTCAGCTATCGATGTAAAGCCGGTAGAGTAACGCGGAAGTCTCTTGCCGGTCTTGACGTCCTTGAAGTAGACTGAAGCCTTGTTCGCTTCTGTAGTGATGACATTGCCCTGCGGATCCACAATAGTGAATGTCGCCATATCGATACCGTCAGACTCGATCTGTGTCTTGTCTACAGATATGGTCATCGTGCCGGGAGCAGGAGTCGGATCCTGACCTTCACATGAAATCAAAGCGAAAGCCGCAACAATCGCAAGAACTGCTGTAAGAATCTTTCTCATACTTTGGTTAGAATGACGTTGTGATCGTTACGCTGGCACCTGTGTATGCTGGGATTGTGCGACATACACCACCTGAGCAGATGAATCCTGACTTATAGCGTCCGTAAGCAAGAGCAACACGTGTGCGCGACTTGTTGTAGCTCACACCTGCATTATAATAGTGGACTTTTGTGCTGCCGTGGTTGAACATGTCACTTGCATAAATGCTCCAATGAGGTGCGAAGTTAACCTCAAGGAGGGCAGCCATCCAATCCTTCTTATCCTGCTTTGTCTGAAGGTACTGAAGCTCGAGCTTTGTCGAGAATGTCGGAGTCCACTTGTAAAGGAGATCAGCCACTACGATATTCTGAGTCATATAGTCTGCCTCCGCACCATAGGAATCATTATACTGCTGAAGCGAATACAACAGGATGCTCTTGAACTTCTTTGTCCACTGCTTCTCTACATCAAAGCTGAAGTCTCTGAAAAGGAGATTGTCATTTGCCAATGCATAGTAAGTCGAGAAGTTTGCGTGAACCCTCATTCCCCTCTTGCCGCCAAGAGCCGTTCCGCGGCGGAAGTTATAGAATGCATCGATCTGTCCGCCGACCTCACCGCTGTTGATGAATGAAGGAAGCACAAGACCGGTCTGTGGCGAGTACGGATGGAATGTTGTAAGCATATAAGTGTACTGGGTGCACATCGCAGGCACATAATTCATCAGGTTTGATGTCGACACATTTCCTGAGATGATCTGCGAGTTCATCCACTCAAGACGACGGCCTGTCACTGTCACACCAAGTCCTTTACCATTGTATCCGAACTCGATAAGCTGGGCATTTCCGTTCTTCTGCAGGAAGAGCTTGTCCGATGTGTAATCGGTATTCTGGAAATACTTCTTGCCGGCAGACACATACTCTGCCTTGGCAAAGAAACCGTTGCTCTCGAAGTTCGCTCTAGCGGAATATCCGAAAGTTGTCGGTTTTCCGCCTTCGTCCACAAGGTCAGTGGAAATGGCCTCATATCTGCTGAGGACCGAACCCTCGACTGAAAGGAAGACATTCGACCAGTCAGCAAGATTAGAAATTGCAAAGCTCAGGTCTGCACCTCTTACCTGTGTCTCGGTATTGGTTATCGTATTCTCTCTCTGAGTATTGTTTGTGAACACTCCCATACCGAAGCGTGGAAGTCCCCAGAGAGCCTTGAACGACACGATATCCTCGTAATTGTAAGTCACCCTTGCTCCAACAATCGCATTGTTCAGTCCGAGAGCCCTCTCCTCCCAGCTGCGGAAGAGCAGACCGCTTCCGAACTGATCGTAGAATGTACCTGCGGTTACCGAGAAGGAATCGTCTGTCCACGTAGCGTAGATGTTGCTGAGATTTACTCCAGAAAGTTCACCAGGATATCCGACTGCACGCGGAAGGTAACCCTCGATCTGCATTCCGGCCGAGAACTTGCCCTGATAGTAATCAAGCTTGAGATAGTTGTTTGAACCAAACTTGTCATCACCTGCAAGAGCTCCGGACTTGACATCATCCTGGTATACGTAGTCATTGCTCTCAAGGCTACCGGTAAGGTAACCTTTCTCCTGTGCGCCTGCAGAGAATGCGCACGCCGCAGCCAAAAGTGCGAATAGAATCTTCTTCATCAGAAAGTCAAGTTTAGGATTTGACTACTTTTTCGAGCACTTCTTGATCGCCTCAAGAAGCTCAAGTTCGCTACCTGGAGAATAAGATGTGTGAGAGTAAACGATCTTGCCAGATCCATCCATCACGAACACGTGAGGAACAACAGACACATTCATAGCCCTCATGAAGTCCTTGTTCTTGTCGAAAAGAAGAACGAAATCCTCAGACCAGCCTCTGCCTGCCGCAAAAGATTTGGCCTTAGCGAGCATGCGGCTGTCATCTGTAGCCACAGCCACAACCTTGAAATCAGCCTCTTCCAACCAATCCGGAAGCGCATCGTAGATAGCGTCAAGCTCCATGATGCAAGGCTTGCAGGTTGTCGACCAGAACGATACGATCATAGGCTTGCCATCCTCAAGGAGAGACTTTGTACTTACTGTTTCACCCTTGACGTTTTCAACTGTAACGGAAGGAACCTGCGCGTATGCCGCTGCAGAGATCAGGAGTGCAAGACTCAAAAGAAAATTTCTCATATTTTTGGTACTTAAGTTTGATAATTATCAGTCGGGTACAATAGACTATAATACAGACAAAAGTACTGCAAAATATTCGTTCTGCAAAAATTATTTAGACAAGATGCGATAAAGTGACAATGTTCTTACCGCTTCAGACACATCATGTACGCGAAGAATATCAGCACCGTTCTGAAGAGCGGCAAAATGGAGAACCTGAGTTGCAGGAAGAGATTCTTCCGGAGAAATATTGAAGTATTTATATATCAAGCTTTTACGCGACACGCCAACCAAAACGCGGGGAGATTTGCCGCCTGACGGCGACATTTCTTTGAACTCGCCGAGACGGCGTATGAGCCCATAGTTCTGATCTATGGATTTGGCGAACCCTATGCCGGGATCGAGAATCCAGTCTTTTATACCATAAGACGCGGCTTTTACTGAAAATCCGTCAAAATAAGACTTCACATCCGCAACCACATCATGGTACTGCGTCAACTGCTGCATGGTCTGAGGATTACCACGCTTGTGCATTGCTATATAGCTCAGACCCAGTCCGCCGGCCGTCGGAAGCATCATCGGGTCCTCCTCCCCTGCCGAAATGTCGTTGACGATGAAGCCACCGACGAGATCATACGCCTTGCGGACAACAGATGACCAGTACGTGTCTATTGACAGACAGACATCAGGGAAAGCGCCCCTTACCGCCTTCAGGACCGGTTCCAGACGCATCCATTCCTCTTTCTCCCCTACTGGAACAGAACCCGGACGGGTCGAACATGCCCCGACGTCGATTATGTCCGCGCCTTCCTCAAGCATAGCTCCGATGCGCACCAGAGCGGCATCCGCACCGGAGCAACGGCTCTGTGCGAAATAAGAGTCGTCCGTCAGGTTGACTATGCCCATTATGTCTATTTTCCTATTCGTGTCCATATTGAAGGAGCAAAAATAGTAAAAAGATTTCTCGACTTCGCTCGAAATGACAAATTAAATCAAATGAACAACTGTCATTTCGACCGAACAGAGTGAGTGGAGAAATCTTTTTGATTATATTTGTAGATTGAACCAATAAATACATTATGCTAGTAGTACTTGAAGGACTGGACGGCGCAGGCAAGTCGACCCAGGTAAAGAAGCTCAGACAATATCTCGAAGAGGTTTTCGGAAGCCTCGAATACATACATTTCCCAAGATACGGCGCCCCTGTCTACGGCGAGCTCATCAGCAGGTTCCTCCGCGGAGACTTCGGCTCGAACGAGGCCGTGCACCCGCAGCTGGTGGCGCTCCTCTTTGCAGAAGACCGCCACGGAGCGGCTCCGGAAATGAAGCGCACGCTTCAGGCCGGAGGCACAGTGCTGCTTGACAGATATGTTTACTCAAATATCGCATACCAGTGCGCGAAACTTAAGTCTGCAGAGGAGGCAGACGACCTTAGGGAATGGATATTCAACACAGAGTACGGCCAGTTCGACCTTCCGGTCCCCGACCTCAACATCTTCCTTGACGTCCCTATCGGATTTGTGGAGTCAAAGCTCAAGAGCCAGCGCGGCGGAGCGGACAGAGATTACCTCGAAGGTGCCCAGGACATCCACGAGGCTGACATCCGATTCCAGATAAAGGTGCGCGACATCTACAGGAAGCAGTGCGAGCGCGACCCTAAGTTCATCCGCATAGACTGCTCGGACGAAAACGGCCAGATGCTTCCTCCTGACGCGATTTTTGCAAAGATAAAGGCTGCAGTGGACTCTGCAATAAACAGATAAAGACATGAGATACCTTCTTCTGCG
>JAGBTT010000139.1 GCA_017631175.1 Bacteroidales bacterium
CGAATCATTGTTGCTCATTCTGAATGACGAGAGCATCGATGAGAATCAAAAGCGTAAATACCTTTCACAGCAAGAGAACGACATCAACGATCTCTCGGATATTAAGACCATAGAAATGACAAACCTAGCTATAGAACTTGACCTTATAGCAGGAGCATGGAGTAATGCCAACAATTATTATGACGAGTATGAATGGAATGGCTCACTTATCGCATACATTAACAAGAGAGCATCGGAAATAGGAGAAACTGCAATTAATGTAAGTGAAAACGCCGATCTAGTAAATCATATTCTGACAAATATCCCTGCTAGCTCATTGCAACATTTATCAGGAAGCCTGAAGGCATACGACTTTAACAACCTTGAGAATATCGAGAAATTTGACGCAGATAATATAGAGAGAATCTTAGATTGCAATTTTAGCACCGCCCAGATACGCACAATCATTAATAGATGTGAGAGAAATGTAATTTTAGAGTCTTCCAAAATAGGAAATGTTGTAGTAAGGGAATACCTTAAGGAATCATGGGATTTGGACGTCGAAAAGTTAATTGTAGCATCAAATAGCATATCTGACATTGAAACCAAATTAAAATTGTTTGCCTCTATTATAATGAGGACTGACATTGAGGATTCTTATGTAACCTTACTGATTAATATACTACCAGAAGAATATCATCAATTGAACGAAAAAGGTAAGAGAGTGAAACTTGAGTCTACAGAACACAATATGATGTTAGCTGAATCTTTGAAAGCACGTGGCCACATTTCCAAATACACTACAAAAGGTGATAAAATTCAATTAAACATCAAAAGAAGTTAGTTAGGAGACATAATAAGCTAAATTCCTCTAACATTAATTTAACCCACGAACATGTAAGAATTATACATGTTCGTGGGTTTTGGCGACGTTATTTCATTTGGCTGAACTGAGCGGCACATTCTCTAGATAAGTCAGGCAGGGCTCCTCGGGTGCTGGATTATTGTTTTCTGTTTATGAGATTCACGACCACCTTGACAAGGATGTCCATTTCGTCCATTCGGCTTTCGGCAATCATCAGGGTCAATGCGACAAGGGTGCCGTCGGCGATTCTCTTGGTGCCGTCCGGACGGTAGAGGATGCCGTTGTTCTGAAGGAACCACAGGAACAGGGTTGCGGCGATTCTCTTGTTTCCATCGATGAAGGAATGGTTCTTCACGACGAGATACAGAAGCATCGCGGCCTTCTCCTCAACGCTTGGATAGAGTTCCTGGCCGTCCCATGTCTGATAGATCTGGCCTATGCTGCTGTGGAAGGACTTGTCCTTCTCGACTCCAAACAACTGGCTCTCCTTGAACTTTTCCTTCAGACTGCGAATTGCTTCCATCGCACTCTCATACGTCGCACGGAACTTCTCCTGAAGGGTGGTGTCTGATATTTCCAGGCTCTGATAGTCGTATGCATCCAGAGTATCGAGCGCGTATGTATAATCCTTTACGACCGCAAACAGTTCTTTAGCCTGCTGCTCAGCCATAATCAGGTTCTGACCGAACACATTCTCCAACAAGCCCAGAGCACGCTTCAGGTCCTCGTATTTCTGCTCTGAAACAGCATTCTGGTTCACGGCGTAACCTTTGAGCATGTACTGCTTTAGAACTGAGGTCGCCCATCTTCTAAAAGCTGTTGCTTTTACAGAATTTATACGATATCCTACAGCTATTATAACGTCCAGATTATAGTACTCAATTTCCTTTGAAATTGTGCCTCTGAAGCCACTCTGAACGAGAGTTGCAAATTTTGCAAGTGTCGTATCACGATCTAGTTCTCCAATATCGTAAATATTAGAAATATGCTTTGACACTCCGGATAAATCTATCCCGAACAACTGAGCCATAGCCTTCTGCGTAGCCCAAATGGTTTCATTCGAGGCATCTACAATTGCCTCCATCTTGACAAGTCCGTCACTTGACTGATAAATTACAACGTCGTTATTCATGTTTAGTATGATTATATGGTTTCCGAGGCAAATCTAGGGAACAAAAATCAAACATAAAACATTGATTTTCAACGACTTTTTCGCTATATAAATAAAGATATAGACCTATAATGTCACTATAGAATATTATTATATATATTAAAATATATACTAGTATAATATTTATTATAGAAGTCTATTACGCGGCGGATTTCACCTTTGAAATTCGCCCAAATATTTCATACCTTTACCACGGATCATGGTGAGACGAATGTCTTGAAAAGGGAATCCGGTGAGAGGCCGGAGCTGTGCCCGCAGCGGTATGTCCTGTAACACCTTGCATGATGTCATTGCAGCCCGGAGTGGTTGCGAGAAGACGCAAGAAGTGGGGACGAGTCCGAAGACCTGCCATGATAAGTCAAACTGAGGGGCTCGGGGGCAAGCTTCCGTAAGGCGTTACATAATGTTATTTTCAATTCTGATTTCGGCGGGACTGCTGTTGGCGGACCGCCCGGCTGAACCTGCAGAGCAGCCTTCCGATACTCTGCACGCCGTCACAGTGACGGCAGACAAAGGTGTCGTGATCTCAAGGACCGACACTCTTCACATCACCAACACATTCGACATCACGGGCGAACTGCATCAGGTCCCGGGCCTGCAGCTTGGGGACTACGGCGGATTCGCAGGACTCAAGACAGTCAGCCTCAGGGGCATGGGAAGCCCTCATACCGCCGTGTATGTGGACGGCGTGAGAGTCGGCAATGTGCAGTCAGGCCAAGGCGACATGGGGATGCTTGACATCGAGAACTTCTCATCGGCAGTGGTGGATTATGCCCAGAACAGCATTTCATTCAACACTGCGCGGCCGACTTTCGGACAGAATAGGGTTGCCGGAAAGGCAACCTTTAAGGCGGGATCATTCGGAACGTATCTCCCTGCGGCGCGCATAGACTTGAAGCTGTCGGAGAGACTGGCCTTGTCAGTCAATGCGGCCGGAGTAATCAGCAAGGGGGACTTCCCCATTGCGGATGGTGCGACAAGAGCCAACAACGACATAAGACAGGTCCGCGGAGGTGTGAACCTTTTCGGTTCCATGAAGGATGGAGACTACCACGTCAAGGCGTTCTACAACGCCGCGGAGCGAGGCACGCCCGGATCTATCAGCTGGCCGTCGGAGGACAGGCAGAAGGACATGAATGCATACCTGCAGGGAGTGATGAAGAAAAGTTTTTCACCTCTGTATACGCTCAGACTGAGCGCAAAGGCAGGTTATGACGACATCTACTATACAAGTTCATGGGGTGACAGTCAGTACGGGCAGACCGAACTGCAGCTGAATAGCTCGCATGTATTCAGCATCAAAAGATGGTGGAAGGTGTCACTTGCCGCCGACATCCAGTGGGACAAGCTTGCATCTACAAACTATTCCGCATCAAGAACCACAGCCATATCAGCCGTATCGACCTCATTCAACCTCAGCAGGTTATCACTGAATGCGGCTGCGGAATATTCGGGATATTTCGACAAAGGAGAGGATTCAAGACATGCGATATCGCCGTCTGTTGATTTCCGCGTGCGCGCTATAGATGGACTTGACATCGTGGGATTTGCCCGAAAGGCATATAGGGTCCCAATGTTCAATGAACTGTATTATGTAGGGTATGGCAACCCTGACCTAAAGCCAGAGGACGCGTGGTTGACTGACCTGGGAGTGGATTTCCATAGACAAGTATCAAGAACATGGAATCTTAAGGCCAAGGTCGACGGCTTCTACAACATCTTGAGCAACAAGATAACATCGGCCCCGACAGCCGAGGATCCGAACATCTGGCTACCATACAACATCGGAAAGGTTCGTGCAATAGGCTTGGACCTCGTCACAGGGGCAGATTTCACATACGGAGACTGGAAGGGTGAGATGGACTTGAGGTATTCATACCAATCGGCCGTAGACAGGACTCCGGACAGTTATTCATACGGACAGCAGATCCCATACATTGCAAAGCACACCGTAACAGCAAGTGTGAAGGCATCGTGGAAAGGATATGAACTGAATCCACGATGGGTACTCAAGTCCGGACGAAACGACGCCACCGGCAACCTTGCAGATTGGAACACCCTGGACGTGACCATTTCCAAGACATTCAGGCTCCGCGGACCGCTCTCGTTGGGCATAAACATAGCCGCCAAGAACCTGCTGGACTGCAGATATGAGCTCGTAAGCGGATATCCGATGCCCGGACGCAGCTTCATTGGCGGCGTAGAAATGAAATTCTAGGTTTATTTATCCTTCCTGATATACTTCAAAAGCAGAAGATGGGCGGGTTCGGCCATGTCGCCGTGGTCGAAGCCGTCCAGTTCGTAGAAGGTGACGTTCTGATGGCCGTTGAGGCGGAGCATACGGACAAAGTATGCATTCTCCTCGTATCTTCCGAAGAGTTCGATCTCACGATCCCCTGAGATGACAAGCATAGGTGCCGCATCGCCACGTACATAATACAGAGGAGCAAGGTGGTCAATTGTCGGCGTAAGGTCACCAAGGCCCTGCTTGCGTCTCTGGGCGAAATGGGTGATGACCTGGCCGCTATATGGCACCAGAGCCTTTATCTGCTTGTCCGGATCGATGTCATACTTGGCAAGGTATTCCTTGTTCAGACCCAACATATTTACGATGTAACCTCCGGCTGAATGTCCTGCAAGATAAATCTTCGACAGGTCACCGCCATACTTCTGTATATTTCTGAATACCCAGTCAACAGATGCCGCCGCATCATCAAGAGTCTCAGGGATAGACACTTCGGTCACAAATCTGTAGCCGACTCCTACCACTATGGCACCGTCACGGAGCAAGGTCTCCGGGATATGTCTCCAGCCACCGGTCAACCCGCCTCCATGGAACCATACGATTACAGGGCGTCCTTCTGCTCCTTCCTCATACGCGACATCCAGACGACACATCTTTTCAGTATAGGCATCAGGAGTTCCTCTATATAGAATCTCCTTGTCATATTTGTAATCTCTCGCAAACAATGAGATGGTCATTGCCAGAGAGGCAAGGACGATAATCAATCTTTTCATATCCTCTTACCTTATCTTTGTGATCTTGAAAGGCTTCCTGACTGCCTTATGAGCAGCCTTCTGGGCCGTCTTACAATCCTTTGCACTCATACCTTCCGGACAATAGCTGTTTCCCACCGGATTTACTCCAAGAACTGATTCAAGCCATGTACATGCAGCGATATAACGTCCATGAGGGCGACTGAGATGATATCCGTCACGAGTCAGGTCATTTCCGAGATAAGATGTTCTTGCGTTCTGTATAGCTGTTCCTGCAGGAATGATAAGTTCTATACCGACCTTAGGTGCCTCCTGCTTAGCAGTAGCCACAATCGCATCATACATCTTCATCTGGTCCTTATCATAACGGTAGAACTGATCATGAGTCGAATTCGGAGCATAAGCCCATGTCTGATGGAACATGATTACGGCATCCTCGGGAACTCTTGCCCTCACGAAATCAACCAACTCAGGAAGAAGGACATATGAGTCAGGCTGACCTGAAAGAGAGCTGACCTGCTGTACGCTGACATAGTCCCACTCCTCTTCTGCAAGAACCTTCTCAAGGGTATAGCCATACACCTCTGTCATCTTTCCTTCGACATCAAACTTACGGTATCTGTATTCCGGTTTGTTGCCGCGCAGGTTGTTCACGTGTCTCTCAATCGAGCATCCTCCGATATACATGTTACAGAGAATGACATCGAGGCCTTCCGCTCTGATGAGTCCGGAAAGGTGCTCCTCCATGGCATCTTCAGAGAAGCTGTTACCGATAGCAAGAATCTTCACAGGCTCTGCAGCCCATGAAGTCAGCCCCAGAACGAGGATAGCAACAAGTGCTAAAAATGTCTTTTTCATAACTTATGGTATTATTTCTTAGTTTGGATCAGATATAGGTCTGCCATAGGAATCAGCACCATGAAATCAAGGAATGCCAACATCATCACTGCTCCTACAGCACCAATGGTCAATGCCATTGAAAGCGCATAGAGGAACGAGAATGCATGCAGCAGGATAACGAACAATGCTGCCGGCAGCCAGAGCTTGAGACCTGTAATGTGATACATAATCATTGCCACTGCTGCACATGTGAGAGGGATGAAGAACATCAGGTTCTCTCCGAGAACGAAAAGAAGCACCGCAGAAAGTATGAACAGAAGTGCCAACGCTCCATACAGGTTCTTGTATGCATAATGAGAAACTGCAGCCTTGGATGCACTGCTTCTCATTGATCCGGAAGCGGCACGAACCGCTTTCTTTCTGAGTGCCATATATACCGACACACAGCATGCAAAGAGGATGGCAACCAATACAATCATGGCCCAATTATCGAACTGCACACCCTGGACAATACCGAAGAGATTGAACTTGGCACCTGCAATTGCAGCGCAGACATATGCGGCAAGTTCTCCGACAAGGAGGACTCCGATAGCTGTACCAAGGAGAACCATTGACACCTTGAATACGCCTGCGGCCGATTTAAGTCTTCCGCGTACCTTTTCAAGTCCGAACACGAGGAGGAAGAGGAGGAAGACAACGATGTTTATGACCATGTATACGGTCTTGCTGAAGTTGAACAGGCCGAGAACAGGAACCGTGAAGTTCACTGTGTCCTTCTCTGACCTGAAGTAATCCTTGTCAGCATATTCTGCATTCGTCACATACTCCTGAGCGATCGGGAGAATCTGCTCGCCATAGTGCTGGATCGACTTCTCGCTTATGTTGCTGAAGTTATCCTTGTCGGTGTGATAATGGTTGACGTCGGTGATGGTCGAGAAGTTCATGCCAGGAATATAGTCCTTCACAATCGTGAAGTCTGTGAAGTTAGGCATGAACGTATATACGACTGTGGTCAGCGAATATGTATAATGGTACTTTGACGCATCTGCGTAAAGATCCATGATCTTCTCATTGCCAGGGCATGTCTCGAAAAGGAGAGCAGGGCCCCAAGGGCCGCGAGCCTCGATATTGACCATAAGGCCTACGTTATCAAACACTTCCTTATTGTTCTCCCACTGAGCTGTCATGCCATACATGCCGACTTCCTCAGCATCAGTGAAAAGTACCTTTACACCCTGCTTCCAGTCTGCACGATGCTTCAGAAGCTGTGATACAGTCTCAAGGGTAACACCTACTCCATATCCGTCATCTGCAGCACCATATGACCATACAGTGTCCTGCTTTGGCATAGGTTGGGAGTAACGTGAGTCATAGTGAGCGACGAACATCAGGTACGGAGTGTTTTCCGAAGCATTCTCCGGAGCGAACTCGGCAAGGATGTTGTCCGCATCAAAAGTATAAACGACATGTCTGTTCTTTGGTCCTACGAG
This sequence comes from Bacteroidales bacterium, assembly GCA_017631175.1. Taxonomy (GTDB): domain Bacteria; phylum Bacteroidota; class Bacteroidia; order Bacteroidales; family UBA932; genus Cryptobacteroides. Next base: position 7,343 of record JAGBTT010000139.1, read on the forward strand.
CGAGTCGTAGCCATAGAGCTTCACGGTGTCAGCGCCGAGGCCCTGGAGTCTCTCCACGAGATACTCGCGCACCTTTGCCCTTTCCTCAGGATGTGCCACAGAATGGTGCTCCTTTGAGATTACAGCAATGTCCTCAACCACACGGGCCGAAGAGAAGCCTTCGTAGTCTGCCGGCTTAGGAGAAGGCAGAGTCCACAATCCATAGGCAAGAAGTCCTGCCGCCACCACAACAAGGGTGAGAATAATTGGTCTTATCTTATTCATAGTTATATGGTTTTAGTTCAACATATCCGATAAATCTTTCAAAAGTAAGCATTTTTACCGAGAAACGTGACTATATTTGTCCTTGATATGGTAGAAAACGAGAAATATATGCGAGAAGCCTTGCGCGAAGCAGGGTTCGCGGCGGCAGAGGACGAGGTTCCTATCGGAGCCATAATCGTGTGCCGCGGAAGGATCATCGGCAAGGGCCACAACATGACAGAGAAGTTATGCGACCCGACAGCCCATGCAGAGATGATAGCAATAACCGCAGCGACAGAAGCCATGGGAGGCAAATATCTGAACGACTGCACATTATACGTTACAGTGGAACCATGTCCGATGTGTGCGGGAGCTCTTGCATGGTCACAGATCGGCAAGGTGGTCTACGGTGCATCTGACCCTAAAAGAGGGTTCAGCATGTTCTCCCCTTCCCTCATGCACCCGAAGACACAGGTCGTGTCCGGAGTGCTTGCTGACGAGTGCAGCAGCCTCGTTACAGAATTCTTCCGCAATAAGAGGGGATAATAATGGAATGGCTTGAAGGACTCGGTCTGCTCGGACTCTTCTTAGGAACATTCCTGGCAGCGACAATATTCCCTTTCAGTTCTGACGCACTCTATCTGGCTATCCTTGCAGCTACGGCCAATCCCGCCGGCTGCCTCTTCGTAGGCACCCTCGGCAACTGGCTCGGCAGCGTAGCGACCTATTGGATCGGCTGGATAGGCAAATGGGAATGGATCGAGAAATGGTTCAAGGTCAAGCCTGAGACCCTGCAGAAGCAGAAAGAGAAGATAGACAAGTTGGGCGTATGGCTAGCCCTCACCGCATGGGTGCCGTTCATCGGCGACGTGATAGCCATAGCGCTCGGCTTCTACAAGACCCGCCCGGGATGGACCATGATCCTGCTGCTGGTGGGTAAATTCGCAAGATTCCTTGTCTGGAACCTTATTTACGGTTTATTTTGAGGTCTTGCACAGCAATAAAATTAATCTTATCTTTGCAGCCCAATTGGTACTGAACTATGGTGTAATGGTAGCACTACAGATTTTGGTTCTGTCTGTCCAGGTTCGAATCCTGGTAGTTCAACCAAAACAAAAAGGCGGTCACATTTCTGTGACCGCCTTTTTCATTTACGTCTTATTTTAGAGACCTAGCTTCTTGAAGAAGTCGTTGCCCTTGTCGTCAACGAGGATGAATGCAGGGAAGTCCTCTACGTGGATCTTCCAGATTGCCTCCATGCCGAGCTCTGGGTACTCTACGCACTCGATGCTCTTGATGTTGTTCTGAGCAAGGATCGCTGCAGGACCACCGATTGAGCCGAGGTAGAATCCGCCGTACTTCTGGCAAGCATCAGTAACGCACTGTGCGCGGTTACCCTTTGCAAGCATGATCATGCTGCCGCCGTGGCTCTGGAAGAGGTCAACATACGAGTCCATACGGCCTGCTGTTGTAGGTCCCATAGAACCACAAGCCATTCCAGCAGGAGTCTTAGCAGGACCAGCATAGTAAATTGGGTGATCCTTGAGATACTGCGGCATCTCCTCTCCCCTGTCGAGGCGCTCCTTGATCTTTGCGTGAGCGATGTCGCGGCCTACGATGATAGTACCGTTGAGGCTGAGGCGTGTAGAAACAGGATACTTTGTGAGTTCCTTAAGGATGTCTGCCATTGGCTGGTCGAGGTTGATCTTCACTGCCTCGCCCTCGCCTGCCTGGCGGAGTTC
>JAGBTT010000140.1 GCA_017631175.1 Bacteroidales bacterium
CCAAACATCCTGAATGCACTTGATGCAGCAGATGACTCCTACGAGCCAGATGAGAAATGAAATCATAATTGATAAAATTTAGTTGTTAATAATTAGATTTATTTGTTGTATTCTTTCTTGACATCCTGATAGAAAGCGGCCTGGGCTGTCATCATATATGGCAATAGCCAGAGGAGACCGATTCCGAATGTAAATATACTGAGAAAAACCCATCCGATGAAGCTAAGATGAAGGATAAACATGTCGAATTTATGACCTTTCATCATCTTCTGGCTCAGATTTATCGCCTGATTGGCCGAGAGTTCCGGATTATCGATCAGGATATATGGAGTCAACGCATATGCATAATACTTGATGAAACCCGGGATTATCAGGAGGAGTGACCATAATGAAATAAAGAAGTTCATCAGGAACATCCCCCAAACCTTTCTTCCCCAGCGTCCGAAGCCGTCACGGAAAAGGTTTCCGACCGCACGGTTATCACCCTCGACAAGAAGTCTGTTGGAAGCGTAATTGAATCCAAGGGTCAGCGGCATCGCCAGCAGAGGCATGCCCAGAATATAAACAGCCACAGCAGCAAGAGCACATGCCGGGCTTACGGCAATCTGGTTCATGCCCAAAGACGCCTGATACACAAAGAGATATGGTCCCATGACAACATACATGAAAGCCATCATTATGATCACAGCGACCACGAAAGGCGCCCAATTGCCCTTCAAAGCGGCCAGGGCCGCGTTCTTATATTCCTGATTTGTCTTCATATGAATCAATATTCTACTTTGATAGAGGCAAGATAACCGTCAAGGCAGAAATAACCCGGAACCTCCGGATTTGTCGAAACGACCTCAAAGTCAACGTAATCCACAGTTCCAAGAGATGAAAGCTGGAATGGAGTCCAGTTATACATTACCGAATCCTTCGCCTCTGTATACTCTGCAAGGACGATACTGGCTTCTGTCACCTTTCCGACCGATGTAGTTCCTTTCGCCTTGAGGACCAGCTTGTCACCATCTTTGAAATGCTCCTTTATCTTACGTGCAACAAGTGTCGTATTGTTGACATAACAACCTAACGGCATACATGTACCAAGACCCTTATATCCGAACTCAAGATCGTACTTAGGCATCATCGACTCCACAGGATTGTCATAAAACACGACGTAAGTCATGCTGCCAAGAGCGCCTGACGGCGAATGCACGCGATATGCGTCATTGGATGAGGGTTCCTTATCAAGCTTTCCCTGAGCCTCACCTTTCAGATAGGACATCAGGAAACCGCCCATGAAATCTCCATTCTTCTGGATCTGACCCCAGAACAGAGGGTACTGACCATACAGGAATCCCAAGTCCCCTGGATTAGACATCACATACACGCTATCCTTGAAAAACTGTGTATATTCCTGAGTGGAACACTCAAATGTAACATCAGCAGTATACGACTGGGAAAATGCGCCCTTGTTCAGGCACGAAACCATAGCAAGCGCAACTACTGCAAAAAACAAAAACTTCTTCATATTCAAAAATCAATCTATTTCTACTATTATCTGTGCCACATATGTTGCCGGGCCTGTAAGCCAGACATCCTGTGCCACCATTTTTTCTGTCGGGATAAAATCCACTGAGAGACTGTCTCTCTTTGCCTTCACGTCATAAGCGACCCTGCCGTCATTATATATTTCAGAAGGTCTTACACCATCCGCATATGCGGCGATGCATGAGGCAACAATTCCCGTACCGCATGCAAAGGTCTCATCCTCAACGCCCTTTTCATAAGTGCGAACCTTGACACCTCCCTCATATGGCTCAACGAAGTTCACATTGGCACCGACCGGTTGAAGTTCCTCTGCATTATATCTTATCTCGCGACCTTCAGTCACTATGTCATAAGCGTCAAGTTCTGACACGAAGCGCACGTAATGACGCGTTCCGGTATCAAGGAAATATCCGTCTGATGCGCATTTAGGACCGGTCAAAGCTTCATGATGCTCATATCCATCGACATCCTTCATCTTAAGGCGCACGGTCTTGGTCCTGCCGTCAGCTTCCAGTATCTGGGCCGTATGGAATCCGTCCGCAGCCTCAAAATCGAACCGGGTTATGCCCATGTCAGCGGCAAAAGCCACGATGCACCTGCCTCCGTTGCCGCACATCATACCGCCCGAACCGTCGGAGTTATAATATACCATGCGGAAATCATACTCCGGACTAGACTCCAGAAGCATGAGGCCGTCAGCGCCGACGCCATAGCGGCGGTCGCAAAGCGCTGCGATCTGCGCCGTGGTCAGCTGTACTGAGCCGTCTCGATTATCCGCAATCAGGAAGTCGTTTCCTGCCCCTTGGTATTTATAGAATTTCATATTCATCTTTTTCATAGATCTCTCGACTACGCTCGAGATGACAATAGAGAAGCTAAAAGCTTCACTCCTTCGGTCATACGTTCCTTGGTCATGAACGAGAAGTTCATGCGCATTGTGTTCTTTCCACTGCCGTCGGGGTGGAAGAACTCTCCGGCAACATAAGCCACGCCGGCATCAAGAGCCTTGTCATAGAACTTGACTGCCTCGAAGCCCTCCGGCATGGTCAGGAAGAGGAAAAGTCCTCCTTCCGGATGGGTCCACCTTATTCCTTCAGGCATGTGCTGAGCCAGCAGGTTCAGAAGATGGTCACGCTTGTCCTTATAAAGGGCAATGCTCTTTTCGAGATTGGCATCAAGCCTGCCGCTTGAGAGGAATTCTGCCGCAACATATTGATCAAAGATCGGAGGACAGAGGTCAAGCGATTGCTTGCATACATATATCTTGTCAAGGATGTCAGGGTGCGCAATCGCCCAGCCCAGACGGAATCCAGGCGCGAAAATCTTTGAGAATGAACCAAGATGAATAACACGGTCCGGATCAAGGCTGTACATCGTAGGAATGTGCTCTCCCTCATATCTGAGCTCCCTGTACGGGCTGTCCTCGACGATAAGGAAATCGTGCTTCTGCGCCAGCGCAACAAGCATCTCGCGCTCCGCTAGAGTAAGCGACTCGCCTGACGGATTCTGAAAATCAGGAATCATGTAGAGGAACTTTATCTTCTTTCCTTCTGCATGAGCCTGTGCTATCACACCTTCATATGCTTGCTTGAACGCCTCGATGTCTGGGCTATGCTTCACTCCCCTGATGTCCGCCCTATATGAACGGAAAGACTGGAGTGCTCCGAGATATGACGGACTTGAGGTCAGGATCACATCACCAGGATCCACCAGCACTCTTGTACACACGTCAATTCCCTGCTGCGATGACGACGTGATCTGCACGCGCTCCACCGGCACTCCGCAGCGCTTCGCCACAGCTTCGCGCAGCTCCGGCACGCCCTGCGTCGCTCCATACTGGAACGCCTTGCTGCCGTACTTGTCTATCACCTCCGCCATGGTCCGCTTGATTTCCTCAAGCGGAAATGTATCGGGAGAAGGATAGCCTCCGGCGAATGAATATATGGCATTAAGGTCGACCTTCTTGAAGATTTCCCTCACAGGCGACCTGAAGAATGAACCTACGTCTTCTGAATATATGTTATCGTACATATTCATTTATTAAGATCTCTCGACTACGCTCGAGATGACATTTAGCGGAGCATGTCCTCCAGAGTGATCGAGCCGGAAGTCTTCTCATCACGATACTTCACGATCACAGGGCAATACAGGTGTACGCCTTGCTCCGCTCCCGGTCCCTTGCTGATCGGGCGGCTTCCCGCCACAACCACAGCACCTGACGGAACCACCATCTGGCCGTTCTCGTTTGCTCTGATATACTCTCCTGTAGTCGCGTCAAAGATTGCAGTCGAAGCATTGATGATCACACCTGTACCGATCACGGCATTCTCCTTGACGATCGTTCCCTCATAGATTCCGCAGTTTCCACCGATGAACACATTATCCTCGATGATCACAGGAAGAGCGCCGACAGGCTCAAGCACACCGCCCAGCTGCGACGCTGCAGACAGGTGCACATGCTTTCCGACCTGCGCGCATGAACCCACGAGAGCATGGGAATCGATCATGGTTCCCTCGTCCACATATGCTCCGATGTTCACATATGCCGGCGGCATCATGATCACCGACGGAGCGAGGTATGCGCCTGCACGCACACTGCTTCCGCCTGGCACGATACGCACGCCGTTCTCTGCTGTGAACTTTCTTGCCGGAATGGTATCCTTGTCGAAGAAAGAGAACTGACCCTGAGTCATGTCTGTAAGCTTTCCAAGACGGAAACCGCTCAGAATCACTTCCTTGACCCAAGAATTCACCTTCCACTCCCCGTCTACCTTCTCTGCAACTCTAACCTTGCCGCTCTCAAGGTCGGCAATGGTCTGATAAAACTTTTCTGTATCTGTCATAATTATAATAATCCAAGATCTTTTATTGTGTTGACCATCAGGTCGTATGTGCTCTGCTGGGACGGTACAAGCGGCAGGCGGAGCTCATTCTCTATGAGTCCCATGGCTGCCATCGCCGCCTTTGCCGGGATAGGATTGCTCTCCACGAAACAGTTTGTAAACAGCGGCGTCAGCTCCTTGTTGAGAGTCTCCGCCTTAGTCATATCCCCCTCACGGATCGCTCCTATGAAATCTGCCATATGCTTTGGAGCCACATTAGACGCAACGCTGATGATTCCCGCGCCACCCTGCTGCATCATCCAGAGAGTGTCGTCATCGTTTCCGCTCAGCACCTGGAATCCCTCCGGGGCACCGGCAAGAATCTTCTCTATCTGCTCGCGATTACCCGAAGCCTCCTTGACTGCAACGATGTTTGGAATCTGTGCCAGACGCAGACAAGTCTCTGCGGTCATGTTGGCGCCAGTTCTTCCAGGCACATTATAAAGTACGATCGGCTTGTCTGTAGCCTCTGCAACTGCCTTGAAGTACTGGTACTGGCCCTCCTGGGTCGGCTTGTTGTAGTATGGAACGACGATCAGGAACGCATCCACACCATACGGCTCAAGCATCTGCATGCTTCTGATGGTGTGCTGGAGCGAGTTTGTGCCGCCTCCCACAACCACAGTACGGCCCTGGGAATGCGCCTTGGCGATCTGAAGCACCTTTATGCGCTCCTCGTCCTCAAGACAAGGAGTCTCTCCAGTTGTTCCGAGAGGTACGAGGAAATCGATTCCTGCCTCCACCTGACGGTCCACCAATGCTGCAAATGCCTCGTAGTCGACTTCTCCGTTCTTGAACGGAGTGATCAGTGCTGTTCCACAGCCGGTTAAATTTATTTTATTCATATCAATATAAATTTCATTTCACTCAAAGAACAGTTCCTTGAATTCATGTACGCCTGTCAATCCCTCTGTGCGGAGTGCGGCCTCTACCGCGCCAGCCGCAAATCCCTCACGGGAGAAGGCCTCATGGCTCAATGTGATACGGTCGTTCATACCCTCGTAACCGATGGTGTGCGTGCCCGGGATCTCACCGCAACGGACTGACTGGATATCTGTCCTGACTCCCATGTTGGCATCCACAATCTCCGCCAGAGTCTTTGCAGTACCGCTCGGAGCATCCAGCTTGTGACAATGGTGCATCTCGATCATATACGGGCTGTATCCTCCGAACTGACCGAGGAGCCTTGACATGTAGTCTGTCACTGCAAACATCACGTTCACTCCCACAGAGAAGTTGGTAGCCCAGATCATCGGGGTGCCGCACTTCTCAAAGTATGCGACAACCTCATCCTTGATATCCATCCAGCCTGTGGTTCCGACTACGACGGCCTTGAAGTTCTCTGCAAGGAACCTGTAGTTGGCCCTGAAGGCCGCAGGAGTTGTGAAGTCGATGCATACACACTCCTTCGCCAAAGCAGGATCGGTCTCAGTGACCGCTTCGCTCCAGCCTGCATATTCCAGTCCGCGGGACATGATGATCTTCTCGATCATCTTTCCCATTTTTCCATATCCGCTTATAAATAGTTTCATATTAGAATGTCTCCAGTTCTTCAGGGTTATCGAAGAGGTGGTCATGGAGGTCCTGGACGACTTCGGTGAGTTCCTCACGGTCGACCACAAAACTGATGTTAACGAACGATGCACCCTGAGAGATCATATACACATTTGTCCTCTTCAGAGGAGCAAAGGTCTTCTTGAGCATACCGTTCAGGCGGACTATGTTCTTTCCGATGACCGACACCTGAGCCTTATCGTCATCCACGATGACATCGCAGAATTCCGACAGCTCGGCCACAGTCTTGTCAATCTTCTCGCCAGCATCGACAGTCACCGAGATGTTTGCCTCCGATGTACTGATCAGGTCCACTGATACCTTGTTCTCACTGAAGATCTCGAACACACGGCGAAGGAAGCCCGAGGTATTGATCATCCTCATCGAGAAGATGTTGATCACCTTGATGTTCTCCTTGAATGAAACCGACTTCACGCCGTCCTCGATAAGCTCGTTACGCAGGATCGCGGTTCCCTTTCCGGAAGGATTCATCGAGTTGAGCACATACAGAGGTATGTTCTTCTTGACTGCAGGCTCGATGGTCAGCGGGTGCAGCACCTTCGCTCCGAAATGTGCCATCTCAGCAGCCTCCTCGAACGAAATCTTCTCCAGATACTTGGTATTCTGCACCTTGCGGGGATCTGCTGTGCGGACTCCGTCCACATCTGTCCATATTTCTATGCGCTCAGCATCTACAGCCATACCTATCAGCGAGGCTGAATAGTCCGAACCTCCTCGTCCGAGCACTGTCTGCTCACCGGCCATGTTCGAAGCAATGAATCCCTGTGTGATCACTGCATTCATACCTTCATAAGCCTGTGCCACGATACCCGGAACCCTTTGGGCGATCTCGTCCACGATAGGTTCACCCTTGAGATACGAATCGTTGGTCACCATCATAGTGCGAGCATCTATGAAACCGGTCTTGATGCCCTTAGCATTCATGGTGAAGCAGATGATGGTCGACGAAAGAAGTTCTCCGTTCGATATGATGATCGCCTTGTTGCGGTCAGAGAGTTCTCCGACTGCACACACTGCATAAGCGAGCTTGTCAAGATCGTCGCAGATCGCATTGACGCGCTCCAAAGCCTGCTCCATGATCATAGGACTCTGCTCCAGCAGTTCCTTTACAAGGTTGACATGGCGCTCGCGGAGCTGGCCGAGCAGCTCCTTTGTCTGCTCCGCATCCTTAGTAGCGGCTGTATCTGCTATCTTATACAGCAGATCAGTCACCTTGGAAAGTGCAGACACAACTACAACAGGCTTCTGGTCAAGCTTGCTGCCTACTATAAATATCGTTCTTGTGATTGCTTCAAAATTTGCGACGGACGTTCCGCCGAACTTCATTACTATCATAATTATCTAACTATCAGTTCATACATACGGACATATTGGGCTATGGCCTTTTCTATGTCCGCAAGGGATATGTATTCCTCGTCGCGGTGGGCCACAAGTATCGAGCCCGGACCGCAAAGGATCTTATGTTCAAAACATTTCAGCTGCGGGGCATCGCTGCCGAAGGCCACCGGTCTTGACTCAAAGCCTTCAAGCACCTCGAAACGGCTCGGAGTGTCTCCTCCGAATGCCTGCACGCTCATTGCCTTCTGCCATGGAGCCACCTCCTTCGCCACAATGTCCGATCCGTCCTGCACCCTGCGCTTTCCGAAACGGAGCTTTGCCTGCGGACCCGCTATGTTCTTCATGATGTTACAGACCATCTCATCAGACTCAAATGTCGTCCTGAAATACACCCTGCATGTCAGCCTGTCACTGAGGATGTTCTGAGGATTGCCGCTGGAGAGCCTTCCTATGTTCCATGTAGTCTCGCCAAGCACAGGATCCACAGGAAACACTATGCTTCGGAGAGCATTCATGAAATCATTGAAATACATTATGGCACTTTGGCCATTTTCCGGATAACCCGAGTGACATGCCTGGCCTGCGAATGTGACCTCGAATGACTTTGTTCCCTTTGCTGCCGAAGCCATGCAGTTGTCGGTCGGTTCGCCTACTATGAGCCATGCGTCCTTTACAGCAGGATTTGCATTAAAGGCCTTCGCTCCGAATGAACCGGTCTCCTCACCTGCCAGAAGCAGCAGCCCGAAATC
>JAGBTT010000141.1 GCA_017631175.1 Bacteroidales bacterium
GAGGTCTACATCGTGGAAGCAGTAGTACTCGATACCGATCTTCTGCATGAACTCGAAACCTGCGTCAACCTTATCCTTAGCAGCCTGGATAGGGCATGCAGCACCGTTCCAAGGGAAAGTCTTTGTACCGCCACCGAACTGGTCTGCACCCTCTGCGCAGAGTGTGTGCCACCATGCCATAGAGAACTTGAGCCACTCGGCCATTGTCTTGCCGAGGACTACCTTCTTTGCATCATAATAGCGGAACGCCATAGGGTTCTTGCTTTCCTTACCTTCAAACTGAATCTTTTCGATTCCAGGGAAAAATTCTTTTGCCATAGCTTTAGTTTATTAATTGTTTATAGTATTAGATTTCTCGACTTCGCTCGAAATGACAGGCTAAAGCCTTGATTTCCATGTTTCATATGCCTCAGTATACTCTGCAGTATGTGCAGGCTCGATCACAGCGAGCTTTTCAAGAGTAGCGAAGGCCTCTGTGTTGTCCTTATAGATACCGGCTCCGATACCTGCGCCCTTGGCAGCTCCTACAGAACCGTCTGTGTCATACAGCTCGATCACCGCACCGGAAACGCCTGCGAGAGTGTCGCGGAAGATAGGGCTGAGGAACATGTTGGCATGTCCTGCGTGGATCTTGTTCACGTTCATGCCCATCTGCTCCATGACCTCGATGCCGTACTTGAACGAGAACACGATGCCTTCCTGCGCTGCACGAAGAAGGTGTGACTTGTCATGTACATTGAAGTTCACACCGTGGATAGAACTGCCGACCTCCTTGTTCTCGAGCATACGCTCGGCACCGTTTCCGAAAGGCATGATGCTTACGCCTGCGCTTCCGATAGGAGCCTTGGCCGCAAGATCGTTCATCTCGGCATAAGAGATACCCTCAGGGGCAACGTTCCTCTTCATCCATGAGTTCAGGATACCTGTTCCATTGATGCAGAGAAGCACACCGAGACGTGTCTGATCTGGAGTATGGTTTACATGCGCAAATGTATTTACGCGAGATTTAGGATCGTAGTTTACATCTCCGAGGACGCCGTATACGACTCCGGACGTACCTGCAGTCGAAGCGATTTCACCAGGATTGAACACGTTGAGCGACAGCGCGTTGTTAGGCTGATCGCCTGCACGGTATGTGATTGGGGTTCCTTCTGCAAGGCCGAGTTCTGCAGCAGCTGCCGCGCTTACTCTTCCCTGCTCGGAGAATGTAGGCTTGATGTCAGCGATAAGCGCCCTGTCGATGCCATAATAGTCCAGAAGCATCTGCGCTGGAGCACCCTCTGCGAAGTCCCAGAACATTCCCTCAGAAAGACCAGAGATGGTAGTGCAGATTTCGCCGCTGAGCTTCATTGCGATATAATCGCCAGGAAGCATGATCTTATATATCTTGGCATAGAGTTCAGGTTCATTCTCCTTTACCCATGCAAGTTTCGAAGCTGTAAAGTTACCTGGAGAGTTCAGCAGGTGTGACAGACATTTCTCGTGTCCGATCTGGTCGAATGCCTTCTGGCCGTATGGAACGGCACGGGAGTCGCACCAGATGATCGATGGGCGAAGGACGTTCTGGTCCTTATCCACACATACTAGTCCGTGCATCTGGTATGAGATTCCGATTGCCTTGATGTCTTTCGGATCGGCCGCAGAAGCAGCCATGATGTCAGCTGTCGCGAGCTTGAGATTCTCCCACCATGAAGACGGTTCCTGCTCTGCCCAGCCCGGTTTCACTGCAATGATCGCAGCCTCTGTCTTAGGATAGAATGCCGAAGCGACACATTTGCCACTCTGTGCATCCACGAGACTCGCCTTTACAGACGAGCTTCCGATATCGTAGCCTAAAAGATACATAGTTATAGTTTTAGCTGTTATAACGCAAATTTAAGCAAAGATAACAACAGATAAAAGCATTGTGCCGAAAATACGCTAAGTATTTAGCCTTTCGATTGATTATCAAATATTTATTATGCGTGCAAAAGTAGAGAAATTTACTATATTCTTCTTGGAGAACAGGGATTTGTTCAGCTGGTAGAGCCTTGCAGGCTTGTGGCTGACATGCTTCTCATACTCGTCGGTCTCCACCAGAACACCGGCAGAGAAGAGCTTCTTGCGGAAATTCCTGTTGTCCAGTTCGATGCCAAAGACCGCCTCCAGAAGGTTCTGGAGCTGACGCACGGTGAACTTCTTTGGAAGAAGATTGAATGCGATGGGAGACCATAGGATATCCTTCTGAAGCACTGTCAGAGCATCGGAAAGGATGTCCATGTGGTCCATGATGAGGTGGTGGATATCATCCACATTCATCCACACGGCGCCTTGGCGCTTGGTATAGCTGACCATGCCGGGATCCAGTTTCACAAGGGCATAGTAACCGACTGTCACTACCCTGTCAGTCTTGATCCCATGATACTGACATATCCACTGAAGCTCACTCTGGTCGACCCTGTCCGGATCCGAGAATATCGAAGTCTGCTTCAGGTAAATGTCCTTAAGACCGGTACTCGCCTCCAGCACCCTCGCGGCCGCTTCCGGGAGAGTCTCGTTCTCCCGGATCATAGCACCCGGCAACTTATGCCCACCATCGTCATATAGAGGGTCGGCATTCCTGCGCCTTACAAGGAGGGCCTTGAGGTTTTCTCCGTCAAATCCGAAGATCACACAATCGACGGATATGGCTGAGTTGGTCTGTACGCTTGACATTATAATACAACCTTCATTGCCAGGCCATTATACTTGACTGTCTTAGTCTGGCCGATTCCGTTCTTAGAAACCGGAATTATATTGAATGTCCTCTCCTCGAGCTTTCCAGGGAAATCTCCTCCCTTATATTCTCCGATAGAGAGCAGCTTCATGCTGTCATCATATGAGAAGTCGATCATCGCATAAGCACCCTTCTCATAATTGTAGTTAACGTTCTCGTCCTCATAGAGGGTGAACTCACCGTCAGCACCCTGATATACATACAGGTCGATCACATCGGCTGGCTTCTCGTCCGACCACAGGATCTCAGGACCGAAAGGAACTACTGATCCGGCGCGTACGAACAGAGGCATGCGGCCATAAGGAGCAGCAACTGTCTTTGTGACTCCACCTTCGACGAACTTGTTGCTTCCGAACTCGTACCAACCCTCGCACTCAGGGAAATAAACCTCACGCTCGCGTGCACCGTATTCATATACAGGTGCAACGAGGAATGCAGGGCCGAACATATACTCGTCACCAATATTCAGGACATCGGCATCAGCCATGAAGTCCATGACAAGCGGACGCATGATGGTGTAGTCCTCGAAATACGTCTTGCCGGCAAGAGAGTAGATGTAAGGCATCAGGCTGTAGCGAAGCTTAGTGTAATATACAATGGATTCATATGCCGGATGGCCTTCAGGGGCAATCTCCCATGGCTCGCGGAACGGGAACTGGCCGTGGGCGCGGAACAGCGGGCAGAAAGCACCGAACTGGAACCAGCGGGTGTTGAGCTCGCGCCACTCCTTCATGTCGGCATTCTCCTTGCCGGTATAATTCCATACATTCTGACCTGCCACATAACGGTTCTCCACGCAGAAGCCTCCGATATCCATAGTCCAGTAAGGGATACCGCTGATGGCGAAGTTAAGGCCTGCCGAAATCTGCGCTTTCATATCCTCCCAACGGGTTGCGATGTCGCCGCTCCATGTTGCGGTCGAATATCTCTGAAGACCTGCGAAGCCGCTTCTTGTAAGCAGGAATACGCGTTTGTCAGGATCCACTCCGCGCTGACCGTTATATATCGCGTCGGCGTTTACGATCGAATATGCATTGAAGAACTCAGTAGACGAACCGAGAGCAGTCGGTCCGCAAAGCGCCTTGCGATAGTCCATGTCAGTACAGTCGCGTACGTTAGGCTCGGAAGCATCCATCCACCACGCGTCAATGCCGAGCGGATAATAATGCTCATACATCTGCTGCCAAAAGAGCTCGCGGGCTCCTGAAGCGTATGCGTCATAGAAACCATAGAGGTAGCCTTGGCCTATCCAGTCGCGCACGCCGTCCTCATTGGCCTTGTTATACATCCAGCCCTTGTCATTGAACTCCTTATAGTGCTCTGTCTCCACATAGAACTTAGGCCATACAGATACCATCATACGGCCGCCGAGGTCGTGGATAGAGTCCACCATGGCCTTAGGGTCAGGGAATCTTGCAGGATCGAACTCATGGCTTCCCCATGCATCCTCCTCCCAATGGCTCCAGTCCATCACTATATTATCTATAGGTATGTTTCTCTGTCTGAAACCCTGGAGAGCCTCGATCATCTCTGTCGATGTCTTGTATCTCTCACGGCTCTGCCAGTATCCCATCGCCCATTTAGGCATTACAGGGGCCTTACCGGTAAGTGTTCTGTAACCGCTGATGACCTCGTCCATGTCATCACCCGCAATGAAGTACCAGTCCATCTGCTTTGTCATCTCGCTCCACCACTGATGCTTAGCCTGCTGCGCAGGATCGACAACATCATAAGCACGCAGACCGCAGTATGACACATCTCCGTCAGGCTTCCACTCGACCTTAAGAGGAGTCTTCTCCCCTGCCTGAAGATGGACGGAGAACTTGTAGGCATTTGGATTCCATGCTGTACGCCAGCGCTCAGGGACGACTGTCTCGCCACCTACCTTCACTGTAGTATATCCTGCATAGTATAATATGAACTGATATTCTCCAGTAACCGGAGCCTCGATGAATCCCTCATA
>JAGBTT010000142.1 GCA_017631175.1 Bacteroidales bacterium
GAACAAGACGGTCAGACTGTCTATCTTGTCAGATATTTAGGAAACAACCATATAATTGCTCATCATCTGGTCGAGGAGCTGGACTGATCAGTGATTCGAGTCTTCTTCGTTCCGCTCGTGGCTTCGGCACACGGGCGGAATTTCATTCTCAGTAGGTTATAGGATCCCCGGTCGGGGCCGGGGATGACGGTGATGGTGGGGATGACGCTTAGAGTGACGAGAGGTATTCGGTGATGCCTTCGACGTGGGTGTCGACGATGGCTTGTTTGCCGGATCGGGTTTGGGGGTACTCGAGGTCTTGTGGGTGATTTTCGGAGAGAAAGTGTTTCCCAGACCGCCTTGGACTTGGTCTTGTCCTCCCTTTCTACCTTGATAACGATTCCTTCGGGGTCGGTATGCATGCGGTATCTTACTTTCTGACCGGATAATGGAAGGCGGCAGGCAAGGTGCACCTTCTGCTCGTCTCTGATGTTGACCTTATACTCCAGGACTTCAGGCTCTTCGTCGGTGTAGCCCGACAGGATGGACAACCCTGGTCAGGATGCTGTTTTTCTCCACCAAAACAGCCTTTTCGTGGACAACTGTGCAGATGGAAGTGTGCTGCGTCATAGAAAATGTGTATATTTACAAGTTATTAACACTGAAATCATGCAGACACTTAAAAATGACGTGCTGACCGTGCAGGTCGCTGAGCATGGAGCCGAGCTCCAGAGCATAATGAAGGGTGCTACCGAATATCTGTGGCAGGGTGATCCTGCTTATTGGGGTCGAAGGTCTCCAGTATTGTTCCCGATTGTGGGAAGCGTTTGGGAAAAGCGTTACCGTGTGGACGGAGTCGAGTTTGAACTCGGACAGCACGGCTTTGCTCGTGATATGGAGTTCGAACTCGTGAGTGAGACTGAAACAGAAGTGCGCTACAGACTCGTGTCGACAGAGGAGACCCTGAAGAAGTATCCATATCAGTTCGTTCTTGAGATTGCATACAGACTTCACGGCAACTCACTTGATGTGATCTGGGAGGTAACCAATCCTGAGACAGACAAGGACCTTCATTTCCAGATCGGCGCACATCCGGCATTCATATATCCTGATTATTCAAAAGAGAACAAGGAGCGCGGTTTCCTCGTGTTTGACCGCACAGAGGGCCTTGAGTGCATCAGAATCAAGGAGAAAGGCTGTGTGGATTCTGTGACAAAGTATCCGTTGGAGATTCCTGCTGATGGCAGACTGCCACTTGCAAGTGACACCTTCGATGCAATTGACACCCTGATGCTTCAGAATGGTCAGATCCGTAAGACAGAGCTTCTTCGTGCAGATGGAACCCCTTGGCTCAGCTTGACATTCGATGCTCCGGTTGTAGGAATATGGTCGCCTCCTGGAAAGGTGGCTCCATTCATCTGCCTTGAGCCATGGTACGGACGTTGCGACAGCGCAGGATATGAAGGTGAGTACAAGGACAAGGAGTGGATGAACACCCTTGCTCCCGGCCAGAAATTCTCAAGTGTCTATACAATAGAGATTTTGTAGTAATATACTAATAAGGTAAGTCCCCTTTCCGAGAAAGGGGATTTAGGGTATAGGTAACGTGTACATATTTTCATATTTATGTACAACGGTCATAAAAGTGACGGGTTATCAGCCCTAAAACAAAGGAACAAGGTAAGAAAATATGAAACTTTCGGAGCTGAAGACAGGGGAGCGTGGCGTGGTCGTAAAGGTTTACGGTCACGGCGGTTTCCGTAAGAGGATAATCGAGATGGGCTTCGTCAAGGGAAGCAAGGTCAAGGTAATCCTCAATGCTCCTTTGCGCGATCCGATAGAATATGAAATCATAGGATACAAGGTTTCGCTCCGTCGTGAGGAGGCCGCGAAGATCGAGGTCATCAGTGAGAGCGAAGCAAAGCTCCTGCACGCCTCGCGCGAGGTTCTGCCGGCGCTGGAAGCCGGATCCGAAGACTGGATCGAGCGGGAGATGGGAGCGCTGGCGGAGGAACGCCGTAAGATCATCAAGGTAGCCCTTGTCGGAAATCCGAACTGCGGAAAGACCTCTTTGTTCAACATGGCTTCAGGAAGTCATGAGCATGTGGGCAACTACAGCGGCGTGACGGTGGATGCGAAGGAAGGAACCTTCGACCATGGCGGATATACGTTCCAGCTTGTGGACCTTCCGGGAACATATTCCCTGTCGGCTTATAGTCCGGAAGAACTGTATGTCCGCAAGAACCTGCTGGAGGCCATGCCTGACATCGTCGTGAATGTAGTCGATGCTTCGAACCTCCAGAGAAACCTCTACCTGACGACCCAACTCATCGACATGAACCTGCGCGTAGTCATGGCTATGAATATGTACGATGAACTTCAGGCAAAGGGAGACCAGTTGGACATCAAGCAGTTAGGCTACCTTCTCGGTATGCCGATCGTGCCGACGGTCAGCCGTACGGGAAAGGGTATAGAGGAACTCTTCGACATCGTGATCCAGGTGTATGAAAAGAGTGATCCGCACCTATCGCGTCATATCCACATCAACCACGGAGCCGAGATCGAGCAGAGCATCGGCCGCATCAAGGGTCTGATCAAGCAGAATACAGATATCCGAAACAGGTACTCGACCAGATATCTCACGATCAAGTATCTTGAAAATGACAAGGATGTAGAGGCTGTTGTCGAGGCTTTGCCTAACCGTGACGAGATCATCGCGGCGCGATTCGAGGAGAATACGAGGGTGCGCGGTCTTTTAGGTTCCGGTCTGGAGTCATCTCTTGTGGATGCCAAGTATGCATTCGTGCAGGGTGCGCTCGCAGAGACCTACGTTCCATATCAGGGTAAGAGGAAGCGTCAGACCTTGACAGACAAGATAGATGCGTTCGTTACCAACAGGTGGCTCGCGTTCCCGGTTTTCATAGCCCTGCTGTATCTGGTATTTGACGGTACGTTCGTGCTGGGAGAGTATCCGATGCGCTGGATCGAGTGGCTGGTGTCTCATTTCTCATCCTTCGTCGCTTCGATGATGTCGGACGGTTGGCTCAAGGACCTTGTCGTAGACGGTGTCATAGGAGGCGTCGGCAGCGTGCTTGTCTTCCTGCCGAACATCATGCTCCTGTACCTGTTCATTTCGCTGCTGGAAGACTCCGGATACATGGCTCGTGCGGCCTTCATCATGGACCGCCTCATGCATAAGATAGGCCTTCACGGCAAGTCCTTCATACCTATGATCATGGGATTCGGATGTAACGTGCCGGCAGTCATGGCGGCCAGGACGATCGAGAGTCCGAAGAGCAGGATCATCACTATTCTGATCATTCCATTGATGTCATGCGCAGGCAGAATGCCTGTATATATATTGATAGCGGGTGCGTTTTTCCCTCGTCATGCTGGATTGGTCATGCTCGGGCTGTATGCACTCGGAATCATCTTAGCGATAATTGCAGCCAAGGTCATGAGCCGCTTCTTCAAGGATGACGACCTTCCGTTCGTAATGGAGCTTCCTCCTTATCGCATCCCGACCGCGAAGTCAATCTTCCGTCACACATGGGAGAAGGGCAAACAGTATCTCCAGAAGATGAGCGGTATCATCCTGATCTGCTCTATGGCAATCTGGTTCTTGGGATACTTCCCTAATCATGATGCTTACGACACAGTAAAGGAGCAGCAGGAACACTCATTCATAGGCTATATCGGCAAGACGATCGAACCGGTCCTCGAGCCTCTGGGCTTCGACTGGAGGATGGGAGTCGGAATCATCGCCGGAGTCGGTGCCAAGGAACTCGTTGTCAGCACCCTCGGTGTCATGTACGCCGATGACCAGCCGGTGGAAACGCTGAACTCTTCCCCTGTCACTTCGACCTCTCCTTCTGTCACTTCGACTCCTCCTTCTGTCACTTCGACTCCTCCTTCTGTCACTTCGAGCGAAGTCGAGAAGTCTGCCGACTCAGAACAGGCAGCCGAGACCCGTCTCCAGAAAGCCCTGGTGAACTCCGTGACCCCAGCCGGAGCCCTTGCCTACATGGTCTTTATCCTGCTCTACTTCCCATGTATAGCGACCTTCATCGCCATCAAGAACGAGGGCGGAGGTTGGAAATGGGCCATCATCACAGCAGTCTACACCATCATCCTCGCCTGGGTAGCCGCCTTCATCACCTTCCATGTCGCCTCTTTATTTCTGTGATAAATAACGTCAGCACTTAAAGTGTTGACTGGTAATCTTTTAGTGGTTGATGCCTGCTGCGTTTGGAAGCGGGCATCAACCATTAAAGCGTTGGTTTGCAGTGGGTTGTGTGCTGACGGATATGGAAGAGTGTGAAACGGAACGGGTGTTGCTATGTCTTTGGCTGAACAATAACAAATATAGACATGAAGACACTTGTTGTATTTAATCATCCCTATGGAGGGAGCTACTGCAGCGCGATACTTGAGGCTGTGGAGGATGGAGTCAAGGATGGCGGACAGGAGTGCCGCGTGATCAATCTTGATCAGGACGATTTCGATCCGGTGATGAGAGCCAAGGACCTGATTGCATTCAGCGGTGCCGGCAGAGTGGGAGAGTCGGCATTGGGAACCGTTGACGAACAGGTCATGGAGTATAAGAAGGATCTTGAGTGGGCGGATCACCTTGTGATGATCTTTCCGATCTGGTGGATGACCATGCCTGCTATGATGAAAGGATTTGTCGATAAGGTCATATTTCCGGCTGTGGCTTACAATATGGACAAGGGTAAGCTGGTCTCAAGACTCCCGGTCAGGAAGGTTACGGTAATCACGACCATGAATACCCCGGCAGAAGTATATAGGGACAGTTTCAACAATTCCATCGAGGGTTCTCTTGTCAAGGGAACATTCCGCCAGATAGGCATAGAGGACATTCAATGGATCAGCCTGAACGGCGTCAAGCAGGCAAGTCAGGAACAACGTGTCACCTGGCTGGATGAAATCTACCAGCAGTTTGCCGGTGGTAACCTGTAGGATTGGCCAGACTGGTCAGAAACTGGGAAGTGGCAGTCGGCAATCAGGAAGGAGTGGTCGGAAACCAGGAAGAAGGTTAAGAATAACGGCGTGGCAGGCGGAAGATTATAGACCCGATGGCGAAAAGCCCCATCACGAAAGGATAGTAGAGATATCCGCTGATCGAGATCGATGATACCCCTGCCAGACCGGCTGCCATGAGGAGCTGGGCTCCGTATGGGATGAAACCTTGCACCAGACATGAGAATGTGTCCATGATGCTGGCTGCCTTGCGAGGGTCGATTCCGAAACGCTCTGCTATATCGCGGGCGATCTGTCCTGTGGTTATGATAGCTATCGTATTGTTGGCGGTGCAGAGGTTGGCCAGCGAGACCAGTCCCGCTATGCTGAACTCGGCGCCGCGCTTGCCGCTGATGCGCTTGGTCAGTCCGTTCACTATGTAGTCAAGACCACCATTTACACGGATAACTTCAAGCATTCCTCCGGCCAGCATGGTCACCATGATCAGGTCTCCCATGCCGCTGATGCCGTTTCCTATGGACACGAGCCAGCCGCTCCATGTGAGGCTGCCGTTGATGAATCCCAGAACTGCATTGACAAGGATGCCAATGGTCAGCACCGCTGTAACATTAAGTCCTGACAGTGCCAGACCGATGATCAGTACATAAGGAATCAGCAGTATCCAGTTGACCGCACCTGCTTCTGGGGACGCCTCGACGGAGGCGCCAAGAATCACATACAGTATCGTCACGACAAGGGCGGCTGGCCCGACAATGCGTAGGTTCACCTTGAACTTGTCTGCCATTGAACAGCCTTGCGATCTGGTGGCGGCAATGGTGGTGTCCGATATGAACGAGAGGTTATCTCCGAAGAATGATCCTCCGACTATGATTCCTGTAATGAAGGCGGTATTGGATGCAAGTTCGGCACCAAATGAAATCTCCTGTGCTATGCCGGCAGCCAGAGGCACGAGGGCCACAATTGTGCCGACGCTGGTTCCTATGGACATGGATATGAAGCATGCCGCAAGGAAAAGTCCGGCGTAAAGAAGCTTGCCGGGGAGTATCTTCAGCGCGAGGTTCACGGTCGCGTCAATGGCTCCGATGTCCTTGGCGGTAGAGGCAAATGCTCCCGCAAGGACAAATATCCATATCATCAAAAGCACATTCTTGTCGCCTGCGCCCTTGGAGAATACGGAAATCTTATCTTCAAGACTATCTCCCTTGCATATGGTTATGGCATAGACAGAAGCCAGAAGGAATGCCGCAGAGATAGGTATCGCATAGAAATCCTGTGCGATGATACATGATATGAGGTAGAGTCCGAGGAATACGATAAGGGGACTCAGTGCTTTCAGACCCATGGGAAAATTCGTTTTAGGGGTGCAAAGATACTGAATTTAGAATTATCTTTGTGCAGATTTCTCCACTCGCTTTGCTCGGTCGAAATGACATGGTGGGAACTCGGTCGTTATCGACGAAGTCGCTTGAACTTTAGGGAAAGAAATGACAAATAGAAAACATAATAGTATACAGGCGCCGATGGGGGAGACGACGGTTCTTCTCCACACGTGCTGTGCGCCGTGCTCAAGCGCAATCATAGAGGCGCTGATGCAGAACGGCATCACACCTATTATATATTACTGCAATCCCAACATCTATCCTCGGGAGGAATACGAGATCCGCAAGAACGAGTGCACGAGATATGCACAGGCTCTGGGGCTGGAGATAGTGGACGCGGACTATGACCATGAGAACTGGCTCGCCGAGATGAAAGGCCTTGAAAGCGAGCCCGAGAGGGGAGGGCGCTGCCTGAAATGCTTCAAGCTGAGACTTCTCAGAACTGCGCAGTATGCCCGCGAAAGAGGAATCAAGGTCATAACCACAACATTGGCATCTTCTCGATGGAAATCCCTTGATCAGATCAACGAAGCCGGCCAGTGGGCTTGTGACGAAGTCAATGACGGCATGCCCCTTGGGGCTGTCGACTTTAGTCGACTGGGGGTTGAAACTGTTCCACCAGATGACCTGCCGGTAGAAAGGCGCTTCAGCGCCGTGCCACTCGCGTCAGCGAAATGTTCGGAGAACATTGAAGCAGCGATGGCACCCGTCGGTGACGAAGTCAATGGCGGCATGCCCCTTGGGGCTGTCGACTTTAGTCGACTGGGGGTTGAAACTGTTCCACCAGATGACCTGGTCATCTGGTGGGACCAGAACTGGCGTAAGGGTGGCCTACAGGAACGCAGAAACCAGATCCTTAAGGAATACGATTTCTACAACCAGCGATACTGCGGCTGCGAATTCAGCATGCCGAAAGATGACTTGACATCGATGCAGC
>JAGBTT010000143.1 GCA_017631175.1 Bacteroidales bacterium
CTTGTGGTCCCTGCAGGGCATGATCCTGCGACCCCCTGATTATGAGTCAGGTGCTACTAACCAACTGAGCTAAGGGACCAAACTTATTTAAGAACTAATTTGCGTACGGTCCGACGGTTGCCGAACCGTACTGCAAATATAATACTTTTTTCGATTAGTTGAGCTTGATTTCAACCTCAACACCTGAAGAAAGTTCAAGCTTCATAAGAGCATCAACAGTCTTAGGGGTTGAATCGTAGATGTCAAGAAGGCGGCAGAAAGAGCTGAGCTCGAACTGCTCACGTGACTTCTTGTTTACGAAAGTCGAGCGGTTTACTGTGAAGATCTTCTTGTGAGTAGGAAGCGGAATAGGTCCGTTCACGCGAGCACCTGTAGCAGATACTGTCTCAACGATCTTCTTTGCTGACTTGTCAACAAGCATGTGATCGAATGATTTGAGTTTAATTCTAATTATCTGGCTCATATCAAATTTCGTTGAATTCAGTTAAACAATTATTCATCGTCATCGGCCTTGTAACCGCTCTTCTCGATAACTTCCTTAGCAAGTCCTGCTGGAACTTCTGCGTAGTGATCGAATGACATTGTGCTGGTAGCACGTCCTGAAGAGATTGTACGGAGGATTGTAACGTATCCGAACTGCTCTGCGAGTGGAACGTATGCCTTAACGATACGTGCTCCGAGAGTTGAGTCCATTGCGTTGATCTGTCCGCGACGGCGGTTGAGGTCACCTACGATATCTCCCATGTAATCCTCTGGAGTAACAACTTCGAGGCTCATGATAGGCTCGAGGAGAACTGGCTTAGCCTTAGGGCAAGCATGACGGAATGCAAGACGAGCCGCAAGCTCGAATGAGAGCTGGTCTGAGTCCACTGGGTGGAATGAACCGTCCTTGAGAGTAACCTTGAGTGACGGTACCTCGTAACCTGCAAGCACACCGTTTGACATTGCTGACTTGAAGCCCTTCTCTACTGATGGGATGAATTCCTTAGGAACGTTACCGCCCTTCACCTCGTCAACGAACTGAAGTCCTGTTACGCCCTCATCTGCAGGTCCGATCTCAACGATGATATCTGCAAACTTACCACGTCCACCGGTCTGCTTCTTGAATACCTCACGATGCTGAACGGTCTGAGTGATAGCCTCTTTGTAGTTAACCTGAGGTGCACCCTGATTGATATCTACACCGAACTCGCGACGGAGACGGTCAACGATGATATCGAGGTGAAGCTCACCCATACCGCTGATGACTGTCTGGCCTGTATCGTGGTCAGTCTTTACTGTAAATGTAGGGTCCTCCTCTGCGAGCTTAGCAAGCGCGATTCCGAGCTTGTCAAGATCCTTCTGAGTCTTAGGCTCAACTGCAAGTCCGATTACCGGATCAGGGAACTCCATTGACTCGAGAGTGATAGGAGCCTGCTCGAAGCAGATTGTATCACCGGTGCGGAGATCCTTGAAACCTACAGCTGCACAGATGTCGCCTGCCTCAACGAACTCGATAGGGTTCTGCTTGTTTGAGTGCATCTGGAAGAGACGTGATACACGCTCCTTCTTGCCTGTACGGGTATTGAGCACATATGAACCGGCGTCGAGCTTTCCTGAGTATGCTCTCATGAACGCGAGACGTCCTACGAATGGGTCAGTTGCAATCTTGAACACGAGGGCTGCAAAAGGCTCCTTGACGCTAGGCTGACGAACCTCCTCGTCGCTTGTGTTAGGGTTTGTACCGTTAACGGCACCCTTGTCAAGCGGTGAAGGAAGGTAACGCATTACAGCGTTGAGAAGGAACTGAACGCCCTTGTTCTTGAATGATGATCCGCAGCATGCAGGAACGATAGCCATGTCGATAGTAGCCGCACGGAGAGCCGCGATAACTTCCTCTTCAGTGATTGAATCAGGATCGTCAAAGAACTTCTCCATGAGGTTCTCGTCATACTCGGCGGCAGCCTCTACGAGCTTCTCTCTCCAAGCATTAGCCTCGTCTACATACTTCTCAGGAATGTCTGTAACCTGATAGTTTACAAGAGCATCCGAGTTGTGATCGTAAATCATTGCCTTCATGGCAACGAGGTCGATGATACCGTCGAACTTATCCTCTGCTCCGATTGGAATGCAGATAGGAACTGCACGCGCGCCGAGCTTCTCCTTCATCTCGTCGATTACTGCGAAGAAGTCTGCACCTACACGGTCCATCTTGTTTACATATGCGATCTTTGGAACGCCATATTTGTCAGCCTGGCGCCATACAGTCTCAGACTGCGGCTGTACACGTCCTACCGCACAGAAGGTAGCGACTGTGCCATCGAGCACGCGGAGTGAACGCTCCACCTCAACGGTGAAGTCAACGTGGCCCGGAGTGTCGATAAGGTTGATCTGATACTGATCACCGTTGTAGTTCCAGAATGCAGTAGTAGCTGCAGAAGTGATGGTGATACCACGCTCCTGCTCCTGAACCATCCAGTCCATTGTAGCACCACCCTCATGAACCTCACCAAGCTTGTGAGTCTTACCTGTGTAATACAGGATACGCTCTGAAGTAGTGGTCTTACCGGCATCAATGTGAGCCATGATACCGATATTTCTGGTGAATTTAAGGTCTCTAGCCATTGTACTTTACTGTTTTCCGGATTAGAATCTGAAGTGTGCAAATGCCTTGTTGGCCTCTGCCATTCTGTGCATGTCTTCCTTTCTCTTGAATGCTGCACCCTCGCAGTTATATGCTGCGATGATCTCAGCACAGAGCTTTTCTGCCATAGTGTGGCCTGAACGCTTACGAGCGAAGTTGATCATGTTCTTCATAGAGAGAGAGATCTTTCTTTCAGGACGCACCTCCATTGGCACCTGGAAGTTAGCTCCACCGATACGACGTGACTTAACCTCAACCTGAGGAGTTACGTTCTCGAGGGCCTTCCTCCAAATATCTAGAGGAGCCTTGTCAGAATCTTTCATCTTCTCGCCTACCATGTCAATGGCATCGTAAAAAATAGAATACGCGATACTCTTCTTTCC
>JAGBTT010000144.1 GCA_017631175.1 Bacteroidales bacterium
GTAAAGTCTGCACACCTTCTACTACCAACACATTCACAAACAACAGCTACGGTCTTGACCACAACATGCGTCTTCTCCGCTATGCTGAGGTTC
The DNA here is from genome assembly GCA_017631175.1 of Bacteroidales bacterium. Classification (GTDB taxonomy): domain Bacteria; phylum Bacteroidota; class Bacteroidia; order Bacteroidales; family UBA932; genus Cryptobacteroides. The sequence goes on from JAGBTT010000144.1 coordinate 94, forward strand.
TTCTCATCTATGCAGAGGCTCTCGTAGAGGGAGCTACAGGCGAATTCCAGTCAGGAATGTCAGCTGATGCTGCCTTGAATATGGTACGTGGCCGTGTAGGCCTTCCTGCTGTAGCTGCAACGCGTGAGAGCATCTGGGAGGAGCGTAGAGCCGAGCTCGCTATGGAGGATGACCGCTTCTTTGACCTTGTACGTACAGGTCAGGCTGCGACCGTGCTTGCGTCTAAAGGCTTCAAGGCAAACAAGAACGAGGTGTTCCCGACACCATCAAATCAGATCCAGGTAAATACAGGTCTTGTAAAGACTCCAGGATATACATATTAAACCCATATCATTAACCAATCAATTTATTTTATCTAAACACATGAAAAAGATTTTCTATTTGGCAGCTGCGATGTCAATCGTAGCATTCGCATCTTGCGAGAAGCAGGGCGGTAAGGAGGATGACAAAGAGACAATTAAGGTTACTGTTGCTGAGGATGCTCTCGTTCTCCACCTTCCATTCGAGGATGGTTCTGTAGCTAAGGGTGAGGGCGTTACTTTCGCTTCTAAGGAGGGTAAGGCTGAGCTCGTTGACGGTTTCATCGGAAAGGCTTACACCAACACATCAGGTGACGCTAAGGAGGCAGGTTACCTCAAGTATAACCTTGCTGCAACAAACTGCATCAACTCCCTCAAGAGCTTCACTTTCTCTGCATGGGTAAAGAGACCAGCTCTCGGTTCAGGTACATTCTTCTCAGTTAACGGCGGTGAGCATGACTGGGGTTCAACAATGCAGTTCTTCTTCGACAACACAGGTGTAGGTGAGGACGGCGCTACTTACCAGCAGTTCAATGCTCGTATCGATTCTTACAAGCAGGGTGAGGACGGCAACAAGTTCCAGGCTTCTTGCTGGCCAAACGTTCAGGGTCCTGAGTTTGCAAAGGTAGACGAGTGGTTCCACGTAGCTCGTACTTATGATGCTGCTACAGGTGCTTGGAAGGTATATGTTGACGGCGTTCAGACACACGACGGCGTACACGAGTTCGGTGATCCAGCTGGTCCATTCGGTGACCTCGACCTTACTTCACCTACTATGAACGCTCTCTATATCGGTGGTTGGGCAGCTATCATCGACGGTGTAAACAACCAGGATTGGATGACTTTCTTCAACGGTTCAGTTGACGAGGTACGTATGTACAACAGAGCTCTTACTGACCAGGAGATCGGTCAGCTCTGGCAGCAGGAGAAGCTCATCAACCTTGAGTAATCTTACATAACCTTATAAACGGGAGGGTGACTGACCGGCAGCTCTGCCGGCCAGTCCCTCCTTTTAAATGATTTTACAGGTCAATGAAGAAAAATACGCTTTATCTTTTGATTCTTTCACTTCTGGGAATCGTTTCATGCATGGAAAAACCTCAGGACGCGGGTCCTGAGAAGGCGGCTATCTTTGCCGCTTATGTCAATGGCGAGCGGATGACAACTTCCAAGGCAGTGGATGGTGTTCCCGTTGATGACGTTGTCTTCGATCTGGAGTTTTCTACAGAGATAGACATAGATAAGTTCGATCCTTCATTGATCGTTTTTTCCGGCGGCCCTCTGCAGGTGTCTCTTGGCGGGAATGAAAAGACTCTCCGCCTTGAACCGGTCAATGCACTGAAGACATTCACTTCATATACACTTAATGTCCTGGCTCTTGATCAGCTGGGAGTAAGCATAGTCGAGCCATACCGTTATACCATTGTAACGGCACTTGACACTTCTGATAAGTTCGAGAGGATTTCTGATGAGGAGCTTCTCACGCTTATCCAGGAGAAGACATTTAGATACTTCTGGGATTATGCCCATCCGGTAAGCGGACTCGCGCGTGAGCGTCTGAATTCCGGAGAGACGGTGACATCCGGCGGTTCCGGTTTCGGAATCATGGCTATCCCGGTAGGTATAGAGCGCGGTTTCATCACCCGTGAGGAAGGCGCGCAGAGAATGCTTGACATCGTGACCTTCCTTGACGAGAAGGCAGAGCGCTTCCACGGAGCGTATTCGCACTGGCTGGACGGAACAACAGGCAAGGCAATTCAGTTCGGCGCAAAGGATGACGGTGCTGACCTTGTGGAAACAGGATTCCTTATCGAAGGACTCCTCACGGTACAGCAGTACTTTGGCCTTGAAAATCCGACAGAGTCTGCCATCAGGCAGAAGATCACAAAGATATGGGAAGAAGTAGAGTGGGACTGGTTCTTCAGGAATGATGCCCTTTACTGGCATTGGTCTCCAAAGCATGACTGGGCGATGAACATGAAGATTTCAGGCTGGAACGAGGCCCTGATCTGCTATGTCCTCGCAGCATCTTCCCCAACCCATCCGATATCCAAGGACGTCTATGAAAAGGGATGGGCACGCAATGGAGGAATGGTCAATGGAAAGAAGTACTATGACATCACTCTGCCTCTTGGCAGCGCTTATGGCGGTCCTATGTTCTTTGCGCATTATTCTTTCCTTGGACTCGATCCTCGCAATCTTAAGGACCAGTATGCGGATTATTGGGAACAGAATGTGGCTCACGCCAGGATCAACCATGCATATTGTGTTGCCAATCCTAAGAAATTCTATGGTTACAGCGATGAATGCTGGGGACTTACTGCTTCGGATATTCCGAACAGCTACACCGCAAGTTCTCCGACCAACGATAACGGAACAATCGCCCCTACTGCAGCAGTTGCTTCCATTCCATATACTCCGGAGGAAAGCCTCAAGGCCATAAGGTTCTTCTACTATACTCTTGGAGACAGACTATTCGGTGAGTACGGCTTCAAGGATGCCTTTAATCTCTCGAAGCGTTGGTACGCATCATCTTACATCGCCATCGACCAGGGTCCTATCGTTGTGATGATCGAAAACTATCGCACCGGTCTTCTTTGGGAGAATTTCATGAAGAACGAGGATGTGCAGAAGGGACTCACTAAGTTAGGATTCACATACTGATCAGACGGACCATGAAGAAACTATTTGTATTGATAGCTGCGGCCACAGTGGCGGCATGTAACACCGTCCAGCCTGCACAGACAACCTATTGCAATCCTTTGGACATGGATTATGCATATATGGTCTATAACTCAGACCGCAATCTCTCCTATCGTTCGGGAGCGGATCCGGCTGTCGTTGAGTTCAGGGGAGAGTATTATATGTTCGTTACCCGTTCTCACGGATACTGGCATTCCACTGACCTGGTTGACTGGACATTCATCAGACCGAAAAGCATCTGGTATCCGCAGGGATGCAATGCTCCGGCTGCCCATAACTACAAGGATTCCCTCCTTTATATGACTGGCGATCCTTCGGGAGCGATGAGCATACTCTATACGGATGATCCGAAGTCAGGTGTCTGGGAGGCAGTTCCTGCCATTCTTCATGACCTGCAGGACCCTGACCTCTTCATCGATGATGACGGACAGGCATACATGTTCTGGGGCTCGTCAAACTTTTATCCTGTCCGTGGAAAGAAGCTCAACATGAGAGACCGCTTCCTTGTGGAGAGCGAGACCTTCGAACTGTTCAACACGGACAGCACGGCCCATGGTTGGGAACGTTTCGGAGAGAATCATTCAGACAGGAACATCAGAGCTTACATCGAGGGTGCCTGGATGACCAAGCATAACGGAAGGTATTATATGCAGTATGGTGCCCCCGGAACGGAATTCAATGTCTATGGTGACGGAGTGTATGTAGCTGATGATCCTATGGGTCCATATGAATATCAGGCACATAATCCGGTTTCATACAAGCCTGGCGGATTCATGAACGGTGCCGGTCATGGCAGCACGGTTCTCGATCTTGATGGCAACTACTGGCATTTTGCCACGATGTCTCTTTCTGCCATCGTGAACTGGGAAAGACGTATCTGCCTCTATCCGACCTTCTTTGACGAGGACGGTATCATGTATTGCGACAATGAATACGGAGATTATCCGCATTATGCTCCGTCGCAGAAGGATAAGAAAGGAGCGTTTACCGGTTGGATGCTCCTGTCATATGACAAGCCTGTTACAGCATCTTCTTATGCTGAGGGGGCTGCCAAAAAGGCTGAGGGCTTTTCTGAAGCAAACAGGCCTGTCGTTTCTCTTGACTTCAAGCCGCAGAACATAGTTGACGAGAACTGCAAGACCTACTGGCTGGCGCAGAACAGTGATGCTCAGGAGTGGATCTGCATCGACCTTGAGGATGAATCCGATGTTTATGCGCTTCAGATCAACTATTTCGACCATGAGACTCAGTTCTACAACAAGGTCGATGGGCTGAGGCAGAGATATGTGATCGAGGGGTCTCTGGACGGCCGCGAGTGGTTTGTCCTTGAGGACAGAAGCAGTTCAGACAAGGATGCGCCGAATGCCTACATCCAGCTTGAAGAGCCGAAGGCTGCGAGATATGTAAGATATAGGAATGTGTCTGTCAGCTCTCCATATCTGGCCATCTCGGACATTCGCGTTTTCGGAAAGGGACATGGTGAGGTGCCGGCTCAGGTGCAAGGCTTGACTGCACGGCGCCATGATGGCGGCAAGTCAGTGGACTTGAAATGGGACGATGTCCCTGGTGCTCAGGGTTATAATGTGAGATGGGGTATTGCTCCGGACAAGCTTTACAGCTCTTGGCTCCTTTATGATGATAATGAATTGACTCTCAGGTGCCTTGTTAAGGGACAGGAGTATTATATCCAGGTGGAGGCATTCAATGCCAACGGAATATCACAGGTAAGTGAGACCATCAGACTGCAGTAGGACATAAATATCAAAACCATAAGTTAATATGTACAGGAAACTTTTATTTATCAGTGCGCTCGTTGTGGCTCTGGCTTCATGCTCAGGTCCGAAGAGCGAAATGGACAAGTTCATCGATGACCTCATGTCAAAGATGACTGTTGAAGAAAAGATCGGTCAGCTGAATCTTCCTGTTGCCGGTGACATCGTGACCGGACAGGCAAAGAGCAGCAATGTGTCTGAGAGAATCCGTGCAGGAGAGGTCGGAGGACTTTTCAATCTCAAGGGAGCGGAGCAGATCAAGGAGGTTCAGAGAATCGCGGTAGAGGAGTCCCGTCTCGGTATTCCTATCCTTTTCGGTATGGACGTGATTCACGGTTATGAGACAATCTTCCCTATTCCGCTCGGACTTTCATGTTCTTGGGACATGGAGGCTGTTGAGCTTTCTGCACGTATCGCTGCTGAGGAAGCCAGTGCAGACGGTATCTGCTGGACATTCAGCCCTATGGTCGACGTGTCAAGAGATCCACGCTGGGGCCGCGTAAGCGAGGGTTCTGGTGAGGATACATATCTCGGTTGCCGTATTGCCGAGGCTATGGTGCGCGGATATCAGGGTCCGGACAAGGAGACTCAGCTCACTCGTGATGATCAGATCCTTGCCTGCGTGAAGCATTTTGCTCTTTATGGTGCACCTGAGGCCGGTCGTGACTACAGCACAGTGGATATGAGCCACCTTCGTATGTACAACGAGTACTTCCCGCCTTATAAGGCTGCGGTTGATGCTGGTGCAGGTTCGGTTATGGCTTCATTCAATGAGGTTGACGGTGTTCCTGCTACAGGAAACTCATGGCTCATGACAGAGGTTCTCCGCAATCAGTGGGGCTTCGACGGATTCGTTGTGACAGACTATACAGGTATTTATGAGATGATCGCTCACGGTATCGGTGATTTCGAGGCTGTCAGCGTTCAGGCCCTCAAGGCTGGTATCGATATGGATATGGTCAGCGAGGCCTTTATCGGCAATGTCAAGAACGCTCTTGAGAAAGGTCTCGTCAGCATGAAGGATATTGACACTGCTTGTCGTCGTATTCTTGAGGCCAAGTACAGACTCGGTCTCTTCGAAGATCCTTACAAGTTCTGCAGAACAGAGCAGGCTGCTGAGGAGGTTTATTGCCAGGAGCACAGGGATATCGCAAGAAAGATCGCTTCGGAGAGTTTCGTGCTTCTCAAGAACGAGGGCGTGCTTCCTTTGAAGAAGCAGGGTACCATCGGTCTCATCGGCCCTCTTGCCGATACAAGAAGCAACATGCCAGGTACATGGTCTGTGGCTGCACGTTTTGATGTGCCTAAGACTATCCGTGAGGGTCTTACCGAGGCCGTTGCAGGCAAGGCCAAGGTGCTTTATGCAAAGGGCTCGAACCTTACTTCTGACTACGATCTCGAGATGCGCTCTACAATGTTCGGACGTGAACTCGGAAGAGATAACCGTACTGATGCTCAGCTTCTCAATGAGGCTCTTGCAGTAGCACGCAGGTCAGATGTGATCGTTGCAGCTCTCGGTGAGTCTTCTGAGATGAGCGGTGAGAGTTCTTCAAGATCTGACATTTCTATTCCGGATGTACAGCAGCAGCTTCTCAAGGCTCTCGTAGCAACAGGCAAGCCGGTTGTCCTCCTTCTTTTCAACGGTCGTCCACTCACTCTCAACTGGGAGGCTGAGAACGTACCTGCAATCCTCGATGTATGGTTCGGCGGTAGCGAGACAGCTGACGCTGTGGCTGATGTGATCTTCGGTGATGTCAACCCTTCAGGTAAGCTTACCATGTCATTCCCTAAGAACGTAGGCCAGGTTCCTCTCTACTATGCAGCAAAGAATACAGGTCGTCCGCTCCTCGAAGGCCGCTGGTTCGAGAAGTTCCGCTCTAACTACCTCGATGTTGACAATGCGCCTCTCTATCCTTTCGGATATGGTATGTCATATACAACATTTGAGTACAGCCCGATAGCAATCAGCGCGACAGAGGTTGCTGCTGGCGGCAGTGTGACTGCAGAGGTTACCGTTACCAACACGGGTAAGGTTGCCGGCAAGGAGGTTGTTCAGATGTACCTCCA
>JAGBTT010000145.1 GCA_017631175.1 Bacteroidales bacterium
AGGACCGTACTTCACAAGCGTCGCCTTCGCCAGAGGCTCAGCGCGCCTGTCAGTCTCGATCACTGCCACCTTCGGCTGACCAGGCAGATATCCCACCTGAGAAGTCTGCACCACAGGCTCATACAACCAGCCCTCTACCACCGATGGCTCTATGTACCACTGCACAGCTCCCTTTGTCGCACCGGCAGGAATCTCCGAACGAAGCACGAACCAGCCGTTATTATGGTTCATTCTTCCGTCGTAAAGCTTAAGGTCGGAAGTATATGAAGTGATTGCAAGTCTGCTGTAAGGATCATCAGGACGCGATGTGAATGTACGTCCCACAGCATAAGGCTCAGCTACTATACGGTCCGCAAGGAACGGGCTGTAGCCCTCAGCATTGAGGTGGTCTATGTCCGCATGCGGTGTCTTGCCATCATGGAAATGTCCATGCGACACATCCAGATAACTTTCCTGCACAACCACCGGGGAGTTAGGCTGCTGAGGATAAATGCCGGCCTTGTCATCCATTATCCATGGCTTTCCGAAAAGCTCGCCAGGGAAGAACTCCATGTTGAATCCGGCTTTGCCGACAAGTTCCGAAGGTATAGGCTGCTCCATATCCACCGTAACAAGGAATCCTTTTCCGGAGGGCTCCAAGGTAACAGTATAATACAACTGCACATCCGGATATACCATCGGGTTGAATCCTGTCTCATGACGGCTTGAATCAGGATAACACAGACGGGTCACTATCTTCTGTCCCTCGACTGTCCTGGACAGTTTCTTAGGAACAGGCTGCCACTGGCCTGGGGTCTCATCGAAACGGATATCGCCGTTGGTAGCGACGCGTCTGCCGTTCATGATGAATGAGATACCGCCCTGATGCCCCTCGGGATAGAAGTCATCGAAGGCCATGGCGTCTACACCTTCATGGTTGAAGTAACCCGAATCATTGAGACGGAAGTCCTGCGCGCCTGCCGCAAGACAGAACATCGCCAGAAGAATGAAAGTGAAAAAATTTTTCATAGCTGTCTGTATTTGAAGACAAATAAGTAAGTTCCCAAATATAGCATTATTTAGGGAGAATGGCTAACTTTACACATCAAACCTCTACCACATGAAAAGAAGAGACTTCATAAAGACTACGGCACTGGGAGCAGCGGGAGTCCTTGCCGCCGGAAGCGGTCTTGTCAGCTGCGCGCCTTCCACAGAAGGCTTCAACTTCAACAGGCTGGGCACGGGCGCGGGCCTGAAGCTGAGCTTCGAGCCGTATGAGCTGCAGCTGAGGCATACCTTCACGGTGTCCTCATACTCGAGAAAGACAACTCCGGGAGTGCAGGTAAGGATTGATTATGAGGGATTTACAGGATATGGCGAAGCGTCCATGCCTCCGTATCTGGGACAGACTGTGGAGTCTGTGACCAGATTCCTGTCCAAAACCGACCTGAGCCAGTTCAAGGACCCGTTCCAGCTGGAGACGATACTGGCATATGTGGACAGTCTGTCTCCGGGGGACGGAGCGGCGAAAGCGGCCATAGACATCGCCCTTCATGACCTTGTGGGCAAACTGCTCGGACAGCCTTGGTGGAGACTTTGGGGACTGGATCCAAGCAAGACACCGAACACGACATTCACCATAGGTATCGACACTCCGGATGTGGTCAGGGAAAAGACGAGAGAGTGCGCTGACCGCTTCAAGATACTTAAGGTCAAGGTCGGACTGGACAACGACAAGGAGATGATCAGGACCATCAGGGAAGTGACGGATCTTCCTCTGGCGGTGGATGCAAACCAGGGTTGGAAGGACCGCGAGCAGGCACTGGACGAAATCTTCTGGCTGAAGGAGAACGGCATCGTGATGGTAGAGCAGCCGATGGCGAAGGAGCGTCCGGACGATAATGCATGGATCACGGAAAGAAGCCCGCTGCCGATCTTCGCTGACGAGGCGATCCAGCGTCTGGCAGACATCCCTGCGATCAAGGGAGCATACCACGGCATAAACATAAAGCTGATGAAGAGCACCGGCATGCGCGAAGCTTGGAAGATGGCCAATTATGCCCATGCAGAGGGAATGAGGGTGATGGTCGGATGCATGACGGAGACATCATGCGCCGTCTCAGCCGCAGCCCAGCTCTCCCCTCTTGCAGACTTCGCCGATCTGGACGGAAATCTGCTTATCACAAACGACCTCTTCAAGGGAATGGAAGTAATAGATGGTAAGATCACGCTTTCAGACAGGCCCGGTATAGGACTGACACCGATAAAGTAATATATTTGCATCATGAATGCATTTTTAAGAACATGGGCGGCAGCATTGGTCGCCCTCACATTTGTTGCGGGCTGCGAGAAGCCCGGCAATGACCCTGAGGCAATAGGACCGGACACCCAGAATCCCGACGGAAACATCACGCTCGAGCTCCCTGCCGACCCACAGCCTCAGAGCACAGACTTCAGCCACAGGATCATGCTCCTGCAGCACACAGGCACATACTGCTCGAACTGCCCGAGACTGATGAGCTCTCTTAAGATTCTGGCAGAAGATCAGGCATATGCTGGAAAATACCAGCATGTGGCTGCCCACTCTTACAACGAGACCGGAGACGCAGCCTACTCACAGGCGGCAGCACATCTGTCCCAGGCATTCTGCAGCGGATATTATCCCGAGCTTACCTTCAACCTTACAAAAGATAACACCGGAACATCCACAGATCCCGAGACCATAAAGGCCCATACAGACGCCCTTCACAAGGAAACTGCCGACGCAGGCATCACAGCAGTATCACGAAGAAACGGCAGCACCCTCAGCATCAAGGCAGGCATCAAGGCAGCAAAGGCAGGCACCTACCGCATTGCCGCATGGGTGCTGGAAGACGGCATCAGAAGCAAGCAGGAAGGAGCTTCTGAGGACTGGCAGAACACCCACAATAATGCCGTAAGAATCATGGCAGGAAAGACCCTGAACATGAAGATCTATGGCGAGAAGCTGGATCCGATGGCAGCAGGAGAGACCGCACAGGCGGAGTTTGCAGTAGAGATGGACCCGGCATGGGATGCAGACAACTGCAAGGTGTTCGTTCTGGTCAACGCAGCAGGCACGGACGGCAGGTATGACCTTGCTAACTGCGCGATCTGTCCGCTGGACGGCAGTGTTGAATACCAATACAACTAGGATTATGAAAAGACTGTTATACATATTGACAATGTGCGCTGCGGCATTGCTCTCAACATCATGCGAGAACGAAAAGCCGGGAGATGAAAGCAAGGACCCCATCAGCAAAGGAGTATTCAAGATCGAGGTGACGGACCTCAACTCAAGCCACTGCAAGGTCAAGGTCACCCCGGAAGACATGAACACGCAGTACTTCTGCGGAGTGGCTACCGAGGACTACCTGAAGACATTCGGTCCTCTGGATGACATGATGACCACCGCGACAAACTTCATCGAGACCATGATCCTCGAGAACAGCGACGTGGCCATCAGCGACCTCATGAAGAAAGGCATCTATGAGCGTGAGGTGACCGGCCTGCAGCCCGAGCAGAGGTTCGTGGTGTTCGCATGCCACACAGACAACACCGGAGCCATCATCTCGGACATCGAGACAATAGTGGAGACAACCCCTGCGCTGGAGGCCTCAGAAAACACTTTTGAGATAGAGATCGATCAGATCACAGCGACATCCGCGATGCTCTTCATCACCCCGAGCACTGACGACGAATATGTCTGGATGGAATTCCCGCAGTGGGTATACAAGGACATGACCATGGATGAGTTCGAGGAGTTCCTCCTCAAGAACTACAAGCCGTTCTTCTCTCTGCACGCGACATCGGGTGAAATGGTACACTCCTTTGACGGCAAGCTGGACCCGGACACAGAATACATGATCATCGTGTTCGGATATGACGGCGGAGTCACAACCGAACTGAATACATGCACTTTCCGCACGCTCCCGCCCAACGACCCTGCAGACGTCACATTCACCTTCGAATATGGAAACATGACCTCACGCAGCGCAAGCGTGACATTCAAGCCTTCCGACGCCAGCGTCTCATACCTTGCGATCGTAGCGGACGAGGAATCACTGACAAGAAAGGGAGGTGCGAATGCCGACGGTGTAAAGAAACTCATAGACCAGCAGATCAGGAATGCTATCGCAACCGGCGACTGCGAAGACAGGGCCGAGTTCGTGGAGTTCTATGCACAGCGTGGCACACAGACCGGAAGTTTCTCCCTGAAGCCTGGCATGAAGCATTATGCCTGTGCAGTATGTATGGACGCAGAAGGAAACTATGCGTCCGAAGTTGCCATAGACGAATTCAAAGCTCCTTCAGAAGACGGGACCAATGCATCCGTGACCGCCTCAGTCCTGAAATATTTCGACGGTGACGCACTCAAGCATATCGACAGCGAATTTGCCGGATGGGCCGTAGTACGCCTGAAGTTCGAGCTCTCGGGAACGGCCGACAAAGCGATATACACCATCTACCCTACCGACATTCTCGAAGAGGAGGGCGCGACAGACGAACTGATCCGAGAGATGCTGCTGGACAACGACCTTCTCGGAGTTTACAATTTCCCTGTACAGAGTCTCGAGGACGTGCAGCTGGAATGGGGTTATGACTACAAGCTCTTCGCCATCGCATTCGACAAGAATGAGAACGTCGGAGAACTCTTCACCCTCGACATCCCTGCACTGTCAAGGAGCAGTGCATCACCTGCAACAGAATACTAACAGCCATGAAACGCATACTATCCCTCTGTCTGCTTGGAATCATCACCCTGGCAGCATCTGCGCAAAGCCAGCGCGAGCGCATCAACTTCGATGAGAACTGGCAGTTCGCATTCGGAGACGCATCCTCACCTGCAAAGGATTTCGGATGCGGAACAGAGTACTTCAACTACCTGACCAAGGCAGCCTCGATCCATAACGAAGGTCCTTACTCTCCGAAGTTCGACGCTTCCGGATGGACTATCGTGGACCTTCCGCATGACTGGGTCGTGGACCTTCCGTACGCAGCGGAAGCAAGCCACAGCCATGGATACAAGACTGTCGGATACAAGTACCCCGAGACCAGCGTGGGCTGGTACAGGAAGACCTTCACGGTACCTGCAGAGGATTACGGAAAGCACCTGTGGCTGCAGTTCGACGGCATATTCCGCGATGCACGCATATGGGTGAACGGCTTCTACCTCGGACATGAGCCAAGCGGCTATGCGACGCAGATATACGACATCTCGGAGTACCTCAACTATGGTGGTGAGAACCTCGTCTGCGTACGCGCCGACGCCACCCTGGAGGAAGGATGGTTCTACGAGGGTGCCGGCATATACCGCCATGTATGGCTCAACAAGGCGTCGAAGGTCAGCGTAGCACCGTTCGGCACGTTCGCATATTCGGAATTTGCGGTTCCATACAGCCTTCGCGGAGAGGCGAAGCCGGATCTTTCAATGGCCTCGCTGAATATCGAGACCACGGTGCACAACATGGGTTCGGCACCGGCTTCATATAGCCTGCAGCATACGCTTCTTGACGCCACCGGCACTGCCGTAGGCAGATGCGAAGTCAAGGGCAGCCACCTGCCAGCAAAGGCGGAAGGCATGGTTCACGGAGCTATCCCCGTGGAGAAACCGCATCTGTGGAGCTGCGAGAATCCATACATCTATACCATCCTTACCGATGTGTATGTGGACGGAAAGATCGTGGACACAGACACCACACGCACCGGTATCAGACACATAGCATTCGACAACGACAGGGGCTTCCTCCTCAACGGCGAAGTGGTCAAGCTCAAGGGTGTGAACATGCACCAGGACCACGCCGGAGTGGGCAGCGGCATTCCTGACGGTCTGCATGAGTGGAGGCTCATGCAGCTGAAGAAGTTCGGATGCAACGCATACCTCTCGAGCCACAACCCTAT
>JAGBTT010000146.1 GCA_017631175.1 Bacteroidales bacterium
CGAGAGCGTACTTTGCCACGCGTACCTTCTCAGTATAGTAAGCCCAGTCCCAAGCCTCGATCTTCGATCCCTCAGGAAGAAGACCTGCAGCGATGTCCTGGTCCATGATAGCCTGCATGTCCACGATTTCAGCCTTAGCCTTCTCGACAGCCGGAGCGATGATGCCTGCGAGGAATGTGTCCACAGTCTCAGGATTTCCTGCCATCTTATCGTTGAGGATCATCTGGGCAGGGTTCTCGTAACCAAGAAGATTAGCCTTCTCGATACGGAGGGCCATCATCTTCATGATGAGGTCCTTTGTATCGTTCTCATTGCCGTTGTTACCACGTGAAGCATAAGCCCTGAACATCTTCTCGCGGAGATCACGGTCAGCTGTAGCTGCCATTGCCTCGCCGTACTCGGAAATGGTCACGCCGAACTCAGCTGCGAATGCGTTGTTCTCTGCGAGGAGACGGTTTCCGAATGTGTTTGAAAGAGATGAAAGTTCTGCATTGATCTCGCGCATGCGTGCCTGAGAAGCCTCGTCAAGAGCGATACCGTTGCTTACGAAGCTGTTGTGGAGCTTCTTGAGGGCCATCTTCTGCTCCTGGTTGAGACCGAGGTTTTCGATGTCCTGATAAAGGGCATCGACCTTGGCGAAGAACGCAGGGTTCATGGTGATGTTGTCCGAGTGCGAAGAAAGCATAGGGAGAGCCTGCTCCATAACTGCGTTGAGAGCATCTGTTCCGTCTGTCTCCGAAAGGTTGAAGAGTACACCGATAACGCGGTCAAGGATAGCGCCTGAGGCTTCATAAGCCTCGACTACATTTGCAAATGTAGGAGCCTCCTCGTTTGCGATGATCGCGTCGATCTCTGCCTGCTGCTGGGCGATACCGGCCTCGAGCGCAGGGATGTAGTGCTTTTCCTTCACTGCACCGAAATCAGGAATTCCGTAAGGAGTGTCCCAGCCTTCGATCAGCGGGTTTGTAGTGTTGCATGCAACTGCTGCCATAGCTACTGTAGCGATAAGTGAAAGTTTCTTCATGTTTATTTTATTTCTTTGTTGTTTGCGTCATACCAAGGTGAACCGTCGGCCTTCTTTACGCCGCTCAGGTCGATGAGGGTGAACTGTCTGTCGTTCTCGAACTTTGTGAGCACGCCGGTAAAGGTTATGGTAGCCTCGCCATTGCGAACAGCCTCAGGGATGTTCACATCGGCCCACTTTGCATAACCGCTTGAGCGTACCTGAAGGAATCTCTGGTTACCGGAAAGGCCAGGCATCTCGAAGAACTGGTTCATGGTGTATGGCTGAGGCTTGATAAGGCTCTTGCGCTCGCCCACTGTCACACCGTCGTTCATCACTGCTGCATCGAAGTCACCATTGTCTACATGCATCTTGAAGCAGCTCTCGGACATCGCCCATGATGTGATGTTCCAGTTATGTCCATCCTCCTCATCGAGGAAGAAGCGGTTCCAGTTAGACTTCTTGTCAGACTCCTTCACGATGTTAGGATCGATGTAGCCGATAAGGAACACAAGGTTAGAGTACTTGCAACCCTCAATGGTAACGAGAGTACCGAGATACTTCTCATCATAGATCTGGCTGCCGGAGATGGTTACAGGCTTGATGATCTCCTTCTCATCGGCCATCGCACCCTTGAAGACGTGCTGGTCGATGATTGCAGAGTGCTCGAAATATGCAGTCTCATACTCCCCTGTCTCGTCCTTGTAGCCGATCTGGAGCATGCCCTCATAGCTTCCTACTGTAAGGTCTGTACAGTCGACATAGATCCACTGACCTACCTTATAATCGTTATAGAGACCGTTCTTTCCGATCTTGATCTCGATACCGCCGGTAGCGTCCTGGATATAGAAACTCTTGTAGATGTTGCCTGTCTGGTCAGAAGTGATGATCTGACCCTTGATAACGCAGTGCTTTGTGATGTCGTATGGCTTGCTGCCGTTGTCGACATACATCTGCTTCACCTCAGAGATCGGAGTGAACTTTCCGAAATCATCGTCGGTGTAGAGTTTCTCCGGCGCAGGATCAGGATACCTGCCCTGGTTGATCACAGGCTGGAACTCCTCGCATCCTGCGAAAAGCGCCGCTGCTGCCAATATTGCTATAAAAATTCTTTTCATAATGTATTTAGATTCCTCCACTCACTCCGTTCGGTCGGAATGACAGAGGATTTAGAATCGGAAATAGAGGTTCAACATATAGTTAATTCCCTGCATGTAGAAGTACTTCGAATCGAAGCGGTAGAAACGCTCTGCGCTCTCTGAGTCGATCAGACGGGTCTGCTCGTAACCTCCGGTCTTCACCCACTTGTTGTTGGTGATGTTCTGGATGTTCATAGAAAATCCGAAGTTATACTTGCGGTCGATATACCATGACTTTCCGATGCTTGCATTAAGCAGGAATACAGGCTTGAACTCCTCCTGAGCGGCCATGTACTCAACCTCAACCGGTGTGAACACTCCGTCCGGACCGTTCACTGCGAGATCAGTCCTGTAGCCAGGGTTCATATCGAGATATGACTTCGCAAAGTACTGAGCGTCAATCTCGAAGAACCAGTATGAATTCGTACGGTAGTTAAGACCCAGGTCAGCTGCAAGCTGAGGAGTAGAAGGCACATAATGCTTCTGGTTCTTCTCTACGATATAGTTGCCGTCAACATCAGTCTCATATGTCACTGAGCCGAAGTCATCAGTGTACTTCTTGTAGATCGGATGGCTTGCCCAATATGGAACAGGTGCATTATCATGAACGATCTCTGCACTGTTGTCCACTGTCTGGGTCATGCGTGGAGTCGAAGTGTAGATGTACTCGCCCCAGCTGAGCGCACCCTCAACAGAGAGACCCTGCACCGGAAGAGGAACCTTGAATCCGAGCTCGATACCCATGTGACGCTGGTCGATGCCGCTCATGGCAAAGTTGGTGAATGAGTTCTGCGAGTCATCGTAGAAGCTCATCATGTCTGTCTGGTCCATGATCTTTGTGAAGAATCCGGTCACGCGTACATTGTATCCGTTGCTGCTGAACTGATAGTTAAGGTCAGTAGAGAAGGTCTTCATTGTCTCGAGGTTAGGTACAAGAGAGTTTCTTGTACGAGGCGAGATGAATGACTGAGCGAATGTAGGAGCGTCATTGAAGTAAGCTGCGTTAGCATAGATTCTGTGACCGCCCACGAAATGGTACTGAAGACCGAGTTTTCCGGAGTATGTGAAGAATTCAGAAACCGCAGACTTGCCCTTCGAAGTGATAGGGACAAGCTCGCCGTTCACAGTCTCGTATGAAGTAAGGCTCTTTCCGTCCACCATGAACTCTGTTCCGTCATCGTTAAGACCTGGGAAGAGACCCTTTCTCACGAGACCCTCTCTCCAGAATGTCTCATAGCCTGCCTGGAGCGCGAGGTTTGCCTTGAATCCGCCGAGATCGAGCGATCCGTTAGCCCAGATGTCTGCCTTGCGGACATTTGCATAGTAATCATAGCCGTACTTGTCGCCCTGAACGATAACCTGTGCTGCGCCATGAGCCAGATAATAATCCAGATCGTTCTGGACCATAGCCTGGTTGGAAGCGAAGTCACGCTCAGCGAACTGGTCGATGTTCACGTAGTAGTTACCTCCGAGAAGATCGTCGAGGATCTTATAGTACTCAGTGCGGTTCCACTTGTAGTTGATGCCTCCAGTAAGAGTGAATGCCTTGCTTGCATTCCACTTCACGTTAGCACCCAGATTGATGTCGTTCTGGTCCACGCGGCGCTCCTCAAGCACATACTTGGAGCGTGCAACACCGCGGGCGTCAAGGTTATTCCAGTTCACATTATAGAGTCTGTCCCAGTTGAGGTGGGCATACTCAGGAATGTTCTCCTCCCATGCGTACTGAGCCCATGCTGCCTTCTCTGCATTCTGGCGACCGTAGTCAGGATCGTCCATCCAGTAGTAGCTAGGAAGGTTGCGGTAGTAGTCCGGACGCGGATCCGGTGCATCATACCAGTCCATGGCTGTGTAACCGTTCTTACCTGTTCTCCAGAGGAGTGTTGCCGAAGCCTCGAGGTTGTCTGTTGGAGTTGCAGTATACTTGAGGATGGTGATAGGCTCGAATGTCTTACGGACACGTGCATTACGCACTCTTCCGTTCTGGTAACCCCAGTTCGAGTTATACATGTTGTCTCCCATCATGTCGTACACCTCCTGAGTCGAAGCGTTCTGCGCGCCACGCTGGCCCGGTGCCGCGAAGGTCACGAGGCTGAGGCGGTGGATGTCGCCGAACTTCTTCTCCACACCGGCATAGTACGCGAAGTTGCGGTAGAACACACCGTCAACCCAGTCGTTTCCACCGATACGTGCAGATACGTTGAATGCGTATGACCAGCCGTTGTCAAGCTCGCCTGAGGCGTATGTAGCCATGAGGCGGAGACGATAGAGGGCGCTGTTTGTCAGCGCGCTGAATCTCCAGCCTGTGCGCACGCTCGAAGGCATCGCGTGAATATTGGTCACACCGTTATATCCTCCGAATCCGTAGTCTGAAACCTCGTTACCAACAGTGGTCTCCTTCGCCCTCATGGCCTCGTTGAGACCGCTCCAGAGAGAGAATGGAGAGTAGCCTGTGATAGCGTCGTTCATTCTGATGCCGCTGAGGTAAACGTCCTGAGACTCATTGGTATAACCTCTGTTCTTGAAACGGATGTTGCTGAATCCGAAGCTTGCGATGTTGGTGAACGGGTCGTTTGATCCGAAGAGGATAGAAGGAGCATCCTCGAAGCCTGAGTCGTCCATATCGAACTCTGCGAAGTTGGAGTCATCCACCTCGGTAACCACCTGCTCTATGATCATACCTACGAAAATGAGGTCCTTCACGTAGCCCTCGATGGTCACGTTCACATTGGCATCCAGGAATCCCGGAGCCACGACCTTCATATCGTACATGCCGTTCGGAAGGTTCTCCATGAGGAACTTTCCGTCAGCATCCGAAACAGCGGTAGCCACAGTCTCGCCATGCTGCGAGAGAGTCAGCTCCGCGTCAGCAATCGGTGCCCTGCCTGCACGGTTCACTACCGTACCAGTGACGCCTCCGAAATCGCTGTTCTGAGCGAAGAGAGCGGCCGAGCAAAGCACTGCTGCAATTGTTAAAAGTACTTTCTTTATCATATCTATTTAGTAATCACAATGTAAGTAGGATAGTGGTCACTGTAGCCTCCGATGAACGCTCCGTTGGAGAATGTCCTGAACGGAGTGCCCTTATACTGACCCTTCTGGTTGGTCAGGAAGGCTGGATTATAGACACGTCCATAGTAACCCTTCTTATGGAGCTGACGCAGGCCGAATGTACCCTCTGCAGGGTTTGCAAGGGCATTATTCACAAGAAGAAGGTCATATATGCTCCACACTCCCTGATATGCAAGCGAACCGAAGCCGGCCTTGAGCATGGATGTGAACGGACAGAAGAAATCAGCATCGGTAACATCCTGCCTGAACTCCCTTCCATGGAGATACTCCGCCATAGACGGGTCTGTAGGGTTATCATTCATATCGCCCATGCACACGATCTTGATGCCCGGATACTTCTGCTGCATCTTCATCGCATGCTCATACATGATCTCGCCGCCACGGTCGCGGAGCTGGTTGCCGCCCTTCTTTCCGCCGGCGCGCGACGGAAGGTGCGCAACATAGATGGCGAAGTGCTCGCCGTCGATAAGGCCGTGCACCATGAGGATGTCACGTGTCCTGAAGTAATCACGCTCCTCCTGCGACTGGATCCAGTCGATAGAGCTGCCCTCGAATGTGAACGGAATGGACTCGCTGTCAAGGAAGGTGAACACCTCCGGCTTATAAAGCAGAGCTACGTCCACACCACGACGGTCCGGACCGTCATAGTGGATGATCTGATAGTTAGCCTCTGCAATCTGCGGTTCCATCACCAGGTCCTCCAGCACGAGACGGTTCTCGATCTCCGAAACTCCAAGAAGGGCGTGCCATGCACCGTTCTCCTCCTTCATGCTCCTGATGACCTTGGCCATGTTCTGAAGCTTCTTCTGATACTTCACCTCAGTCCACTGGTTCTTTCCATCAGGAAGGAACTCCTCGTCGTTCTTTGCCGGGTCGTTGTATGTATCAAACAGATTCTCAAGGTTGTAGAATCCGATCACATAGTTCTTCGAGCCCTTTTCCTGGGCCTGTGCGCCGGAAGCCAGAAGCACCAGCGCCGCAAATATCACTAATATTCTTTTCATATCGATTACCACCAGACTGATGAGTTTGCAGGATCAGCCGCTTCAAGCTTAGCAGCCTGTTCCTCTCCGATCTTTGCAGGAAGATTGACAAAGAAATCAATTCCCGTCATCTCCTCGAGCTCATCGATCGACATCGAGTGCTCCTTGCTGACGCTTCCCGAATAAGCCCTGTGCTCGAGATAGAACGCCGCAGCATTCCATGCGCCGAGAGTCGAAGACTTGCTGTACTTGAGGACAGCCTTGAAATAAGCATCAGGAACTGTCACATTATTGCCATATGAATCCTTCTGTATCTCGCTTGACGAGCTTACCATGACACCGGTAACGACATAAGTCGTATCCGAAGTGTTTGCATAGCCCCTCACCTTGCTTTCCAGATCAGCCCATATCCTTTCATTATGTTCATTAAGCTGCGGAGTCATGTTTGTGCCGTAGAAGGTCTGCGCATTGGCCTCATAGCAGCACTGACGGTCTGCAGAAGGAAGCTGATGACCTCTTGCATAATCACCGGCATAGCCGCCGAACGGCGCAGCCGAATCATTGCCAAGAAGCGGGTCAAGGGCCCACGCATTGGTACGGCCTGCGCTTCCGTTTGTATAGAGCTTGCAGAGCGGATATGCCACCCAGAGCGCCACACGGTCCTTCTGGCTCCATCCGAACGAGTAGTTGCGGTAGGTATTGCCGTTCATCTTGAAATGATGGGCATAGTATCCCAGGTTCGGATTATCCATGGCAGGGAGCTCCAGCCAGCCTGTCACAGCAAGGTCAGAACTGCCGGAATCATCGCCACCATCTCCAGAACCGTTGTCGCCCGAACCATTGTCGCCGCCGGTGTCCGGATCATCCTCCGGATGCTGTCCTGAAGGGAGCTGGGTCATCGAGCATGACACGGTCTTTGAACCATTGTCCAGATATATGGTCAGTTCACGGGACTTCTCGGTCGCATTCACATCATATGACAGCTTTACATTGGACTGGTTACCGGAACCGGAATATGTATTGAGAGTCGCCCAATCTACCTCTCCGTCCTCCGAAACCAAAGCCAGGGTCCAGTCACCGCTGCACTTCACATTCACGAACTGCTGCCCCTTGCCGGAAGCCACCGTAGGGTTCTTGATTGACACCTCAAGCACTTCCTCCTGCGTCTTGACAATATCGCAAGAAGTCAGCATAAGGCCGCAGGCAGCCATCACAGCTGCCGCGACCTTTATTATTGAGTTGAATTTCATCTTTACCTTAGAATGCCTTAAGACCTACGAAGAGAGCTCGTCCGTTGCTTGGATCAAGAGTCTCGACCTTGATGTCTGTTGTTCCAGCAGGAAGCTCAACCTCATAATAGTCAGAGTCTGCAACGTTAAGAGCAGTATAAGGAGCATTACCTGTTGCGCCGACATTGGCCGCAGGATTGATTGTCGTGATTTCAGTTCCACCTACAGAGAACTTCACCTGTGCCTTCTTGCCCTTCCATGCCACACAGTAGAAACCAATCTTAGCTGTGCCAGCTGGAACGTGGAGTGTTGCGTCACCGACCTTTGAACCTGTACCAAGTTTAAGAAGATTCTTAACTGAAACTCCATTCACTGTTGCAGTCTGGGTGTTTGTTCCTGTAGATGTGTTATCGTAAGCATTTGTTCCAAGAGTCCATGTGATGTTAGGCTCATACTGTCCCTCGCCACCTGCCGGAGGAGTTACAGGATCCTCACCACCTTCGCCAGGTACATGGCTGATATAGAATGCAGGAACAGGATTTCCACCGCCCTGTGGAGTTCCCTGATATGAAGTTCTCCTTGATCCGAGAGTCACTGTGTCTCCAACCTTGAGACCGATCTGAGAGAACGACTTGTCATTTGAGCCAACCCACTTTGAAGTCATGCCATAGATATAAACCTCGCCGGTAGCATCCTTGATTGTAAAGTTACCGTAATCTGTCTTGGCTATATTGATGATCTCACCGGTAAGTTCGTACCATGTATCATCCTCAGCTGCAGCAAGAAACTCAGCGATTGTAGCCTTTACAAGAGTTGCAGGCTGCCCACTCTGACCACCTCCAGTATTTCCTCCGGTGTTACCACCTGTACCGCCCTCTGAGAAATCGATTTCTGTTCCAGCAGAAAAATCAACTGCTGTACCTGCATTCTCCGACGCTACGAGGTTGACATTGTCAATGCGATATCCGTCTGTCTCGTCAGCGATTTTCTCAAATGCGATAGAAAGAGTTGCTGTATTAGAAGGCACGCTGAATGTAGCTATTGCGGAGTCAAACTCAGTACCATTTGCAGTAACAGATACAGGCATCTCAACCCACTTGGCGTTGTCGTTGCTCAGGTAAACCTTAAAGACATCAGAGCTGAATGTCTTCTTGTAGTTACCCGGTGAACCGCAGATTACACTGAATGACAATTCAAGTGATGAAGCTGAGTTCAATGCTATATTCTGGATTGTAAAATAAGCACCTGACTTAGGCAACCAAATATTGTTATTGCCAGAAGTAGCTCTAGCAGATGCACTCTTAAATGTATATGTTACATTGGCCGCACCGCTTCCTGCCTCATTCTTCCATCCATCAAACTCATTGCAATAAGGCCAGTTGCCAGAAGAGTTCTTTGACGATACTACCTTGTCGAAGTTGTTGCTATAGATTGCATTGCCATCCGAAGGAGTACCTGGAGTATCTCCGCCGCCCTGGTTTCCACCGCCTGTAAAATCCATTTCAACTCCCTTGGAGAAGTCTACAACATCTCCGCCTTCTGAGATGACGAGCTTAAGGTCGTCCATTCGATATACGCTGGCTGCATCAACCTTTATGCAGATAGACAGATTAGTTGTACCTGATGGAACCGAGAAATCAGTAGAGGCAATATTCCAGCGACCAGCTACTGTTCCTGCGAATATATATGTCTGTTCTACCCATTTTGTACCATCATTGCTGAGATATACATGGAACTCTGCTGGATCGAAGCAGGCCTCCTTATTGTTACCATCATACTTCTCTGTACCAAATGTTAGAGTATAGCCTGTTGCTGCAGGAAGGGTAATATTCTTTGTTGCAAAGTAAGCTGATGCTCCAAAGAACATGTTATTCATACCCGAACCAGGATAGTCAGAATAACTACTATCCGAAGTTGAGTTAGATCGGGTCGACATTGCATTGTAAGCATACTCGACAGTCTGAACACCTGTTCCTGTTGCGTTCTTCCAACCATCGAACTGATCAAGATACGGATACCTATCACCGCTTGAACCGAAAGTCTTTTCAGCCTTGGCCTTATCGTAATTGTTATAGTAAACGATGAGAGCCTCCACCGATCCGCCAGGACCCGCCTGCGACACTGTCAGATACTTGCTCTTCATGCCGATTGTGAACTTGAGGTCAGCAGAGCGGTCCATGCCTGTATTCTCAAGAACTGAGACTGTAACCTTCTGGTCCTCCAGAGAACCTGGACCCGACTCCGGCGAAACTACCACCCAGTCGGCATCTGTAGTTACTTTCCAATCACGGGTAGCATTGACTGTGAGTTCCTTGTCACCGCCCTCTACCTCGAAAGTCATTTCATTTGCACTGATCGAAATGTCAGGCGTTCCGAGGTTCTCCTCCTGCGGCTGACATCCGACAAGAACAGCCAACGCCGCTACAGCGCTGACCATTAGATTTCTGATTTTCATAATGAACTTGAATTATTATAAAACTAACACTTGCTTTTCATAGTCTTAATCTGCAAATATAGTTATGAATCAGCACTTTTGCAATACAAAAATCAGGCGAACTATTGTCCGCCTGATTTTCCCTATTTTGATTTTATATAAATTACAAAGAATCTATGAACTCCTGAGCCGGAGAAGTTTTTCCTCTCTCTGCAGTAAACTCGTATATCGTGAACGGTCCGGTATATCCTTCAGCGTCCTCAGCCATTCCGAGGAACGCCACTATCTGGTCGTAATGCACAACTGCAAAGCCGTGGGTCTTGTCTTCATCTGACTTATAATCAAGCTCTATGAGGATGTCATCCCTTTCTGCCCAGCTGAGGAACTCGCCATAAGTGAAAGTCGTCCTCCAATGTGCTGCAGACGAGTCAGGCACTACCTTATACGGCACCATCACCATTCCCTTGCACTTGCTGAACTGCACCGGATCAAGCTCCGCCAGTTCGGTTCCATCATAATATTTATCAATCACGAAAGTCACTGTAGCATCGCTTTCGATCAGGATGGTCGTACGGAAGACTTCGCTCTTGAAAGGCTTCCTCAAGGCTATATTACCGGTTGTCATGTTTACCGTCGCCGCCACAATCAGATATTCGGTATCTTCTTCCAGACCTGTGAATGTCCATCTCTGTTTACCTATTGCCGCTCCCATGTCTGCAAGATACTCTGCTCTCGTGCAGCTGAAGAACTCTGCGCCATAGTCGATCCTTTCGTCAATGAAACGGCATATCGCCTCATCCTCGGAGCCTTCTGCAGCGATATATTCGTTCAATGTCTCGACAGACATACAGTCATAGAAATAGTGCAGACCGAGTTTCGGTGTAATGTTGACAGTCACCTTATTGTGAATGATATCAGACAGTTCGAAGGTCAGTTCCTGCGCACGTGGATTTCCTCCGGCTGCGGCTGTAGTGAACTCAACCTTGGTAAGTCCGGTAGTCGGTGCTTCATCCCATCCGAAGCAGACCACCACATATTCGGTTTCTGCCGCCAATGAAGATATTTTCTCAAGATCTACAGTCTCGCCCGCATAGAGAACATCCTGCAATGCATCCCACTTGTCATAGGTAGCCACGAGCTCATACATGATCTCCTCATCCGAGCCATACATGTCAAGCTGCATCTTCGGCTGGATCGTGCAGATGTACGGATCATCATTCGATGGGGTCACCGTACCCTGAACCGAACAGAATGTGGTTCCAGTTATGTCTACTGTGAATGTATTCGAAGACTGGACAGCCTTCTTTGTGGTAAACCTTACTACTGTGGCCTTGGTGTTCACGAAGAAGTTTTCATCTATTCCCACGGCATAGGCAATGTATTCCGTATCTGCCGTCAGGTCATCGAAGATCATCGAAGCCTTGCCCACGGAGCCAAGATTGGTCACGATTTCCTCCAAGGTCCTGCCCATGGTCACATAGTAATCCACGAGCGCTGCGGCATGGTTGGCAAATGCTGTCTCATCACCACCCCACTCCTGATACTGCTGCTGCGAGAATACATTCATGAAGAAGAGTCCTGCCTCCTCACTCGCCTGCACGCTGACAGTCGCCTTAGAGAGACCTATATCAGTCACATCTATATCAAAGGTCATCTCCTTCTGGACGATCTCCGGAGTCGAGAACTCCATCTTGGTAACACCCGTAGTAAAGTAGCCTTCATAATTAAGGCCATATGCATATAGGTAATATGATGTACCTGGCATCAAGCCCTTCTCATCTGCCTCGAAAGGGCCCACATGCAGGAAATCCTTCAGCCATGCGTCCAGATCCTTGCCCTCCTCCATAGCCTTCTGCTGAAACCACTCCAGGTCGTTGTCCTGATATTTATACTCATCCTCATAAGAGTCAAAATCAGACTTCTCCACAAGCATGACCACATACGGCATCTGCTCATCCTTCGGAGTAACAGCAAAATGACATGAAACTGCTGTGACATCCGAAACCGCAAGCGCAAAATCCTCCTTCTGATCTTCCTTTGGCTCTTCCGTCTGCGGCTTGTCACAGCCCCACTGCAACATCAGTCCACAAACTGCTGCAATAACTGTCAGTATTCTTCTCATAGACATATAATTTATCTAAAAGACAAATTTAGGCAATAATTATTGGATAGCCGTGAATTATATAGACAAATTCAGGCGACCCGAGGGCCGCCTGAATCATAACTGGCAAAAGTGCCGTAATCTAGTATGTGTTAATTCCCCAAAGAATTACTCGTGTAGCTCCGGATACTGTAGCCAATGTCACTGTTGTGTCAGCCTCACATGGAGCAGGAAGAGTGAACTCATAATAATCAGTATCCTTTATAGTGATAGTATATGGACTATTATTTGCCGCTCCGGAATTAGAAGCCAAAGCCTGCTCATATATCTTTGTACCAGCGACAGAAGCTGTCAGCTTACCTGATTTACCATTCCAAGCCACACCATAGAAGCCAACCTTAGTTGTTCCTGCAGGAATTGTAATGGTAGCATCACCTACAACCGAAGATGTTCCAAGCTTAAGGACTGAAACATTCGATGTTCCGTTTACTGTAGCTTTTTCACTGTACGCCTTGTTTCCGAGCTTCCATGTTACATTGCTTGTAAACGGAGGTACGTCAGCTGAATCGTCACCTTTAGCCTTCTGAGTCAAAGCGAAGGTCTTTGTGATAGTGCCGGCCATCACTACAACAAGATGTTCTACCGGAGTGTCAGTCTCGTTTGCTGCAAATGAAAGAACGATTGAGCCATTGCCTGATCCAGCTGTCTTGTCTGGAGTAACTGTTGCAGAAGGTACAACCATCCAATCAAGGTTAGACTCCACCTTGAGAGTGTAAGATGTAGCTTCGGCGTCAACTGTTGCTGACTCTGCACTGAGTTCAAGATAAGGGAGTGACTCATGGCTTACATAATATGCAGGGCCACCTACCTGAGCTGTTCCATTATAGTCATCACGTGTTCCGATAAGGGTCAAAGTGTCACCATCTCTGAGACCGAGGCTTGCAAACGACTTGTCGTTATAAGTCTGCTTGGTTGCTGTCAGACCATACACAAGAACCTTTCCAGTGCCATCGTTGAGATAGAAGTTACCATAAGTTGTGTTGTATGTACCCTCAATCACGCCTGTAAGCTGATACTCTGTAGTACCAACGCTGAGCTTAAGGAAATCAGCAACTGAAATTGCCTGTGGTCCCTCTGGCACAACCGGCTCCTCAACAGGATTCTCAGCCTTTACGAGCTGCGGAAGAACTGCCTCCTTGGTATATGACTCCTCGTCAAGATACCAGTTGTTGTTCTCAGCAGAATATGCAAAGCCGAAGAATGTAGCGCAGTTGTATACATCCATCTTACCGTCTGAGTAATTAGGGTCTACAGCCCAAAGATAGAATGCATAGTCGTCACCCGAAGGAAGAACTGTTGTTGTCGCAATGTTTCCGGAAGTATAGTCAGTATGTCCGAGATAACGTCCGTATGAGTCCTGGATTGTGTAGTATGTCCAATCCGGATCGTAAGTGAGAGTGAAGATGTTCTTCACTGTGCTTGCTCCGTCAATTACATTACCTGCAGGAAGAAGGCCTGTTGTCTCACCCTCTGCGAGAGGTGCCATCACCTTCTCACCGTTGAAGAACCAGTACTCGCCGTTCTCGATAGCACCGACAGGATCTTCTCCACCACCGTTGTCAAACATGATATCGTAAGGCTCCTCTACAGCCATGAATGGAAGTGGAGTAGGGTCACCGATGAGAGCCTCGGCGCTCACGTATACTACGTTCTCTGAAAGTTCCGAATATGCGAATGACTGCGGATCCATGAACTCGTCCCACTCAGGATCGTACTGAGTGAAGATGATGTTACCTGACTTGGCGTCAGTCTTCTCGATCTCGTATGTACCGTACATGTAGCATGCAAAACCGGTTCCGTCCATTGATGGAAGAGCAATTACCATTGCACCTGGCTCATAAAGACCAAGGTCGATGAGCACGTAAGTGTCCATGGCGCTGAGAAGCCACTGCTTGCCGTCAAGAGTATACTCTGGCTCTGGCTGAGGAACGAGAGGTTCCTTCTCGCCTGGCTTGAAGCCTGGCTCCATTACCCATACCTTCTTGTTTGCCTTGTCGAAGTAAACGTCGTAATTGCCTTCTGGTGCATCCAATGCGATGTTCTCACCACCGTTCTGCACTGTGATCTCGGCATTTGCATACTGGTCTACGTTCTTCTCAGGATATGCGAAACCATCCCATGTACCTGTCTCGACAATCTTGAACTCGATTCTATTGTAGTCTCCGCCGTAGCATGTAGAGTTCCATACGAAAGGAACGTTCTTGGCAACGTAAAGGTCACCCTCCTTAGCCATGAGGCCTGCTGGAGCATTGTTCACCCATGCTGCATCAGCGAGTGTACCTACGACTGTGTAAGTAACCTCTACCGGATCCGGGTTCTGAGGTTCCTTCTCGCCTGGCTTGAAACCAGCCTCCATAACGTAAACCTCGAGGTTCTCGAAGCTGAAGTATACGTCATATGTGCCTGGCTCGCCGTTGAGCTTGATGTCAGCTGCGTCACCGCCGAGGTTTGCCTTAGCATATTCTGCTGTAACGACCTCGATCTTGCCGTTTACCACTGCACGCTCTGAACCTGGAGCACGGCCGATGTTGGTAGCGTCTGCCCAGCTTGCATTTGCGCGGATCTTGAATGTGAGCTCTGTGAACTGTGCGCCCTTGGCAACGATCCACTCGCCTTCCTTAGTCATAGGAACGTCTGATGCCCACTGGTTGTCAACGAAGCAACCCATCATACCCCACTGATTCTCAACTGGAGCTGGCTCAACTGCCTCTGCTGGGAGCTTGCCCTCTGACATTACATAGAACTTGGTAAGGTCTGCTGCAAGGTAGATATCATACTTGCCTGCCTCTGTAACCTTGATGTTCGATCCGCCTGCCGGCTGGATTGTATTTGGCTCTACAAGACCGTTACCGCCGACTTCCTGTCCTGCTGGTGGCCATGCGCCGCCCTTGAGGAACTTGAACTCATCGTTTGACGCAAGCTCAAAGCCGTAGTATACGAAATACTCCTCATCAAGAACTGCAAGATAGAGCTCAGATGCAGGATTCCATTCATTGAACGAACCTACGAGAGCCCACTCTGACTGCGGAAGTTCCGGACCTGGAGTCTCACCACCCTGGCCTGCAGCCTGGTTGACCTTTACAGTCTTGGTCAGCTCACCAGCCTTTACGGTCACTGTAGCCTCACGTGCCGCAGTTGTCTCATTATCCTCAGCTGTAACCTTTACTGCTACTGCCTTCTCTGAAGCCGAACCGCTTGCAGGCTCAAGAGACACCCAGTCAGCGTCTGCGGAAGCAACCCAGTTCTGGTTTGAAGTAACATTGAAAGTAGCTTCGCCCGCTGTCGCAGCAACCTCAACGGCCGCCTTGTCAACATCGAGCTTCGGCTCCTGAACAGGTTCATCCTGCTTACAAGCCACGGCACCCGCTATTGCGAGCATACCGATAAGCAAATGTTTGATTTTCATAATGCTATTATTTAATGGTTGAATTTTTGTCTTGAAAGGATACAAATATACATTTTTAAATCAATCCGAACAATACTAATACTCGAATTTAAATGTTTTTCCGTCGGGGAGAATCACATCTGCGAGCACCTTATACCCACCTTCGGCCGTTTTCTCCACCATTATGACACCCGACTGCAGATGCCTATACTGTGAATAATACATGAGGGGATCTTCATAGATGAAGTAATAGTCATCGTTGTGCCAAGCCATATCAACATCGATCTCCACGCCCGCCAAAGCAGAATTTATGCCAATGACTGCATAGGTCGTCTGCGGCTGATCCTCCTTGAACGGTGAAATCTTGACCATGATCTGGCTTTCGTCAGCAGACCAGGCGACAGAATAAACCGGATATTCCTTTCCGTCGTATTCATATGTACATATAGGCGGCTCCACCACCGGCTGCTGCTCCTCCTGCTGCGGAGGATCCTGCACCTGCGGGGTTTCAGGCTTTTCGCAGGAATGAAGCGCAACGAGCGCTGCCGCCGCCATCATCATATATCTAACTTTCTGCTTCATAAGGTCCTTCATAAGTTATCTTCAGGTTATCATAATTTGTCGCATCTATTCTTATCGTGTCGCCGTCTTCCGCCACAGTTATGGTGCCGCTGTAGCCGGTTGCCTTGCTGTATCTCTGCCCGTCATAATCCATATAAAGGTCAGGACTCTGCGAGAAGCCATGTGCATTGCCGTCAAGGAAGTTTACCGGAAGATTTATCTTTACCATATCACCTCTTTCGGTAAAGATCATCACTGTACATGTAAGGCTCACAGGATCCGGCTGCATATTGAGAATCACATTCGTGATGCCGTAAGTCTCGCCGTTATAAATGACCTCATTCTTCACAACCTCCTTGGTGCCGGCATCGATGGCATTGCCGTCGTATCGGAGCTTGAGAGTCGTTCCTCCGAAGGTTATGTCGGCGGAAACTTGGTAATGAGACGCGTCAGACGGGTCAGCAAAGACCTTTAATGATCCCTTGGCCGAAACCTCGCGGGAATCAACATATATCTCATTGAAGTTATCGCCATATCCTACAGCAACAATGTCGCTCACGTCCAGAGCTCTTCCGTTACACTGAGTGTCGTCCAGTACTATATACGCATAATATGTCGTAATCGATATGTCCTCGAAATATTCGATTCCAGCCGGTGTCAGATACAATGTAGTCAGACCGTCCTCCTTGAGGTAGAAGGCTGTGCGGACAGGCTTCTCATCTCCGCCGATGGCGAAAATGTTCTCATTCACGACGATTCCAGGCTCCTCCGCTTCCATTTTCGCCGCCAGCTTGGTTCCGTCCGCCAGCGTCAGGCGCACCTCAACAGTAGCCTTACCGTCCTTATAGTCAAACAGGCACTTTCCTTCCTTGATCTCATCCTTCATGTCCGGAGCCACAGTCTCAAGGAACGCGCCCTCAAGCGTACTCATGACAGTATAAAGGTCATTCTCAGTCATAAGGTCGAACTCCTTGCCGTTCAGCAGCGGCGATATCGCCACATAGAAGAACTCATCCTGCTCGAAGACAGCATCGAAGCTCTGCACGCCCTCCGCCGGAGTTGCGGCGATGCAGATATACTCGCCAAGATTAGTCAGTTCCACGCTGCCGAATGTGGATTTATCCTTGTCTACTGCATATGTATTGGCGTCAAGGACTACGTCCTGATTACCTTGGCCCGGCTTGCCCGGAATCGACAGTTCCGCCAGAGTTGTAGTACCCTGAATCTTCTTCGGAACAACCTGACAGTCAAGCAGATCATACGAAATAGTATAGCTTCCGTCCCCATGATTATCAATAACTATTTCACCCTCGTCTATACGGGCGTATGTCTGGCTCCATTCGCCGCCTTCAAGCTCATAGTACCACGCTCCCGCTACCTTCCACGCCGCAAACACATTCGGAAGGCCAGGGATTGCCACGCCGGGAACTATGTTGTCTTTGTCAATGGAAGTGTCTATATTTCTGTCGGTCATCTTATATGTACCAGAAGGGATTCCGTCCTTGGTTATGTCGACCTCCCACGGTACGAGAACCTCCAATCTCAGCACAGCACCGTCTCCCGCCGGTCTTGATGCGCTCATGTCTACAGATTCGTCTCCAAGGTAGATCAGAAGGCAGCGATAACTCTCGTCCATGCGGTAGAAGTAGTCGCCCTTGTCCTGGAGCTGGCCCTGATCGAAGGTCAGACCGGTCATATCCTGCGTGAGAGTGCTGTTCGGAGTCTCCTCGGGAACATAATTCCTCGGGTCAATGTTTCCTGTCCACCTGAAGTACCTCTTGGTGTATTTCTTGCCCACGAGGACACCTTCTATTGTATAAGTACCGTCGTCGTTTGGCTTGATGCTTATGGCACCCTCGTCGATGAGGTCATAGTCCATCTCAGCGGAGCC
>JAGBTT010000147.1 GCA_017631175.1 Bacteroidales bacterium
CCAGAACATTCACAGTTCGCAAGGTTGCCAGCGGTGTAGGTGTTGAGAGAATCTTCCCATTTGAATCACCATTCATCGAGTCAATCGAGCTCAACAAGGTAGGTAAAGTTCGTCGCGCACGTATCTTCTACCTCCGCGACCTCTCAGGTAAGAAGGCTCGTATCAAGGAGAAGAAAGTCGCTGTCGTTAAGGACAACGAGTAGTAATAAAGCAGCATAGCTGCATAACGGCTCCGTAGCTCAACTGAATAGAGCATCTGACTACGGATCAGAAGGTTACAGGTTTGAATCCTGTCGGAGTCACAACAAAACCGCATTCTAGATATCTAGGATGCGGTTTAATTTTATATGCTCTAGAAAACTCTGTTTTAAGGTTTCTACATCAACTCATACAGCTCCAGCAGCCTGAACTCCTTCTCATCAGTGAGTTCCAATATCTGGCCGATTCGCTCTGACGCCTTCTGCAGCTCTTCGTAGGGGAGTGTGCCGCTGTTGAGGATCTCTTCCAGTTCAGCTTTCTCTGCAGCCAGGCTTTCCAGATCCTTCTCAAGCTGCTCGAGTTCCTTCTGCTCCTTGTATGTCAGTTTGCGCTTCTTGGCAGGCTGTTCCTGTGCCGGAGCATTTGCAGCTGCTGCCTTGGCTGCCTTTTCTTTGGCAGCTTTCTCCTCGGCACGCGCCTGCGAGCGCTGTTCTGCCTCGTATTCCTTGATATATTCCCTGTATTCGCTGTATGTTCCTACGAAGTCCTTCACGACTCCGTCTCCGCAGAAGATGAAGAGGTGGTCTACCAGCTTGTCGAGGAAATGTCTGTCGTGAGATACTATGATCAACGATCCGCTGAACTCCTTGAGGTATTCCTCGAGGATGTTGAGTGTCACGATGTCCAGGTCGTTGGTAGGCTCGTCAAGAATCAGCAGGTTCGGCTGCTGCATGAGGATTGTGAGCAGATACAGACGGCGCTTTTCTCCTCCACTGAGCTTCTCGATCTTGTTGTTGAGCATCTCGTGAGGGAAGAGGAAGCGGTTCAGAAGCCATGTGTCATTCACGATGTCCAGTACAGTATCCTGAGGATTGAATGACATACCGCTCTGGTGGTAGTAGCCTATCTTTAGAGACTCTCCGCGCTCTATCACTCCGGTCAGTAGGCCAGGATCATCTTCGTACATACGCCCGGTAAGGATGTTCAGGAACGTAGACTTTCCCGCACCGTTGCGTCCTACGATTCCGACCTTCTCATAACGCTGGAAGTTGTATGTGAACTTATCAAGGTAACAACTGTCGCCGTAATAGAAACTGAGGTCCTTGCAGTTGATGATCTTTGTTCCGAGTCGTGTGGAACCCTTCATAGGGTCCATATTCACCTGTTTCTGGGTATATACCTGTGACGCCCTGTCCTTGAGGTCATAAAAGGCGTTTATACGGTAACGTGCCTTGCCTGTGCGGGCGCAGGGAGTGCTTCGGATCCATTCCAGCTCACGTCGCAGGATGTTGCGCACCTTGTCAGTCTCTGCATTGTAATTAGCGATTCTCTCTTCTCTCTTCTCAAGAAAGTTCTGGTAATCTCCCTTATAGGTATATACCGCGCCATGATCCATTTCCATGACGGTGTTACATACCCGGTCAAGGAAATATCGGTCGTGGGTAACCATGAAAAGTGTGCATCGTGAACGACTGAGGTAACCTTCAAGGAACTCGATGGCGTCGATGTCCAGATGGTTGGTCGGCTCGTCCATGATGAAGAACTCCGCCTCGCTGGCAAGCATCTGGGTCAGTGCGACCCTCTTGACCTCTCCGCCAGAGAGTTCCTTCATCTTCTGGTCAGGATTGGTCAGGTTGAAGCTGGTCAGGAATTTTACGACCCTATGTTCATATTCCCAAAGGTGCTCCTGGTCGAGATCCTTTGTGAACTCTATGCTGGAGGTCATGATCTGGTCGAAGATTGACCTTTCCGGCTCGAAGTCATATTCCTGCTCCAGAAAGGCAATCTTTATGTCCTTCAGGAACATGATCTTTCCGCCCGAGTCTGACTTGTCCTTGCCGGCGAGGATTCTCATCAGCGATGTCTTGCCGGTACCGTTAGGTGCAATGAGAGCGATCTTATCGCCCTCATTTATGTTGAATCCTATCTTTTCAAACAGGACCTTCGGTCCGTAGCTCTTGGATATGTTCTCTATCTGAAGGTAACTTGCCATTATTTGAAAAATTTATCCACTTCCTTTACGGCTTCCGGGAGGGCGAATACCGCAACGCGGTCGTATGCCTGTATCTGTGTATCTCCCACAGCGATGAATGATTCATTGCCTCTGATTATTCCGCCGATGATCGCGTTCTTAGGGAAGTTCGTGTTCATGAGGGTGTTCTTGGTAATTGCAGAGCCCGGACTCACAATGTATTCCAGCACTTCCGCCTTGGTGCCGCTCATGTATTTGATGAAGCGTACCTTGCTGCTGAGGGTGAACTTGAAGATTCTGCCGGCAGTAATGAGCTTCTTGTTGATCACGGCGTCGACACCCATGCTCTCGGCAAGCCTTATGTATTCCAGATTCTCAACTTCTGCGATGGTCCTTGGAACTCCCAGGCTCTTTGCGGCCACGCATGCCAGAATGTTGGTCTCAGAGTTGTTGGTCACAGCCACAAATGCATCATACTCCCTGATCGACTCTTCAAGCAGCATGTCGGAATTTCGTCCGTCTCCGTTCACGACCATTACGTTGGAAGGAAACTTTTCCGAGAGGTCCAGGCACTTTGCCTTGTTCATTTCTATCAGCTTTATAGAGTCGAGCTGCTTGCTTAACTGCTTCGCTACCATCTCTCCGATCGGACTGCCTCCAAGGATCATGAGGTTCTTGACCTCTATGTTCTCCTTGCCGATGTATCTCATGAGCATGTCCATTCCTTCTCTCTTTGAGATGATGAACACAAGGTCATGGTATTTGAACTTGGTGTCTACTTTAGGAATGATGGTCTCGTCCTGTCTGGATATTGCAACCACTCTGAACTTGTGGCCTTCCTGTGCTGCCAGGGCGCTAAATTCCGCCATGTTCATGCCTATAAGTTCAGACTCTTCTTCAAGTTTGAATACGGCTATCTGTATCTTTCCTCTTGCGAATTCAAGAGACTCTGTTGTAGCAGTACGTTTGAGCAGGTCTGCGATTTCACCGGCAGCAATCTTTTCCGGATAGAACATCAGGTCTATGCCCATTTCTGTGAAAAGATGCTTGTTCTCATATGTGAGATATTCCTCGTTATTGATGCGGGCTGTCACTTTCTTGCTGCCGAGCTGCTTTGCCAGCATGGCGCTCACAATGTTCACGTCCTGCGAGTCTGATGGGTTCACAGCTATGAACAGGTCTGCATCGTGCGCACCGGCCTGACGCAGAACCTTGATCGCCGATGGGTTTCCCTCTACCGTGATCACATCTGTAATGGCAGTCAGATTGTCCAGCCTCTCACGGCGCTGATCGATGACTGTGACCTCATTGGTCTCGTTGTTCAGCATCTTGGCCAGGTGAGAACCTACTTCACCGGCACCTGCAATAACGATCTTCATATCTTTAAGCTTAAATGTTGTAGAAGTCCTTTTCCTTTATGCTGCTGAATACTTCTTTTCCATTCAGCATAGAGGACAGGACAATCCATTTTCTGTATATTCCGGATACGCCGGCATCCTGACCATGAACCTTCAGGTATGTCCTTATATCCTTTATGTCTGCGACAGACCTTAGCTGTCTGTATTCCCTGTAGGCTTTTCCTACGGCCTTGAAACTGCCTGTATTCAAGGTCACAAGGTATATTCCCGCCGACAGCCAGTCAAGACACTTCCTCTGGAATATCCTCCAGCGGGCCTGACGCAAGCCTTGTGCTGCAGCGTCTGCTGCATGCATTCCTCTTTTCAGGTTCTTGAGAGCAAGGGTCTTGGCGAGGTTGTTCTCAAGCATCAGCAGGTTGTTCCTGTAGTTCAGGAACAGTTTGAACGGCGACGTCGCCGGCAGGGTTCCGCCTCCGACATGATACACGACAGATTCCGGTACCACAGTGACTTTGTACCCCTCCAGCTGCATTCTCCAGCACAGGTCGATTTCCTCCATGTGGGCAAAGAATCTTTCGTCAAGTCCTCCCAACTGCCTGTATACCGTGCTTCTGACCATCAGACATGCGCCTGTAGCCCAGAGTACATCGGCAGGGAAGTCATATTGTCCGTTATCTTTTTCAAGTCTTTTGAGGACGCGGCCACGACAGAACGGGTAACCGAACCTGTCTAGGTAACCACCTGCCGCTCCTGCGTATTCGAACATCGTACGCTCTTGCCAGCTATGCAGTTTCGGCGCACATGCTCCGCATTCGGGATGGTGGTCCATCCAGTCCACAAGTGGCTCCAGCCAGTCTTCCGTCACTTCAATGTCGGAGTTTATCAGCACGAAGTAATCCGAATCTATCTGACTGAACGCCTTGTTGTATCCTCCGGTAAAACCGAAGTTCCTTTCAAACTGCAGTGTCCTTACTTGCGGGAACTCTTTTCTCATCACTTCGAGGCTTCCATCTGTGGAAGCGTTGTCAGCAACGATGACTTCCGCTCCTTCTACCTTTGCTATTGAGTGAATAAGACCAGGAAGGAATTCCCTGAGGAATCCTTCCGTGTTCCAGTTAAGTATGACAACTGCCGTCTTCATTTTAGTGGCATCCGCAACCGCAGTCACCTTCGCCGCATCCTCCGCATTCAGAGTCGCCGCATCCTCCACCATGGCATCCGCCGCCGCAACCGCCGCATGTGTGTACATACTCTCCGTGAAGTCCCTCGGTGAGTTCCTTCTCGGTAGCTTCTCTTACTGTGAGCACCTCACCCTTGAAGTGGAGGGTCTTGCCTGCCATCTGGTGGTTGAGGTCCATCTTCACGCTGTCCTCAGAAACCTCTACGACTACGCCGGGAATCACTCCACCCATGCTGTTCATCATAGGGATGGTGTTGCCTACAACCAGGAGGTCTTCGCGGATCTCGCCGTTAACCTCGAATGCTGCCTTGGGAAGGTCGATCACCCTTGAAGGGTCAACCTCGCCGTAAGCGTCTGCAGGAGCGAGAATCACATCGAATGTTGAGCCTGGCTCCATGCCCTCGATAGCTTCTTCTAGCTTAGGAAGAAGGCTTCCTGTTCCGTGGATATAGTCCAAAGGACGCTCCTTCGGGCACTGGTCGACAATCTGTCCGTCAACCTCGAGTTCGTAACTGAACTCTACTACTGTGTGTTGTGTAATTTTCATATTATATTTTTGTTTTATGCAGAAAATGATACATTCTCAAATGCTATGCTAGGTATCTGCCAGCGTGAACTTGGGCGGGCGTCTGTTCCTGCTGCGATCAGGTTGTTCCAAAGGTCTTTCAAATTGCCCGTAATCAGCATCTCACGGACAGGATGGGTGATCTTGCCCTTGCTGAAGGCGAAACCCTCTATTCCGAAGGAGAAGTCCCCTGTCACAGGATTGGTGTTGCCGCCGTTGAATCCTGTGACGAGTATTCCGTTCCTGCAAAACTGCAGTATATCCCTCAAAGATACGGAAATTTCTCCGTCCGCCAATTCCTTATCTTTCAAATATGGCATCAGGCATGGCCTCGAAGCATCTTCCACTGTCGGCTCAATACCCATTTTCGCCGCATTGTAGGTATTTATGAAGTATTGGCATACTACTCCGTCCTTGATTACAGGAGCATCTTTTGTCGAGACGCCTTCGCTGTCGTACATCCTTGAACCGTTTCTTCCTTCAGTTCTCGGATGGTCCATCAGGTTCATGCCTTCGCCGAATACCTTATGTCCTAATGCACCGTCAAGGAATGACATCTTCTGCTGCAATGCAGATCCGTTAAGCGCATTTAGTACTGGAGCTACAAGCCTGGAAGCGACGCTGCTGTCCACGACCATACGTGCACGTCCGCTCCTTCGAGGCTGAGGGCCGATCTGCGCAACTGCTCTTTCGAGTGCCTTTCTGCTGCACTCTGCAGGGTCTGCTGCATCCTTTCGTGGGGTTGTGTCCCACCAGTATCCGCTGTATCGGTTTCCTTCGTTGTCCTGAACGGTCACTTCAGCGAAGAAGCTGAATGCGCTCTCGGTGTGTCTTCCCTCAAATCCTTGTGAATCAATGGTTATGCTGTCGTCGTATGACTCACTGTATTCACATTCTTCCGATATGATGTGATATTCTTCCGAATGGTTTGCATTCTCGTCATTCCATATGCTCATCGCATATGCTCTTCCCAGTCTGCTGTCGCTGTCCGACTGCTCCAAGGCTTCATCATATAGTCCTAGTTCACGTCCGGTCCTTGCATTGCGCTCGGTTCTTGAAGGATCAGGGAGCTTTCTGCACTGGTCTTCTCCCAGCATCCTGACCATGTCTATTGCCTTGAGTATGAAGTCCTCAAGCTTGTCCTTCTCCAGCATGTTGGTCGAGAATGTGCCATACTTCCCGTCTACATAGAGGTAAAGATATATTGACCTGTCTGCTGCATGGGTTACCTTGTCCAGCTCGCCGTTGAGCATGTTGCAGCTGTCGATGCTGCTCTTGTTGAGGTTCACCCTGGCGTTGTCAGCTCCATTGCCGCACGCAAAGCTTATGCAATGCCTTGCAATCTCTATTTCATGTGCCTGTATCATCTATTCTCCTCCTACAGTCAGACTTTTCACCAGAATGGTCGGCATTCCGCATGATACTGCCACGCTCTGCTCCTTACCGCATGTCCATGTGCCGTTATCGATCTTGAGGTCGTTGCCGACCGCCAGGATATTGGCTAATGCTTCCGGTCCGTTTCCTATGATGTTTATATCCTTGACAGGAGCTGTCAGGCGTCCGTCCTCGATCAGGAATCCGCTCTTGACAAAGAACGTGAAGTCTCCTTCGCCGATCTTGACCTGGCCGTTCGAGAGTTCCTTCACATATATACCCTGCCTTACGTCAGCGATGATTGATGACGGATCTGCATTCCCGCTTTCCATATAGGTCGCTCTCATCCTCGGTATCGGGTTGTATCTGAAATTTTCCCTTCTTCCGTTTCCGGTAGGCTCTACGCCATACCATGCTGCGCTGATCCTGTCGTGGAGATATGAGTTGAGGACTCCGTCAGCAACCATATATGTCTTCTGGCCGGCTACGCCTTCGTCGTCATATCTGCATGCGCCTCGATTGAATTCCAATGTGCCGTCATCCACTACATTTACTCCCTTGGGGCATATCTGCTGGCCCATCTTGTCCGAGAAGATGGATTGGCCTTTCCTGTTGAAGTCGGCTTCGAATGCATGTCCCATAGCTTCGTGAAGAAGCACTCCGGATGGGCCGGCTCCCATGACAACCGCCATCTGACCTCCTTTCGGCCTTATGGCCTCGAATCGCTCGTCGATGCCTTCTGCAACTTCAGCTGCAATCTCATCAGCCAGAGCTCCGCTTATCAGCTCAGCTCCCATTCTGAAGCTTCGTGACACGCTCTTGTTCTCAGACTTTCCTTCATGCTGGAATACTGCCGTAACTGAAATGCTTCCCATGGGCCTTGTGTCGTATGTGATCTCGCCGAACGAGTTATACATCAGCACGTCGCACACTGAGTTTGACAGTCTTGCCATTACCTTCACGATACGGCTGTCCTGCGCTGTTACCTTCTTTTCCACATCCAGAAGGAATGGCAGAAGGGCAGATGCGTCAGTGTCTCTCCAGTTCTTCCGCATAGGGTAAAGGGCCGGTGTGCACGCCGTTCCTGCGCGATATGGCAGGCTGCTTCCGCCTGCCTGGGCAATCGCCGAGGCAGCGTCCGCCGCTTTCAGCATCTCGCGCATGTCAAGATTCTCCGAATATGCATATCCGGTCTTCTCGCCCTTGAGCACCCTTATGCCTACTCCGTAGTCTGTATGGAATCCTCCTGAAGATACGGTTCCGTCCTTCAGATTGAGGTTGAAGAATGTCGTGTATTCGAAATAAAGGTCAGCGAAGTCGCCGCCTCTGGACAGAGCCTTGGCAATAATTTCCTTGAGGCCGGCCTCTGTTATGTTGAATATGTCAAGATAATGATTCTTACAGTTCATCTTTGTCTGCTAATGTGATTGTCTCTTCTGCAATGGCATAGATCTTCTTGTAGGTATCTTCGTCCTTGATGTTGATGACGTCGTTTTTAGACCCCTCTGCTATTACTCTGAACGGAATCTGCGAATTATCTGCCAGAATCCATCTTTCCGATATCGGTGCATAGATATTGAAGAAGTAGTCTATTCCGACATGGTAGCGTCTGCGGATGGTCTCTTCCGGAATGTTGTGTCCTCCGGCAGCAACTCTAGCCTTTACTCTCGCAACAGCAAGTTCCGGACTGTTGAGCCAGAAGTACAGCAGCGTCACAGTATATCCTGCATCTTGAGCTGCCTTGACAATCTTGAGCAAAGTTCTTGTCGCCAGAGTGGTCTCCACGGCGAAATCTTCGTTTCTCTTGAGAAGGTATCTGACCTTAAGGAGCATGTAGCGGCTTGCCTGGATCGATGCCTGCGAAGGGTCGAAAGGTGATAGGCTCTTTGCAAACTCGTCGGAGTTCACGAACTCCTTGCAGTCCAGCATTTCAGGCAGCAGCGAATATGAAGCGGTTGTCTTTCCTGCTCCATTGCATCCTGATATTATGTAAAGTCTTGGCATATTATTTTTGTGTCACTCCATATCCGAACAGCGCAAAGTCACCCTTGCATGGGTCCTCCGGCCATATTTCCTTGAACGCGTCTGTTATTTCGCGGGCAGTCACTATGTCTTTCTGCTTGCGCGATGTCAGCCCCAGTGCCGTAGCCTGTGTGTAAACATGTACATCAAGAGGCATGATCAGACTTGTCTTGTCGGAGTTCTTCCATACTCCCAGGTCGACCTTGCCGTCATCCCTGACCATCCATCTGCGCATCATGCTGATCTTCTTGTTCGGTGCCTTCCTGTCCTCCTTCTGTCCGAAGATCCTGCACCTGATGTCAGTGTCCGTCAGTCCTTCCAGACTGTCGTGTTCTGCATATATGTTACGCAGGTTTTCACATATCTGAGCAAACTGACTCCACTTTATCGTCCTATGCAGGCTGACATCCTCGTTCCTATACTCTCCGTTCATCACATAGTCATATGGCCTCCAGTTCATCTCCTCGAACATCCTGTCACAGTCCCTTACGATCATAGCGCGTCTGCCCCATGCCAGATGGGCCGCTAGAAGCCCTGCGATTTCCACATCAGCCAGAGCCGCCTCTCCCGCCTCGTATTTGCGTGCGAACTTTGTCGGGAAGATAATAGGGTCTTCCTGGAAGTATTTCGGGTCATTATACTCTTCCGCCCACCCGATCAGCGTCTCCTTGATTCCTGCGTCCATAATAACCTACAAATATAATATAATTCCCTTTCAATAAAAATAGTTGTGGCAGCAGCTGTTGCCGGCATTGGCTCCCGAAAAGGGAAGGGGCCCACGAAGTGGGAAGGACCGGCTGCAGCTGCTGCCACAACTATTTATTTGTAGTACTACTCTGTAGCAGACTCGATGCGCTTCATGTTAGCGAACATGAACACACCTGCCACGATGCAGATGGCAAGGAGGACTACCCAGATTGTCCAGAGAGGAATCCTCATCCAGAGGAGACCAGGAACCGATACGAGGTAGTTTCCGATTGCAGTTGCTGCAAACCATCCTCCCATCATCATACCTTTGTACTTAGGAGGAGCAACCTTAGACACGAATGAGATACCCATAGGTGAGAGGAGAAGCTCAGCAAAAGTAAGCACGAGGTATGTGCTGATAAGCCATGTAGGTGATACGAGGTCCGGGCTCACTGTTCCGCCGAGCTCCTTTGGAGAAGCGAGGCCGAGGGAACCGAGGGTGAGGATGAGGAATCCTGCACCAGCAACGAACATTCCGAGGCCGATCTTACGAGGTGCCGAAGGCTCCTTGCCTTTCTTTGCGAGTGCGCTGAAGATAGCGAGCGATACAGGAGTGAGGGCTACCACGTAGAATGGGTTGAACTGCTGGAAGTCAGAAGGCTGGATGTTCACTGTGCCTGGCATTCTGAGGTAGAGCGCAGCTGCGAGAGCCCAAAGTCCGATGGTAGCTGCACCTGAGATCATCTTGGTCTTCTTCGACTCAGACTGGAACACGCTGAAGAGAGTGTATACAGAAAGGGCGATGAGGGCGAGACACCAGATGTTGAATCCGATTCTCAGACCGCCTGTTACGCTGCTGGCTGTGTAGTCACGAGCGAAGAATGTCATTGTAGCACCGTTCTGGTGGAATGCCATCCAGAAGAAGATAACAACTGCGAAAACGAAGATAAGTGCTCCGATACGGCTCTTTGTCTGAGCTGGTGTGAGCTCCACCTCTGCTGCAGGATTTGCAGCCTGAGCCTGCTTGGCGTTCACGTCAGCGTGCTTGAACCATGCGCGGCAGCTGAAGTAGATGAGCACTGAAAGGATGAGCGATACGCATGCTACTGCGAAACCTCCGTTGTAAGCGGTAGAGAGTCTCTCGATGTAGTAAGGTGCGAATTCAGCCATGTCCATGCCGGCAGCTCCCGGCATAGTGGCAGCGATACCCTCGAGGGTTGCCATATTCTCAGGAGTGATTGTTCCGTTCATCACCTGGTGTGCAAGTGCAGGAACGTTGGCGTTGTAAACGAGGTCAAACTTGCTGAGTGACCAGTTTGTCATAGCCTTAGCCATTGATGGCGCGAACATCGAACCTACGTTGATAGCCATGTAGAAGAGACTGAACGCAGCGTCTCTCTTAGCAGAGTACTTAGGATCGTCATAGAGGTTTCCTACCATGACCTGGAGGTTACCCTTGAAGAGACCTGTACCGATCGCGATGAGAGTGAGCGCACCGAACATCAGGATCTTTCCTGCCATGTCCGGTGCTGTAGGGATTGCCAGACACAGATATCCGAGGAACATGACGCCGATACCGAGGGTCACGCACTTTCCGTAACCGATCTTGTCAGCAAGGATACCACCGAAGAATGGCATGAAGTATACGCCGGCGAGGAAGATCGAGTAGATCTGTGTTGCCGCTGCTGCACTAAAGCCGAACTTCGCCTGGATGAACAGGAGGAAGATGGCCAGCATTGTGTAGTAGCCGAAGCGCTCACCTGTGTTGGCGAGCGCGAGGGCAAAGAGTCCTTTTGGTTGACCTTTGAACATTGTTTTCTTTATTTTGAATTATTACTGAGTTACTCTTTCAAGCCACTTCACCATTCCGAACATCACGCTCATTGAAATGAAGCATACGATCGCGAACACTGTCCAGCACTGCCAGATTGGCCATGCGTTGTACATGAGCGGGCCGAGGAAGAGGAAGAGGTTTCCGA
>JAGBTT010000148.1 GCA_017631175.1 Bacteroidales bacterium
GGTGGTGGAGAGATCCTCCCTACTGAGGTAGGCTTCTTCAACCGCAAGCAGATCGCTGCTAAATGGCGTCTCGGATGTCAGGTGAAGATTAAGGAGGATATGTCTATAGAGGTACCTGCTTCAGCACTCAGCGTGAAGAAGTGGGAGTGCGAGGTGGTTTCTAACCACAACGTAGCAACATTCATCAAGGAATTCGTGGTGAAGCTCCCTGAGGGAGAGCACCTCAACTTCCAGTCTGGTGGATACATCCAGATCGATGTACCTGCAGTTACAGTAGACTATAAGGATATCGACGTAGATCCTCAGTACCAGGAGGATTGGGAGAAGATGGGTCTCAGAACCCTCAAGATGGTCAACCCAACTCCTACAGTACGTGCTTACTCTATGGCCTGCTACCCAGCAGAGGGTGATATCATCAAGCTCAACGTACGTATCGCAACTCCTCCATTCGACAGAGCTGCCGGTAAGTGGGTTGACGTGAACCCTGGTATCTGTTCTTCATACATCTACTCTCTCAAGCCAGGTGACAAGATCACTATGTCAGGTCCTTACGGTGAGTTCTTCCTTCCAAAGGATCTCCCTGCAGACCAGGAGCTGATCTTCGTCGGTGGTGGTGCAGGTATGGCTCCTATGCGTAGCCACATCATGCATCTCTTCCACACTGAGAAGACTAACCGCAAGGTTAACTTCTTCTACGGTGCACGTGCACTTAAGGAGGCATTCTACCTCGATGACTACCATGCAATCGAGAAGGAGTTCCCTAACTTCAAGTTCAACCTTGCACTTGACAGACCGGATCCAGAGGCTGATGCAGCTGGCGTACCTTACGTTGCAGGTTTCGTACACAACGTGATGTTCGAGACTTACCTCAAGCAGCATGAGGCACCAGAGGACGCACTCTACCTCATGTGTGGACCTCCTATGATGGTCGGAGCGGTTGTGAAGCTCCTCGACTCACTCGGAGTTCCGCCTGAGAACATTCTCTACGATAACTTCGGCGCATAAATATAAAAGGTCTGACCGTTTGGTCAGACCTTTTATATTTAGATGAAATCAATATAGAAAAGATAGCAATTTTACAAGACATTGTGCCAGTAGTGATACGTTCGCTCCTGTTCTGACACGTGCTTTTCGGATTGACTCTGCAAGATACCGATGAGACTTGAACAACCCCAAACGATATATTATCGAATACCATCCGGCCTGAAGGAGGATATCATCCAATATCACTTGTATAGGATTAGACTCGGCCGGTACCTCACGATATCTCTCATATAGATCAAGAAAGTTCAAAGCGTATTCACGATGACGCTTCTTCATATTCTGTCGTGTTATAGCATGGGGATTATCTTTACGATAATGGTATGGACACTCATCCAGATGAGATATACTTGATGCATATCCGACCAGCTGGGTCGTCAGATATGTATCTTCGGCATATGCAAAAGGAGCAAACTTGACCAGCGGCTTATAATATAAGTTTCGTCTTATACATTTATTGCACACTGACCCATAGGCCTTATGAGTATACATGTTTCTTACATATGTCAGTTTCTGAGAAGTGGTATACTCTTTCTCAGGCTTAGGCTTTGAACGGTCAGCATACTCCTTCATGTATCCGAAATAGATAACATCGCTTCCGGTTTCCAGGATTCTTGACACAATACGCTCCACTGCATCCTCGGCGATCCAATCATCCGAATCAACATGCCAAACGTAATCTCCTGTAACATATTCCATTCCTGTCTGTCTGGCAGCAGGTAAACCTGCATTTTGCTTGTGCACTATGACCACACGCTCACGAAGATGGGGAAAGCGAGAATCTATGAGCTCATTGAGAATGTCAATCGACGAATCCTTGGTCCCATCATCGACAAAGACAAACTGAATATGAGGGTAGGACTGAGAGAGCACAGACTCAGCAAACCTGCCTATGAATCTCTCCACACCGTAAACAGGTGCTACAATAGATATTATGATCGGTTCATTCATATGAGTCTATTTCTCGAATCTTGACTTTTGAGGGAATTTCAATTCAAAGGCCTCGATCATAGCAGACCTCAACTTCAGGTAACGCTCCTCACTGAGGCGGACATCGTTCACGCACATGAGATTACGTGTCGGAGACAATATGAAGGACTTCAGTTTCTCAGGAGATGCCACAGCTACAGAATAGTGCTTATTCGAAATCTTCTCATTGATCATGCGTCCTTTATACAACTGATAGTCAAGGAAAAGATATTGGTTAAGATTTCCGGAAGTCCTCACTCTGGTAAGCGAAGCCAGGATATCCTGTTCCAGGATCGAATAAAGCTGTTCACATTCGCTCTTGAACATGGGCGTACATGTATGCTGTGGACGCACAAAGCAGAAGGACGGTTTGAGTCCGAGGGCCTTCCTGGCATGCGTATCGGAATTCCGGCATATCTTCTTGTACATTCCAGATACCAGGAAATGACGGCTGAATCCAAGGATACCTTTGCCTTCACGGAAGAAATCTTCCGGCCTGCAA
Organism: Bacteroidales bacterium; assembly: GCA_017631175.1. Classification (GTDB taxonomy): domain Bacteria; phylum Bacteroidota; class Bacteroidia; order Bacteroidales; family UBA932; genus Cryptobacteroides. The sequence goes on from JAGBTT010000148.1 coordinate 2,513, forward strand.
GTAGCAAGAGGATAGAGATCGTCATTAAAGTAGAGATATTCCTCATCCAGTCCTTCAATCCTATGCAGATGCATCTCTATCGGATTACAGTTGAATGTCGGCAGATATTCCTCAGGAATTATATCCTTATGAAGGACTATCTTCAACTGCGACTTATCCACCCACTGAGGTACCTGGGTAGGATGAGAGACGACAAGAAAGACATTTCTGATAAAAGGCATGTTGACTTCTATGCCTCTCAACAGATACTTCAGTGTTCCCCAATCCCTGAAACGCTTCTGCATGACAGGGACATTGGTATATTTTTCATAATCCTGCTTCCATACAGGATCGTTTCCGTCTACATATGTTATGACTATATCCATCTACCAATCAATATAATGCCTTTATAATTCTACGATATAAGCGCGATTTCATCTTTATCTTGCATTCCTTCGGTATAAGGCTCATCGAATGCACAAGTTTTCGTGAAAGACCTTTCTGCTCCTTGGTCTTTGCCTTTCTGTTCGTACGCAGTAATTTTGCCAGGAAGGTCTCAGTGACTTTCTTGGCTGCCATTCTCTTTTCCTCGTCTGTAAACATCTGAGACTTCATGATAAACTCCAGCCTTTCCTTCTCCGCATGGGCGAAATCGTAATACATCTTCCAGTGCTTGGAATGTACTATACTGCCCTTCCTCTGATAATACAGATAAAATGCCTTGTCAATATATCCTACACGTTCAGACGCTGCAATCAGAAGATAAGTGAATGCACGATCCTCATAATATTTGAATTCAGGAAACTGCATCGTATCAAAGAACTTCCGCTTCACAATCATTGTACATGAATTCAAAGGCACCTTATGGGCAAAGTTCATCATCAAAAGTTCCTTAGGAGTCAGGACATAAGACTTTCCCGTCTCCTTATAATGATATTTCGGAGGTTTGTCATCAAATACATGAACATGGTTGGAATACACGAGATCCAGCTTATTTTCGACCGCAAAACCATACAATGTCGCATACATGTCAGGAGCGATGGAATCGTCACTGTCCAGAAAGGCCACATACTCAGATGTCGCTTCTGCCACACCTCTGTTACGTGCGGTTGACAGATCACCGACATCCAGATGCATTACCCTGATACGCGAATCCAGGGCAGCATACGCTTGACACAACTTCAGGGAGTCATCGGAAGATGCATTCTCAACCAGAATTATCTCAAGTTCATGAAGTGTCTGTTTCCTTACTGACTCGACACACTTGGGAAGATAATCCTGCATATTATGTACAGGTATGATTACAGAAAGACTAGCCATTCTTTACCCTTCCGCTATTAAGTTTATATTCATATGAATGCCTTCCTTCTGCACGGAAATCATCATGGTATCTCTGGAGAACCGTCTTGAATATCTCTTCATATTGCGGAATGAACAAATCATCCTTCTCCTCAAGATGTCGTATTATCTCCGCTGCCAGTCCGTACGTCAATGACAGGTCGGTCTTTCCCTGGCTGAATCCAGTTCCCTTGATGGAGCCTGGAGACACGTTCAGGATTCTGTTGGAAAAACCTGCCTTTTCCAATTCCACATTAACGCTTTCTATAAATATCTTGAGGGCTGCCTTGCTTGCACCATATACAGAAAAGAAAGGCGAAGACATGAAGCCGGCAATGCTTACCATCACGCCGCAATAGAAGTCACCTGAAGATGCAATCCTGTCATAGAATCTGCTTACAAGGCGCATGACGGCTGTAGCATTCACGTTCATGATATTGACGATATAATCTTCAGTGAGATCCTTGAAGAGGGCAAGATGGCCGAATCCTGCTGTAATCATCAAGGTGTCGATGTTACCGAAGCGGTCAAAGAATGCATAATCCTCTGAAGTCAGGTCAAATTGGTGACACCTGAACTTTTCATGGCAAATATCTTCCGGCAACTGGGCACGGTCAACAATATGAACGATATGGTAATCCGCACGTTCAGCAAGCTGCAATGCAATCGCCAGTCCGATACCGCTTGCTCCTCCGACCACTAACGCCTCTCTCATATTTCAAAGAAATTATTACGTTCACCAAACTGCTGCATGACGTCAGCCATGAAGATGCTCTCCCTTGGAGTAAGCCGCGAGGATACCATACGGTTATTTACAATGCATGATACGAATTCCTGAATTTCATATCTCAGTCCTGGCTCGTCCCATGTATAGAAATATTTCTTGTTCAGATTCTGATCCTCGTACCTCAGCTCGAAATAATCAGTCTTCCACCAAGGCGACGGTACATAGACATAACCTTTTGTTCCCGACACGACAAGATCACCTTCCGTCTTTACTCCCAAGCCAAGCTGGAACGAACTCACCGCACTCTCATGCATTATCACTCCCCTCGTGTATACATCTACGCCGTCTTCATTCAAACGGCTGTAAATATTCATGTTACGATAATCCGGTCCAAGAAGTTTGACTATCGGGAGCAAAGGATATGATCCCATTTCATAAAGAGAACCTCCAGCCATAGACGGATCAAGTTCCCTCTTAAGGTTTGCATTTCCCCATAACTTGGACTCCGAAGCATCAATTCCGACGACGTCTCCGATAAGACCGCTCTTCACAAGAGTAACCATATGGTTGAATGCCGGGCTGAAAGCGGTCTTGTTTGCTTCCAGCAGAACAAGATTCTTTGACTCAGCCAGAGCATAAAGTTCACGTGCCTGCTGTCCGTCCAGTACAAGCGGGGTCTCGCACAGCACATGTTTTCCCTGCTCCAGGGCATACCTGACCTGTCCGTAATGAAAGATATGCGGGGTCGCTATATAGACAGCGTCAACTTTTGAAACAAGTGTTTCATAATCATGACACACCTCCGCGGCATAGCTTTCAGCAAGTGATGCTGCCGCCTCCTCGTCTACATCATATACAGCTGTCAACACAGCTGCATCCACCTTATCAGTCTCAGGGACAAAGCGCCTGGCAATACGTCCACAGCCGGCAACGCCGATAGAAACAGTCTCCTCCGTCTCAGACCTAAGCATTGTCGAGGATATGCCTTCGGTTCGTGGAAGATATACCACCTCACAATATTCCTTGAGATAATCAAACTTACCCTCCCAGTCTGAACCGATGGCAAAGATATCAACATCGTACTTCTGGATATCATCGATCTTCTGTCCTATATAATCTTCTATGATGATCTGATCGGCAAGTCCTGTATCCCTGACGGCATCCACCCTCTCCAGGACATTGTTCCTGACGTTAAGCTTTCCGCGCTCTCGGTCAAAGCTGTCGTTGGTAACGCCTACTATAAGATAGTCTCCGAGATCTTTTGCACGCTTGAGGAGATTGATATGTCCCTGATGCAGAAGATCATATGTTCCGTATGTTATAACCTTTTTCATATTTCATCAACTTCTGCCATAAATTTCATCTATATATTCCTGGCAATGAATGAACTTCCTGATCGACTCATGTGACGGAACCTTCCGCCAGTCACCATAGACATTGGTAAGGTACGCATCCATATCCTTCGGCACCGGGAACATCATTCCTTCAAACTCAGTCATTGTCAATGGGAACGTATCCTTCATATAGAATGTATGTCTTGGCCATCCAGTACCAAGCACATAATGATATTCCTGCCCGGGATTTATCTTTCCTATCAGACGGAGCACCGGATTGACCAGATTGAAATGCACTGTCTCAATAAAGCGTATCAAGAACCTCCTCAACCTTGCATCAGCAATATAGGATGTCAGATGCTGGAATTCGTGATAGAGGAACCTGGAAACATGAGCTGAGAATGCATTGGTCTTTTCTATCGCAAAGACATCAAGCCCGATTCCTGCCCATTTATAATATCTGTACCTGCGGCTGGACGCATGGATGCGACCTTGTCTCTTGCGAAACTTTCCGAATACATTGACGTATTCTACATCCGTATCCATGCAATGGTACACATATTCATCATCGTGCAATGAAAGCATAAGTTTCTCAAACCTGTCATAGTCTTCACGCAACATCACGATATCCAGGTCATCATCCCATGGAATAAATCCTTTATGTCTGGCTGCCCCCAGCAAGGTTCCGGAACTGAGCCACCATCGTATGTCATTTTCCCGGCATACCTCTGCAACAAACTGAAGCATCCTTACCAACTCAAGCTGGTCTCTGCGAAGAGCAGAGCCGTCCGGATTGTACCTTTCCCTCAATATCTGTGTCTGATTTGAATCCATATACCAGTAAATCAGGTTCATTCAACTTGTAAAAATACATATTTTTTTTCATTAAACATCCTGATTAAGTATCTTTGAAAGTATTTTAACGAAAGCTTATCATGAAAACATTCGGTCAGGTATTCGGATGGTGCTTCAACCGCATCACAAAGTCCTTGGGCAACATTCCGTCATTATTCATACGCATGTTCATGCCTGTCAGGAAGGGCACCGTAATGTGCTGGTCATACGACTTCAAGCAATACAGCTGCAACCCACGATATCTGACAGAATATCTTCTGGAACACAACCCCGAGCTCAAGATATACTGGGTATTCAAGAACATACCGTCCTCAGGAGTGGACAGCAGGATCAAATGCATAAGATTCCATTCATGGGAATACTATAAGATAGCCAATACAGCAGAATTCATGATTACCAACTGCAGGACCGACTCCTACAGATATTACTGGAAGAAGCGCCCCGGACAAAAGTACATGATGCTGTGGCATGGCGGCGTCGCTCTCAAGAAAATCGAAAAAGACGCAGAGGGACAGCTGGGTTTCTCTTATCTGATGAAGGCCAGACGCGATTCAAAGATGTGCGATCTGATGATATCAGGCTGCAAGGCTCAGACCGAACTGCTTCAGAATAAATTCTGGTACGATGGCGAGATTCTAGAAAGTGGAATTCCCCGCAATGACATATTCTTCGCCAAAGACACTCACGTGAATATCAGAGAAAGGATATGTAAGCAATATGACATATCACCAGAAAGCAGGATCGTGCTTTACGCTCCGACATTCAGACGAGGACATAGCCTGGACCCATACAGGATCGAATGGAGCGAGGTTGTTCCGGAACTCAGACGACTATATGGCACAGATCAGGTACGGATCTTTCTCAGACTGCATCCGAATCTGATGAACAAAGCAGACACCTCACCACTTCTGAACGACCCGGCTGTAGTTGACGTCACACGCTATCATGACATGCAGGAACTCCTGTGCATAAGCGACATGCTGATTACGGACTACTCCAGCTCGATGTTCGACTTTTCCATGCTGATGAAGCCTTGCATCATATATGCTACTGACATTGAACAATACGACCGCGGATACTATTACTCATTCAGCGAAATGCCATATCCGGTAGCAAGAAACCAGCAGGAACTGACAGACACGCTCAAGGAAATCAACCTTGAAGAACATCTTGCCAAGGTAAATGAATTCATGACCGGAACCATAGGGATATTCGAGAGGGGTACCGCATGCAAGGCGATCGCCGAATGGATGTCAAGACATAGTTTATAGATTCAAGAGTGCCTCGGCACTCTTTTTTTTTGTTTAAAATAAATTTTAATCAGTTAAAGATTAATTTTTATGCGTTTAAAATAAATTTAAGAATTTAAAAAAAAGAAAAATCTGAAGAATCTTTTTTAAAATCGTGCGATCCTGTCTTGCAAAGAGCATAGATTTGCCGAAAAAGATGAGACAGATGTGCTTCTGCTTTATACTTATGACCGCTGCATGCACAGCGGCATTCTGCCAGGGTAAAAGATTCATGGCAGAGATGGATATCAGCGGCCTTGCAGGAGGAAAAGCCGGATTATGCCTCGAATATGGGATCACGGGCCATTGGTCTGCCGGTGGCAGGATGACCGTCGGCTTCGGACAATTCATCAAAGACATGGCCCCATTGGACGCCGTGCATCGTCAGGAGTTCGGAGACGACCTTTCGCGCCCGGCACCGGCTGATTTCCTTACAGAGAGCATCCATGCCAGATACTGGCCTGTCAAGGTCATGAAAGGTCCATACGCATTGGCCTCCGTTTCACATGGAAACATATCGGGAACCGACTTCTGTTTAGGTTGCGGCCACCTCATGCATATATGGAGATGTCTCAACCTATATATAGAATACCGTGTCGGTATGAAGGAGACCATAAAGGCGGATAACTTTCCAGTCAAGGGTCTTTCAGCCGGCATAAGTCTGACATTTGGAAAACAGAAATAGACACCGGGGCTACACACTTCAATTCACTTGCTTTTATCACTACTATGAACTTATCTGATTTTCAATTCTCTTTACCCTTTCTGGGCATCACGATTCTTCTATTTTCCCCGGTGCTGCACGGATGTGAATCCCTGCATTGTGAGGACGGTAGCTTCACCGACGCCGTGACGGTGCCGGTGAAGGTGGCTGTCCATGGAGGAGAAATGCCGCAAGACAGCCATCTCGACATGCTGGTATTCAGGAACGACCGTCTCCATTATCTGGAATGCTGGCAGAGAATATTGTATGAGGGAAGCGAAGAGGTTACAGTTGCATCAATGACAGGAGAAAAAGTGCTCATGGCATGCATCGGACTGGACATGACTCCGGAAGACTGGATGTGGGTTTCTTCCATATCCTCACTCGCTGACGCATGGGCGGCACTGGAAAAAGAGACCGGAGACAACCCGGTAATGAGCGGATCCTGCGTATTCCATGCAGGCCATAGTCCGATTGAACGTCCCGAACTCACATTGCGGAGAATCTCCAGTGAAATTCACCTCAGGTCGCTGAAATGCGATTTCAAAGGCAAGCCATATGAAGGGGAGAAATTGTCTGATGTACAAGTATACCTCACCAACCTGAACGCTTCGTGCAGGATATGGAACGACACCGGTGCAGCCACAAGAATCCTCAACCAAGGACGCTTGATCATGGAAGACATTGAAAGATTTACAGATAGAAACCTTGTATATCAAAGAGTCGAAGGAGAAGTCGGTGCAAACGGTATTACAACCGGCATAAGGCTACGCTGTTACCCTAACATGGCAGCAGCAGAAGGGCCCGGGACTCCATTCACGAGGCTTGTAATACAGGGCCGGCTGGACGGAGAGGTCTGGTACTGGCCGATAGACATAAACAGAGGCGAGGGCACTTCTCCGGAAGGAGTAGAGGGGAACTGCGTCTACACTTACGATATAGTACTGACAAGAAAAGGTTCTGCCGACCCCGACACAGCCATAAGGACCGAAGATGCAGTCATAAGAATGGAGGTAGAGAAATGGGAAGACAAGGAAGAATATTCTGTATTGTTCTAAGCGCACTGCTTGCGACAGGATGTGCATGGACTGACATGCCTGAAGAAAAGAAGGTTCTATGCAGGATAGCAGTCAATGACGGAGATTACGCATCCAAAGCTATGGATCCTGACGAAGAAAGGATATCAGATGTCAGCATCATGATATTTGACGAGCGTGGGGATGCAGAAGAATGCCTATGGCTGCAGAATGGTCAGACAACTACAGAAGTAGCTCTTGTAGTGGGCAAAAGATATAGTTTCAGGGCATGCGCCAACTTCGGATACAGAACATATGCAGACCATATCGATGAGCTCGATGAAACCATATATTACATGGCATACCCTGACGAATACAGCCAAGGAATGCCGATGTATGCAGAAATCGATAACATAAGGATAGGAGAGGATGCATCGGTAGAGCTGAAACTCCAGAGACTGATGGCAAAGATATCCCTGCGCATGGACAGGAGACGACTTTCGGAGGGCGTCGAGATGAACGTTTTAGGAGTAAGGATAGGCAACTGTCCAAAATCCGTCAAGGTCTTCGGGAAAAACACAGTCAGCAGCCACGACCAATGCTTCGGAATGGGTTTCAGCCGGGACGATGTCCAGACTGCCGTCCTGAATACCATCAGACAGGATGACATCAGCGGAACCGTGACTCTATACATGTTGGAAAACATGCAGGGAGACATAGATGGGCCGATTGATTCTGATGCTGAAAAGGTATTCGGCGAGCAGGACCATAGAAGGGATATCTGCTCGTACATCGAAATGGACATCGAATATCTGTCACACGAAAAGTATTCCGAAAGGCCTCTTGTATACCGGTTCTATCTGGGAGACAGCAGGACTAATCTGGATGTCGAGAGGAACTGCCATTACATGATAACGGTATGTCCGGAGGATGATGGTCTGAAAGGCGATGGCTGGCGCGTTGACAAAAGCGGTATTTCCGACCTGGGACCGACATACATAAAGCCATATCCGTCGCAATATGTCAGAGGAAAAATCGGTGACAAGGTACATATCGGATGCAAGGTTTCTCCCCAGAACACCCCGTTCGATGTAGGAGAAAATTACATGAAAGATGACAATAAGACAGGCATATACGACTATGAAATCGATCCTGACGGACACGGAGCCGTCCTGACCCTTACAGGACCAGGACGCGGATGGATCTACATGGAAGCAGGAGCCCCTGTTGACCGAGGGGTTCTGTTCGTCATAGAGGTTGACCTGCCTACAGATACCCGGCAGTATGAGACTCCTTGCAGTTCCTGATGTCTTCCGGTCTTCCGGCATAGACAAGGTTTCCGCCACCATCACCGGCTTCAGGGCCAAGGTCAATCACCCAATCAGCGGCACGGATGACGTCCAGATTATGTTCTACGACCACAATCGAATGTCCCTTTGACAGAAGAGCATCGAAAGACTTGAGAAGTTTCTCGACATCATAGAAATGTAATCCCGTAGTCGGTTCGTCAAAGATGAACAGTATCTTCTGCGGCTTCGACTTGGTTCCCTGATCACTCATTGACAGGAAATATGCAAGCTTTATTCGCTGGCTCTCTCCACCCGAGAGCGTACTGCTGCTCTGACCGAGCTTTATGTAGGAAAGACCCACATCCACCAGTGGCTGAAGGCGCTCGGCGATCTTCTTTGCCACGGCATCATCCTGTGCCGCAAAGAATGCTATAGCCTCCTCCACACTCATGTTGAGGATATCATCTATGTTCAGACCTTTATATTTCACTTCAAGGATGTCAGGCTTGAACCTCTTTCCTCCGCAGGACTCGCATACCATGGATACGTCAGCCATGAACTGCATTCCTATCTTCACGAATCCTTCTCCCTGACACTCAGGACAGCGTCCTCCATCCATGTTGAATGAGAAATGGGACGGGGTAAAGCCGTTCATCTTGGCGAATTGCTGGTCGGAAAGAAGCTTCCTTATGTCATCATAGACTTTAAGATATGTCACGGCATTGGAACGAGAGCTCTTTCCTATAGGGTTCTGGTCCACATATTCCACCTGTGTTATGCGGTCAAGGCTGCCGGAAAGGCCCCTGAATGTACCCGGAGCTGCACCCGTCTGGTTTATATGTCTGTATAGAGCCGGATAAAGAATATCTCCAACAAGCGACGACTTGCCGCTTCCGCTGACACCTGTCACCACTGTAAGCACACCGAGAGGAATCTTGACGTCAATGTCCTTGAGGTTGTGCTCCATGGCGCCATTGACTGTGATGGAATAGTCCCATGTACGCTTCCTTCTTTCATATCTTGCACGCTTGCCGTGAAGATACTGAAGAGTCAGCGATCTCTCGTCGTCCGAAGCCTCCATGCCATCTTTCAGCCTTCCCTGGTACACAATCTCGCCTCCATTGATTCCCGCCTTCGGACCTATGTCTATAAGAAGGTCTGCTGCCCTCATAATCTCTTCGTCATGTTCCACGACAACAACGGTATTTCCTATGTCACGCAGTCTTTTAAGGACTGATATAAGTCTTTCTGTATCTCTCGGATGTAGACCGATGCTCGGCTCATCAAGGATATACAGCGAGCCTACAAGCGAACTTCCGAGGGCAGACACAAGATTGATCCGCTGACTCTCACCTCCGGAAAGCGTATTGGAGGTTCTATCAAGCGTAAGATAGCCAAGTCCCACATCTTCAATATATTCCAGACGCGACACTATCTCCTGGATTGCCTTGTCGGCAATCTGGTGCTCCTGCTCGGTCAACTCGACATTACGGAGGAAATCAAGCATAGAAGACACGTTCATGCACAGCAGTTCATGGATATTCTTTCCTCCGACCTTGACATAGAGCGCCTCCTTACGGAGCCTGCTTCCGCCGCATTCGCTGCAGACGGTCTTGCCGGAATATCTGTTAAGCATGTACTTGTATTGGACCTTGTACCTGTTTGATTCCACCCAGCGGAAGAACTCGTCGAGGCCTATGATACTTTCCTCTTCCGTCTCTGCCGGACATCCTTTCCATATAAGATCCCTGACTTCCTTGCTGAGGTTGCAATACGGCTCGAAGATCGGAATACCGTACTTCACGGAGTTGCGCACGATCTGGTCCTTGAACCAGCTCATCTTATCGCCTCTCCAGCAAGCAATAGCTCCATCATAAATGGTCTTGCTCTTGTCCGGAACTACCAGATCTTCGCTTATGCCTATAATCTTTCCCAAACCTCCGCACACAGGACAGGCTCCAAGCGGACTATTGAAACTGAACAGGTACTCGTCTGGCTTGGAGAACTTCATTCCGTCAGCCTCGAACCTGTTGATGAACTGTTTGGTCTCCGGTTCCCCGTCCTTGAACTCCTTGCGCACATATACGGTTCCGTTTCCCTTGTCAAAAGCGGTCTCGACAGAAGAATGCAGACGCGTCCTGAGGTCCTCATCGGAGCTCGGAAGCCTGAGACGGTCTACGAGAAGGTACAGATCATCTGGATATTGGCCACTTTCCGCAAGCCTCATGACCTCTTCAATCCTTACTGCGCCCTGAAGTCCATACAGCCTGGTATATCCTTCTTCCTTAAGCTGAAGCATGAGCTCGACCTTATCCATTCTTGCATTCCAGTTCAGGTCCGCAAGGATGTATGCGGCAGATGCCCCTTCCTCATATATATAATCAAGAACATCGGTTGCAGTACTGCACTTGACTTCAAGTCCTGTTACAGGAGAATACGTACGGCCTATGCGGGCATATATCATGCGCAGATAGTCATAGATTTCCGTACTGGTAGCAATTGTCGAACGCGGATTTCTCGTATTCACCTTCTGCTCTATCGCAATCGCAGGGGGTATGCCCTCTATCAGTTCCACATCAGGCTTGGACATCCTGCCCAGGAACTGACGGGCATAAGAGGAAAGGCTCTCGGCGAAACGCCTCTGTCCCTCTGCAAAAAGGGTATCGAAGGCAAGCGATGACTTGCCCGAACCTGAGATTCCCGTAATCACGACAAACTTGCCGCGAGGTATCTCTACAGTAACATCCTTGAGGTTATTTACCTTAGCCCTTCTTACTATTATGTTCTCTTTCATATACCACCAGGTTGACTTGCCCACCTGCCACATGGCAAGCCTACAAATATAGTCAATTTATCGGAATTAATTGGCATGGGGATTGGTATTACTACGTTTGCCTGCTTAAACAGGAAAACGTAGTAATTATAAAAAATAGGAGAACAACAATATGTTACCAGCAAGAAGATTCAACGGCCAGTACGGCCTGACCGATTTCTTCAATGACTTTTTTGAGAACAGGTCATTGGAAAAGGTGGAATTCACCACCCCGGCAATCAATGTCAAGGAGAATGACACAGAATACAAGATCGAAGTTGCAGCCCCTGGCGCATGCAAGGACGACTTCAAGGTTCACCTCAACAAAGACGGAAACCTCGTCATCGAGATGGAGAAACAGGACAAATGCTGCTGCAAGGACAAGGAAGAAGAGAAAAAGGAGTGCAAATATCTCAGAAAGGAGTTTTCATACTCTAAATTTACTCAGACACTCCTCCTCCCTGACAATGCGGACAGAGAAAACATTGACGCCCAGGTTCTTAATGGAATCCTGAAGGTAAGAATCCCCAAAATGGAGAAACCAAGACAGGAAGACCAGAAGAAGGTAATCGAGGTCAAATAGTAGAAAATTCACAAAAAATCACAAAAAAGTGCGCAAAAAATTTGGAGGTTCCGATTTTTTGCGTACCTTTGCATCCGCGTTCGAGAAAAACGCATAAGACTGAACAAATGGTGCGGTAGTTCAGCTGGTTAGAATACCGGCCTGTCACGCCGGGGGTCGCGGGTTCGAGTCCCGTCCGCACCGCAAAAGGGAGCATAGCTCAGTTGGTTTAGAGCATCTGCCTTACAAGCAGAGGGTCGGGGGTTCGAC
>JAGBTT010000149.1 GCA_017631175.1 Bacteroidales bacterium
ACCGGAGCCGGACGCACTGATACTGAAGTGAATGCGATAAACTACATCGCCCACTTTGACATGCCTGACGTAGTCAGCATGAGCGCGGAGCAGCTGTGCTACAAATTGAATGCCATCCTACCTCGCGAGATTGCCGTACACGAAGTCACGGCATGCGAGAAAGAGTTTCATGCCAGGTTCGACGCCAGGTCCCGAGAATATTGCTACTTCATCCATTTCCGCAAGGATCCATTCTGCGAAAAATTCTCACACAGAATGCGTTACCCACTTGACATCGTGGCCATGAACGAGGCGGCAGAATATCTTCTGGGCGAGCATGACTTCAGCTGTTTCGAAAAGACAGGTGGCAACAACGCGACGTCAATATGCACCATCACCGAAGCCGGCTGGAGCACCTATATTCCAGACCACTGCAGAATGATGGGATCCGACTGTAATGACGGTGATTACATAGTGTTCCGCATCAAGGCAAACCGCTTTCTCCGCAACATGGTGAGAGCAATCGTAGGCTCACTGACAGAGGTCGGACGTGGCAAGCGGAACCCTTCGTGGATAGCGGACCTGATCGCAAACGGCACAAGGTCAGATGCCGGCACATCCGTTCCCGGCAAAGCACTGTTCTTCTGCGGCGCCTCCTACGGAGAGGTAGAGAAATAAACTTGGACTTACACGATTTTTTTACTAATTTTGCGCGATTTTGCAACATTGCAGAATTGCGCATTTTTATTGACAAACAAAAAGACGATTTATAACTATGCTTTTCAATCTTTTACAGGCAGCCGTTGACACTACGGCTCTTACACAGGCGATGGAGCCTGCAGTACAGGAAAAGACAATGAGCCTCATCGACATGGCACAGGCCGGAGGATGGCTCATGCTCGTGCTCCTGCTTCTTTCGGTCATGGCGATCTACATCTTCGGAAGCAAGTGGTGGATGATCCGCAAGGCAAGTCAGCTTGACAAGAACTTCATGAAGGACATCCGTGACCTCATCCATGACGGCAAGATCAAGACTGCCACTGACCTCTGCCAGAAGTATGACTCTCCTATCGCAAGACTTGTAGAGAAAGGTATAGAGAGGATCGGACGTCCTCTTCAGGACATCCAGACCGCAGTGGAAAACATGGGCAACGTGGAAGTTGCAAGACTTGAGAAGGGACTCCCTATGCTTGCCACCATTTCAGGAGGTGCACCTATGATCGGTTTCCTCGGCACCGTAACCGGTATGATCCAGGCATTCTTCAGAATGTCGACAGCCGGAAACAACATCGACATCACCCTCCTTTCCGGAGGTATCTATGAGGCTATGGTAACCACTGTAGGCGGTCTTTTCGTAGGTATTATCGCATACTTCGGATACAACTACCTCTCATCACAGATCTCGAACCTCGTGTTCAAGATGGAAAGCACAACAATCGAGTTCATCGACATGCTCCACGAGCCTGCCGGCGAATAATCAAGCGAAGGAAATGGCAATCAAGAGAACAACAAAGGCAGATTCCGGATTCTCGATGTCGTCAATGACGGACATCGTGTTCCTGCTTCTCATATTCTTCCTTGTGACATCGACCCTTATCAACCCTAATGCGCTGAAGCTGCTGCTGCCCAAGAGCACCGGTCAGGTTTCCGCAAAGGCTACAGTAAGCGTATCGATCAAGCATTGGCAGAATCCGGAGAACTTCACATACCACATCAACGGCGACCAGAAGCCGATCGAATTCTCCGAGGTCGAGGATGTGCTCATAGGTCTGCTCCAGCAGGAAGAGGACCCTACATTCTCGATATATGCGGACGAGACCGTTCCGATCAAGGAGGTAGTGCAGGTGATGAACATCGCAAAGAGAAACCACTATAAGGTCATAATGGCGACGTCGCCGGAATAGTAACATGGAAAAGTACAGACAGGAACGTGAAAGACAGGCAAAGCGCGCCAGGATGTCAGGAGGCATCCTGACTGTCGCCATACACGTAGGCCTGCTCGTGTGCTTCTTTGTCACAGGATTCACATATCTGGATCCTCCACCACCGGAGAAGACCCCTATCGTAATAGACTTCAGCGAGCCAGATGTCCAGAAGCCTAAGCAGATCTGGAACGGCAGCAGACCTCAGGTGGAAAAGCCTGACCCTACCCAGCCGATAAACCTTGTCCAGAAGTCAGAAGCGCAGCTGGAGGGAACGAAGGCAAACGAAGCGCCGGAGGCTACAGTCGACGACTTCGGAGACGTGGAGACACCGGAACCGCCAAGGGAAAAGCCGATTGACAAGAGAGCATTGTTCCATGCGGCGGACAACAATACAGTCAAGGATACCCTTGCCCCACAGACAGCCCGCGAACCGAGCGACGCTCTCAAGGCCGGACATGCGTCAGGCAACACCACTACCGGCAAGACCGACGGAGAGCCTAATGCAAAAGTAGCTGGAAGAAGCGTGAACGGAACGTTGCCAAGACCGTCATACGGAGTCCAGGCTGATGGCAAGGTCGTTGTAAAGATCTGGGTGGACCAGTATGGAAACGTAACAAAGGCACAGGCAGGAGTCGAGGGAACGACAGCCACCGACAAGACCTTGTGGCAGGCAGCATATAAGGCTGCGCTCGGTGCCCACTTCAACATGGATGCTTCGGCACCGGCATTGCAGGAGGGAACCATCACATACATATTCAGAATGAGATAAACCGGCACAGCCGGAAGGAGATAAGCTGGCGTGAGCCAGGAATATTTATTAACAATTTTAACAACTGCCGAGAGGCGAATTACAAATGGAAGACAACAGAAGAGGCGGCAATGGCCGCAGAGATGGCCGTAGAGAGTACGGCGCAAGAAGAGATTCAGACAGAAGACCGTCATCAGACCGTCCTAGAAGATCATTTGGAAGCGGATCATCAGACCGCCCTAGAAGATCATTTGGAAGCGGATCATCAGACCGCCCTAGAAGATCATTCGGAGAGGACTCTGAGAGAAGAAGTTTCGGAGGTGACCGTCCGCAGAGAAGAACTTATGGTGAGAACTCCGAAAGAAGAAGCTTCGGTGGAGACCGTCCACAAAGAAGACCATTCGGAGAGAAGTCTTACGGAGAGAGGTCATATGGAGAGAATTCGGAGAGAAGGAGTTTTGGAGGCGACCGTCCTAGAAGACCACGTATCGGAGACAGGACAGCGGGAGCAGAACGTCCGCAGAGAAGGACATTCGGAGAACGCACAGAAAGAAGAAGTTATGGAGATCGTCCACAGAGAAAGCCTGCAGGAAGAAAAGACTTCAGCTACTTCCGCAATGAAGAGGAGAGCGGCATCAGCAAGATGATCAGCAGAAGACCTCAGCTGGATAACGATCAGTATTCGGATAACGATATGGTAATGGCTCCTGTAAAGGAGGTTGTGCGACTCAACAAGTTCATCGCCAATTCCGGCGTATGCTCAAGAAGAGAGGCTGACAACTTTATCCTTGCAGGTGTAGTCACCGTTAATGGCGAGGTTGTTACCGAGCTCGGAACAAAGGTAAACATCGCAACTGACGACATCAGATTCAACGGCGAGAGACTCAAGGGCGAGAGCAAGGTATATATCGTGATGAACAAGCCAAAGGGATTCGTGACAACAGCAAGCGACCCGCACGCAGACAAGACAGTCATGGATCTGCTCAAGGGCTGCCCTACACGAGTGTTCCCTGTAGGCCGTCTTGACAAGAACACTACAGGAGTTCTCATGTTCACAAACGACGGCGAGATCGCTGAGAAGCTCACACACCCTTCATACGACAAGAAGAAGATCTATCAGGTATCTCTTGACAGCAAGCTCAGAGGCGAGGACTACGACAAGATTCTCAGTGGAATCGAGCTTTCTGACGGCATGATCGCAGCTGACGAACTTGAGTACATAGAGGAGGATGACCACCGCAAGCTCGGTATCGAGATCCACTCTGGAAAGAACCGTATTGTAAGAAGAATCTTCGAGTCGCTCGGATATGAAGTGAAGGCACTTGACAGAGTTTACTTCGCAGGACTTACAAAGAAGGGTCTCAAGAGAGGTGAGTGGAGATTCCTCTCAGAGGGAGAAATCAACCTTCTCAGAATGGGAGCATACCTCTAATATTATATGACAAACGAGAACAAGAGACATCGCGCTGGATTTGTCAACATCATCGGTAATCCGAATGTTGGCAAATCTACGCTTATGAACGCCCTCGTAGGCGAAAAGCTGTCAATCGTGACAGCCAAGGCACAGACCACCAGACACAGGATCATGGGAATAGTGAACGGTGACGACTACCAGATCGTCTATTCCGACACACCGGGTATCCTGAAGCCTAACTACCGCCTCCAGCAGAGCATGATGAACTTCGTCGAGACAGCTATCGGTGATGCAGACATCATCCTCTACGTGACTGACACCATCGAAAAGGGTGACAAGAACGAGGAATGGATAGCCAAGCTCAAGAACATCCAATGTCCTATCATACTTGTGATCAACAAGATCGATATCAGCAGCCAGGAGCAGGTGCTCGAGCTGATGGGCTGGTGGAAGGAACAGCTGCCTCAGGCCATCATATATCCGGCTTCCGCACAGGAAAAGTTCAACCTTGACAACATCTTTGATGCAATCGTAGCTAATCTGCCATACGCTCCGGCATGGTATGACAAGGATGTGTTCACAGACAAGAACCTTCGTTTCTTCGCATCGGAAATTGTTCGTGAGAAAATATTCCTTAATTATAAGGAGGAGATTCCTTACAGCTGTGAAGTCGTAGTCGAGGAGTTCAAGGAAGGTGCAGAGAGGTATGATATCAGCGCGGTAATCTATGTCATGCGCGACACGCAGAAAGGTATCATCATCGGCAAGGGCGGACAGTCGCTCAAGAAGGTAGGTACACAGGCGCGCATAGATATGGAAGATTTCTTCCAGAAAAAAGTCTTCTTAAGCCTCTATGTCAAGGTTGATCCTGATTGGAGGGAGAGCAAGAAGGAACTCCGCAAGTTCGGATATGAATATTAAGAAAGCGGCGTAGCCGTAAACAAAAATCACTATAACCAGTATGAGCAACAACGACATGGATCTCCCTATCGAAGAGAATGATCTTCCATCAGAGGAGGTCAATGAGCAGGAGGATGAGGCGGTAGTAGAGCTGGAACCGGGCAAATTCGACAAACTGCTCGGCGAACACAGCCGTAAGTTCAAGCTTTCAGGGATGTTCAAGGAGTGGTTCCTTGACTATTCATCATATGTGATCCTGTATAGAGCCGTGCCTCACATCGTGGATGGAATGAAGCCTGTACAGCGAAGGGTGCTCCACGCGATGTGGAGAATCGACGACGGACGCTACACCAAGGTGGCGAACATCGTCGGACAGGCCATGCAGTACCACCCGCACGGAGACCAGTCAATTCTGGGAGCCCTCGTGCAGATGGGACAGAAGAACTACCTGATTGACTGCCAGGGAAACTGGGGTAACATCCTTACAGGTGACTCTAACGCCGCTCCCCGTTACATCGAGGCGCGTCTGACCAAGTTCGCCAAGGAAGTTGTATTCAACCCTAAGACCACTAACTGGATGACCTCGTACGACGGACGTAATCAGGAACCGGTGGAACTGCCTATCAAATTCCCTCTTCTGCTTGCGCAAGGAGCCGAGGGTATCGCAGTCGGACTGGCATCAAAGATTCTCCCACACCACTTCAACGAGCTTATCGACGCTGCAGTCGCTCATCTGCAGGGCAAGAGTTTCGAGCTTTATCCGGACTTCCCTACCGGAGGTTTCGCAGACTGCTCGAAGTACATGAAGGGTCAGCGCGGAGGAGTTGTAAAGGTACGCGCCAAGATTGAGAAGGTAGACAAGAACACCCTGTCCATCAACGAGATTCCTTTCGGAAAGACAACACATATCATCATTGATTCGATCCTCAAGGCAAAGGAAAAGGGCAAGATCAAGATCAAGAAGATCGATGACCTTACAACTGACAAGGCAAAGATCGTGATCCATCTTCCTAACGATGTGTCACCGGACAAGACAATAGACGCGCTTTATGCGTTTACAGACTGCGAGGTTTCAATCTCGCCTAACGCCTGCGTGATCGTGGACCACAAGCCTCAGTTCCTTTCTGTCGATGAGATCCTCAGATACAGCACTGACCATACGAAAAGCCTCCTCGGACAGGAACTTCAGATAAGGCTCGATGAGCTCGAGAACGACTGGCATTACAGCTCTCTCGAGAAGATATTCTTCGAGAACAAGGTATATAAGATCCTCGAGGGAGACGCCAAGACATGGGAGGACCAGCTTGAGGAAGTGTTTGCTAAAATGCTCGAGTTCCAGGGACTTCTCAAGAGGGAGATCACCATGGAGGACATCCACAGACTCGTGGAGAAGCCTGTAAGGAAGATCTCGAAGTTCGACACCAAGGCTGTCGATGAGAAGCTCAGGGGCATCGAGGACGAAATGGACGAGGTAAAGAACCATCTGGAGCATCTTACAGAGTTCACTATCAACTACTTCAAGAACCTCAAGAAGAAATATGGCAAGGCATATCCAAGACTCACAGAGCTGACAGGCTTCGAGTCTATCGCCGTGACCAAGGTCGTCAGCAACAATGCCAAGCTTTACGCCAACAAGGAGGAAGGCTTCGTAGGTATCGCCCTCAAGAAGGAGGACAATGCGGAGTTCATCTGCGACTGTTCTGACCTTTCTGAGATCATCGTCATCCACAAGGATGGTAAATATAGGGTTACCAAGGTCAGCGAGAAGGCGTTCTTCGGAAAGGACATCCTCTATGTGGGAATCTTTGACAGAAACGACCAGAGAACCATATATAACGTAATCTATCGTGATGGAAAGTCCTCAGTAAGCTATGCAAAGAGGTTCGCCATTACAAGTGTGACACGTGACAAGGAATACGACATCACGGCAGGTACTCCAGGGTCGCAGATCCTGTGGTTTACCGTAAACCATAATGGTGAGGCCGAGACTGTCAAGATATATTACAGACAGCGCGCAAAACTTAAGAAGCTGATCGACGAATATGACTTCTCCCAGCTTCTTATCAAGGGTCGCGCTTCACGTGGTAACCTTGTTTCCAAGAATGCAATACAGAAGATCCAGCTGAAGTCTAAGGGTATCTCTACGATCGGAGGCAAGGATATCTGGTTTGATGAGGACATCCAGAGGCTCAATGAGGACGGACGTGGACTCCACCTCGGACAGTTCAACACAGGAGACCACATCCTGGTGATCTGCAAGGACGGAACATATTATACGACTACATTCGACCTCAGCAACAGATATCAGGGCAATATCATCAAGATCGAGAAGCTTGACACAGGTAAGACATATACAGCGTTGTACTATGACAAGGCAGTGAGTGCTTTCTATGTGAAGAGATTTGCTTTCGATGTCAGTGACAATACTTCGGTAAGTTTCATTTCGGAGGCCAAGGGCTCGTTCCTTGTGGAGATCTGCGATGACAAGCACCCTCAGTTCGAGATTACTTTCGGAGGAAAGCACGAGCACAGAGAGGCCGAGGTCGTGGATGCAGAGGAGTATATTGCAAAGAAGGGCCTCCAGGCCAAGGGCAAGAAGGTAAGTGCGATGGATGTGAAGTCGGTGAAGTTCGTGGAGCCTCTGCACAAGCCTGAAGATGATGCGGTGCAGCAGGAGAGTGAGGCGGAGAATCAGGCTGGTGAGATTGACAACACAGGTGTCGAGGATGAACCTATCGACCTTGATATTCCTGACGATCCACAACTCTCACTGTTTTAACATTTAATCAAAATAATGTATTAAAAACTAAATCCCTCCCACCTTATGGTGGGCCCCTCCCGTTCACAAGGCCACGGGCGGCCATGGTTTTTAAAACATTACTTTGATAATTATAAAAGTTATGATAATATCATTGACTGGATTCATGGGATGCGGCAAGAGCAGCGTCGGGAGGAAACTCTCGCAGCTGCTCTGCTGTCCTTTTATGGACCTGGATCAGGTCATTGAGGAGCGTGCCGGACGCTCGATTCCGGAGATTTTCGCTAGCGAAGGAGAGGAGGCATTCAGATCTATGGAATTGGATGCCTTAAGAAATATCGTCAGCGGTTGGGAGGGGTTTCCGAAACAATCCCTCCCATCGCAAGCGATGGGCCCCTCCCTCTGCGGCCAGAGGGGTAGCACGGT
Source organism: Bacteroidales bacterium (assembly GCA_017631175.1). Lineage (GTDB taxonomy): Bacteria > Bacteroidota > Bacteroidia > Bacteroidales > UBA932 > Cryptobacteroides. The sequence goes on from JAGBTT010000149.1 coordinate 8,151, forward strand.
TTCGGAAACCCCTCCCAACCTCCATCACGCTGAAGTAAACCATCAAGTCATTGCCATGTGCAATGCGACGTGTCAATCTGCCGACTATGAGCGTCCGTCATTGGTGTTGGCGCTGGGAGGTGGGGCTGTGATGAGGATAGAGTGTGCGGAGATTGTGCATTCTGATACTTTATGTATATATCTGAAGGCATCGGTGGAGACTCTTTTGGAGCATCTTTCCGGTCAGGCGGACAATCGTCCTCTATTAAACACTCATGATTGTCATTCAGAACGAGCGAAGCGAGTGGAGGAATCTGCACTACGAGACAGAATCACAGACCTGATGGCCAAGCGTTCGGACACATATGAAAAGACCGCCCATATCGTCATTGATACGGACGGCAAATCCATTGAGGCTGTCGCCTCTGAAATTATCTCGAAATTAGGTTAGACAAATTCTTCACGCTCGTGGAGATCTTTTACGCGCAACTGGGTATTTGCTGTTCCACGATAGTAGTTCTCTACAATGCTGTAACATACATCCACCGGATTTCCCGCCTTGATATGGTCAAAATAATCAGCCATATTGAACGCTATTGCAGAAATATGGTGGTACGGCTGCGACTCCTGGATAAGCTCCAGCTTGAGGTGTCCGCCTTCGGCTCCTACCTTGCGGATGCTTCCGTTGTCATAGACATTGTCCGTGCGGAATATAGGCATGCTGTTGCCAGGTCCGAAAGGCTGGAACTGCTTGAGAATACGCAGGAACTTAGGAGTGATCTGTGCGAAGTTAAGTCTTGCATCCACATCTACTACAGGGGTCTGCATCTCTGGGATTATGGCCTCTGAAATGAAGTTCTCTATCCTCTCGCAGAACTCAGGAAGATTCTCTTCCTTAAGTGTAAGTCCTGCTGCATAAAGGTGACCTCCGAAGTTTTCCAGAAGATCGGCGCAGCTTTCGATTGCGCCGTAAAGGTCAAAGCAATGTACGCTTCTGGCAGAACCTGTGACAAGGCCCTCCTGGGACTTTGTGAAGACGATTGTCGGCTTGTAATATGCCTCTACGAGTCTTGAAGCCACGATTCCTACGACTCCCTTGTGCCACTGCGGGTTATATACTATGGTAGCCTTGCCGCTTGACAGGCAGCTGCCTGATTCCACCATCTCCAGAGCTTCCTGGGTGATGCGGCGGTCGATGTTCTTTCTTTCGTTATTGTGTTCGTTGATCTCTGTACCGATACGGATTGCAGTCTTGGCATCTTTAGCAGTAAGAAGCTCGACCGCTATGCGACCTGTCTCCATACGGCCAGCCGCATTGATACGAGGGCCTATCTTGAAGACAATATCGTCGATTGTCAGATGGCCCGGCTCAAGTCCCGAAAGCTGGATCATAGCCATCAGGCCCTGACGAGGACTGACATTCAGCTGCTTGAGGCCATAGTGCGCCAGAATTCTGTTTTCATCTGTCACCGACACGAGATCGGAAGCAATGCTGACAACCAGAAGGTCAAGCAGAGGGATAAGGGTATCGAAATCAATTCCATGAGCCTGTGAATATGCCTGCACGAGCTTGAAACCCACACCACATCCCGACAGGTCATCGAACGGATAATGGCAGTCATCACGCTTCGGATCAAGCACTGCCACCGCCTTCGGAAGTTCATTCTCAGGGAGATGGTGGTCACATATGATCATATCAATGCCCTTTCCTGCCGCATAATCGACCTTTTCGTTGGCCTTGATTCCGCAGTCTAGGGTGATGATAAGTCCGAAATCGTTTTCTGACGCCCAGTCTATGCCCTTGTATGACACGCCGTAGCCTTCATCATATCTCTCAGGGATATAAAAGTCTACCTGTCTTGTAAGGCGGCGAAGGAAAGAATATACAAGAGAAACCGCTGTCGTTCCGTCAACGTCATAATCTCCGTAGACGAGGATCTTCTCGCCGGACGAAACCGCCTCATGGACCCTTTCCACGGCCTTGTCCATATCCTTCATAAGGAACGGGTCGTGGAGGTTTTCAAGGCTAGGACGGAAGAACGAGCGTGCCTGTTCGAAGGTATGGACGCCCCTCTGGACAAGGAGCTCCGCAAGCACGGGATCGACTCCAAGTTCAGAAGCAAGCTGCCTTACAGTCTCCTTATCAGCAACTTCGCGTATTTTCCATATCTTTTCTACTGCCATATCACACAAAGATAGAGAAATTTTTGTTAAATTTGCACGTTTTGTATTGAATAACTATAAAAAGATATAACTAGTATGAGCATTATGGACCTCAACGAGCAGGAGTTGTTCAGAAGAGAATCACTCGCTAAGCTCAGAGAACTCGGAATCGAGCCTTATCCGGCACCACTCTACCCTATCAACACATCTGCAGCGCAGATCAAGGCAGAGTTTGACGAGGCCGCAGGCAACTTCCAGGACGTCGTGATCGCAGGCCGCATCATGTCAAGACGTATCATGGGTGCAGCATCATTCGGCGAACTCCAGGACGAGACTGGACGTATCCAGGTATACATCAACCGCGATGAGATCTGCCCTGGTGAAGACAAGACAATGTACAACACGGTATGGAAGAAGCTCCTCGACATCGGAGACATCATCGGTATCAAGGGATTCGCATTCATCACAAAGACAGGACAGCTTTCAGTACATGCAAAGGAGCTTACCCTCCTCAGCAAGTCACTCCGTGTACTTCCTATCGTAAAGGAGAAGGACGGCGAGGTGTTCGATGCATTCTCGGATCCAGAGCTCAAGTACAGACAGAGATATGTGGACCTGATCGTAAACCCACAGGTACGCGACACATTCATCAAGAGAAGCCAGATCGTGGCTACAATGCGTGAGTATTTCAACGAGGCAGGCTGCCTTGAGGTAGAGACTCCTATCCTCCAGAGCATCCCAGGCGGTGCTACAGCTCGTCCGTTCATCACTCACCACAACGCTCTCGACATTCCTCTCTACCTCCGTATCGCAAACGAGCTCTACCTCAAGAGACACATCGTCGGCGGTTACCATGGAGTATATGAGTTTGCAAAGGAC
>JAGBTT010000150.1 GCA_017631175.1 Bacteroidales bacterium
CCAAGGAGCCACTTGTCAAAGCGTGCATTCGGAGTCACGAGAGTGCGCTCGAACTGCTCGATCGCGTCCGTAATGTTTTCCTGGGTAAGTCCGTCAGGATAAACCGCCTTGAAAGCACGGACGAAATTCCTGTCAGCCTCAAGCTTTGCGATGATGTGCTCAAATGATGGTGAAGCCATCTCGATAGGGTTGAGAGGCGGACCTGCTGCCTGATCTGCCAGAGTAGCCGCACGGCCATCCCAGAACTGAACGAAATTGTAGACGGCATTGTAGACTGTAGGAGCATTGACGCCTCCAACCTGTCCGCCGACTCCGTCAGAATATCTATGGTTATCTACACCAGCTGTCTCGAGGGCATGGCAAGTAGCGCATGACACAGTATTGTCAACAGAAAGACGAGTGTCATGGAAGAGGGCGAAACCAAGCTCTGCCTTTGCAGGATCGTACTCGAGCGAAGCATGGATCGGGCGCACAGGCTCGCCTGCACGATGCTCCGGAACATCTTCTCCGTACATGGCTATACGCTCTGCACGTACCCAGTCCAGAATAATCTCACGCTTTTCAGGAGTTATGGCGCTGCCCCAATGCACGAGATAATACTTCGGCATAGGCATACGTCCGTCAAGGATCACCTTCTCTACCTTTGCAAGGTCAACCTCCGAAGGCTCCGCACCTTCCTTGACATCGGCCATGAACTTCTCTATGTCATAAGCGCGATAACCTGAGTCAATGTCCTTCATTACGATCTTGCCCGCAACCGGAAGCTTCGCATAGAACGGAACCTCAGGCTCAGCGGAGTGACAGCTCAGACAGCCGCCCTCTACAAGGATCTCATAGACACGCTCGTTCGGAGCCAGGGTCTCTGAAGGGACGCGGTTCACAGCCCTGTAGACCACAGCCAATGCGGCCACCGCTACCAGCAGTGCCACCGCACACCATTTCAAACATTTTTTCATATACTATCTATTATATATGTGTATACTATCTTGAGCTGCAGGCAGGTAGTTTATGCCCCACCAGCACATCTGCAGACATGCGAATCCAAATATAAGCAAAAAACACAACATTCCGCGCGATCCCCTGCCCGTAACCCTCAAATGGATATAGAGCACATAGACCAGCCACGTCACCAGGGCCCAGGTCTCCTTCGGATCCCAGCCCCAATAGTGTCCCCAGGCATGCTTGGCCCAAAGCATTCCCGAAAGCATACCGAAAGTCAGAAAGGCCGTACCTATATATATAAGGGTATCCGCAGCCGGAAGAACATTCTGCGAACGTGTGAACAATCCGGCCACTGCAAGTATGAATGCACAGCCAAGCAGAGAATACGAAAACATGTACACGGTAACATGCGGAATGAACCATGCGCTCTGCAGCGCCGGCATCAGTGTCTGGTCATGAATCTCAGGTCTGGTCAGGTTCAGGACAATGAAGACCGTAGCCAGCATCGTCGAGAAGGACATGATCCACCTGTACCTCCATTTGAGATATGTAAGCAGACCTGCAAGAATGGCGAAGAACGAATACCACAGCCTTGTCTCCCCCATCGTCCTCATAGGCGGGCGCTCCAGAGACATCCACAAGCCTACGATGAATGCCGTCAACACCGCCAAGGCTCCGAAGGACATAGCAAGTGCAAGCGAGCGACGGCGACGGTATCTGAGCGATGAGGCCGACCAATGGTCATTTGCACACAAGGACACCACTGACGCTCCGACAGCCAACGCCACTGCAGGAACAGCGAACCATATGAAATTGCTCCAGGTAATCATGACTCGGCACGTTTAGAAGGTCCACTAACAAAGAGCAGCACAGCACCCGCCAGAAGCATCACGACGCCTGCCACTGTAATATACTTCCACGGTTCACGTACTATCTCCAATATGCAATAGGACGACTCAGGCCCCGCTGCAGCATCATATCCGACAAGATACACGTCCTCGCCAAAAGCACGCGTATAAGGATCATTGACCTCGATAGTCGCCGAAACGCCATCGACAACAACCTCTGCACGGAATGCCGAAGGAACTCCTCCAGGATATTCCTGCACATCAAAATCCTCAAGCACGATATCGTAAGGCAGCCATGTCTGACGTCCATCCATGAAATATGCCTCATTGCACGGCACACCGGCATAAGCCTTCATACGCATGGTCTGATTATCCGGCGCTCCCCAGAATGACGAGCCCACCACAGTCAGCAGGCCTACATGAAGAAGAAGGAAACGCCACCTTATGGACCCAAGACGAGCGCCTGTGGCCGTCTGACGACGCCATCCGCGCATGATCACAAACAGCAGGACTGTCTGCAGCAACAGCGTAATTACAAAAGAGAACCACGAAGCGGCAAGCCAGCGCCAGCCTGTGAATCCCACGACAAGGCACAGGACCAGAAAAAGCCCGATAGAGATGAAAGTTGCAGCAGGAGCCAGCAGGAACCTCACCAGAAGCGACTTCCTGCAATGCTTCCAAAGCATCGCGCAACCCACAATCCACATGATCATGAAGATCAGATTGAGAGGAAACGAAAAGAAATCTGCAGGGAAAGCCCACATATCTACATAAGTTTATATATCTCAGAAACCTTCACAAAGCCGCGGCGCATGAATGTATGGATGAAAACAACTGAGAATGACGGGAATTTCAGCTCTTTCTCATCTATACTGCAACACGTTTTGAGAAGTTCCATAGGTATCATTTTTTCGATATTATGACAAAAATAACAAAACTTTGCTAACTTTGCCCAACTAAAACCTATAAAACTTAATTAAAATGAGTGAGCAGATCATTCGCGAAATCGACGCGCTGAACGTCACAATGAACGGAGGTTCTACCCTCCTTAACGTAGTTCTTGCACTCGTAATGTTCGGAGTAGCGCTCGGCATCAAGCCAAGAACATTCGTAGACATCGTAAAGAGTCCCAAGTCCATAATCACCGGCATCGTATGTCAGCTGGTTCTCCTTCCGGCCCTCACACTGGTGCTCATCATGGCAATGGGAAATCTCATCTCACCGATGATAGCCCTCGGTATGATCCTCGTGGCATCGTGTCCGGGAGGAAACATCTCCAACTTCATCACCTCCCTGTCAAGAGGTAACTCGGAGCTTTCAGTATCGCTGACAGCATTCAACACAGCAATCTGCGTATTCTCTACCCCTCTGAACTTCGCGTTCTGGGGCAAGATGTACCTCAACTTTGCTGGAAACCACTACATCGGCGAACTCCCTGAGCTCGTGATCCCTCTCGGAGACATCTTCCAGAGCATCTTCATCATCATGGGTATTCCGCTGGTGCTCGGTATCCTCTGCGGACAGTACCTGCCGAAGGTCGCCAACGTGCTCAAGAAGCCTCTCCAGTACCTGTCGATCGTAGTCTTCATCGCAATGGTGATCATCATCTTCACAGGCAACCTCGACGTGTTCATGAAGGTGATCCAGTACATCTTCTTTGTAGTGCTTCTGCATAACCTGCTCGCCCTCGGAATCGGATACGGCACAAGTACACTCCTCAAGCTTCCTTACAAGGACCGCAGGACCGTAACCATTGAGACCGGCATCCAGAACTCCGGACTTGGTCTTGTACTCCTTCTCAACCCTAATATCTTCCCAGAAGTTGGCGCATGGGCAAATAATGGCGACATGCTAGTCATCACAGCATGGTGGGGCGTATGGCACATCATATCCGGACTGACTCTCGCCGGTCTCTGGAGATGGAAAGG
>JAGBTT010000151.1 GCA_017631175.1 Bacteroidales bacterium
GCACGCCGCAAGGGAGTGTGCGTGATGGTGGACAACACCTTCGGCATGGGAGGTTACCTCTTCCGTCCGTTCGAGTGGGGATGTAACGTATCGGTACACTCTGCGACAAAGTGGATCTGCGGACACGGAACCGCACTCGGAGGAGTGGTTGTGGACGGAGGAAACTTCGACTGGACTCCGGAGAAGTATCCGCTTCTTGCTGCTCCATCAGAGAGCTATCATGGACTTGTATATAAGGAAGTGTTCGGTGACGCAGCTTTCGCTGGCCGCGTTCGCGTAGACGGCCTCCGCAACATCGGTCCTGCACCATCTCCGTTCAACTCATTCCTGATGCTTCAGGGTCTTGAAACATTGTCACTCAGAGCCGAGCGCTGCTGCGCGAACACCCTTGCAGTGGCAGAGTTCTTGGAGAAGCACCCGGCTGTGGAGAGCGTGAACTACCCTGGTCTGAAGAGCAACCAGTATCACGACCTTGCATGCAAATACCTCAAGAACGGCTTCGGCGGCGTGTTGACATTCCGCGTGAAGGGCGGCTTCGAGGCAGCTGCAGCGCTGGTTACACGTCTGGAACTCATCCTGCATGTAGGCAGCGTGGGAGATGCCAAGTCACTGATCGTGCACCCGGCATCGACAACCCACTCACAGCTCAGCCCTGAGGAACAGGTCGCAGCAGGTGTGTACCCTAACATGCTCCGCCTCAGCGTCGGCATTGAGAACGTCGATGACCTCATCGCAGATCTTGAAGCTGCGCTATAACCCCTAACCACGGGTCCAGAGAGCGTTTCACACATCTCGTTGATTTGCAGACAATTACGCTAGTATCCTGCATGGCAAGGAAGGCAGGATACCTACACAAATAACTGGTTATCAACAGAATACATGATAACGCAAAACTTTGGAGTAGAGCGATAGCAAGTCCTTTCCCCGAGGAGGAGGATTTAGGAGGTGGGTAACATAAGCACCAGAGAAAAAGACATAAAATAAAGATAATAACATAAGAAAATATGAAAGTAGCAGTAGTAGGTGCCACAGGATTGGTTGGCACAAGAATGTTGGAAGTGCTCGCAGAGAGGAACTTCCCGGTAACGGAGCTCATCCCGGTAGCTTCGGCAAAGTCGGTTGGACGTAAGATCACATTCCAGGGCAAGGAGTGGACTGTAGTGAGCGCAGAGGACGCGATTGCAGCTCGTCCGGACCTCGCACTCTTCTCGGCAGGCGGAAGCACATCAGCTGAGCTTGCACCTAAGTTTGCAGAGGTTGGAACACGCGTGGTTGACAACTCATCACAGTGGAGAATGGACCCGACAAAGAAGCTCGTGGTTCCGGAGGTGAACGGCGACGTGATAGAAGAGTCTGACTATATCATCGCAAACCCTAACTGTTCGACAATCCAGATGCTTCTCCCACTCTGGCCGCTCCACAAGGCATACAAGATCAAGAGAATCGTAGTATCTACATATCAGTCAGTGACCGGAACAGGTTACAAGGCCATGGACCAGATGACTGCGGAGCGCGAGGGCGGCGTCTGGGGAGAGTACCCTGCCGTGTACCCACACCCTATCGACCAGAACATCCTTCCTCACATTGACTCGTTCCTCGAGACAGGATACACAAAGGAGGAGATGAAGATGGTCAATGAGACTCACAAGATCTTCGCAGACGACAGCATCGGAGTATCACCTACAACAGTGCGCGTGCCTGTACAGGGCGGTCACTCAGAGTCGATCAACCTCGAGTTCGAGAACGACTTCGACCTCGCTGACGTACGCAGGATGATGGAGGAGATGCCAGGTGTCACACTCCAGGACGACCCTGCAAACAACGTCTATCCTATGCCGCTTTATGCTTGGGGCAAGAACGACGTGTTCGTAGGACGCTTCCGCCGCGACCCTTCAGTGAAGTTCGGCCTCAACTTCTGGTGTGTAGCCGATAACCTCCGCAAGGGAGCAGCGACTAACGCAGTGCAGATCGCTGAGAAGCTCATCGAGAAGGGCTTCCTGCCAAAGGCATAAAGCGTGGCGGCTAAACCGCTAACTGTCAATATTATACGAAAACCTCGTGCCGCCAAAAGGGAGCACGAGGTTTTTGTATTAAGCTGTAACACAGCTGGTTAGACGCCAGAGCGATTACTCAGCTGGCTGGAGTGACGGATAAGGCTCTGTAAGCATGAGCTCACGGAATGCGTCGATGTCAGCCTGTGAGATTCCGATGTCGAGGAGATACTTCTCAACACGTACTGAGAATGGAGTGTAGTCAGGAGACTCCTTGTCATCGTTGAACTCATAGGTTCCGTTAGGGTACTTACCAGCCCAGATGTACTCGGCAGCAGGCTTGTAAGCCCAAGTTGTGCGGAGGTTCTGGAATGTCTTGTAAGTCTCAGAAGTTGCGATACTCCAACCTCTTGGAGAGAAGTAGGTAACCTCATACTCCTTTGAGATGTCACCCTCTACAACGTCGAGGACACCGAGGATGATCATGCCGAGTGTACCTGTACGGTCACGACCGAGTGAGCAGTGGTAGATGACAGGCTTGTCATTCTTCACACAGTCGATGATGAACTGCATGCACTGACGTGTCTTGTCACCCTTCTCTGCCTTGAGCATAGAGTCTCCACCTGTCTCGATGAGAGGTGCGCAGAAATCAAAACCTGCGATAGCTGGAGCATCAAGAACGTCGCTTGTGTTACGGAGGTCGAGCTGTGCGAGCACACCCTCGGCCTTGATAGCCTTGATACCGCTGTTAGCCAATGTGCTGCTCTCGAATCTACCAGTACGATAGATCTTGTGATACTTCACCATCTTGCCGTCGTAAGTGAGCCAGCCACCCATGTCACGGCCGTTACGTACGCGTGTCTTGAAGAACACCTGACGGATGTGGCCGTATGTGGTGAAGTTACCCTCTGTCATTACTGTACCGTTGTCGATTGAAGACACCTTGTATGTGTAATGTACATTAGGAGTAAGATTGTTGACATCAACATAGTTCGAACCTGCAGTGATCTCCTTGGTCATAGACCAGCCAGTCTCCTGCTCGGAAAGCACGAGCTGAAGCTTGCCCTCAGCCTCGTTAGCCTCCCATCTGATAGTGTACTCGCTTGACTTGTCACCGTTTACAGACTCACCCTCAGCGAGCTGTCCGTTGTAACCGCCGTGGTAGTCAAGAACTACAGAATATGTGTAATCACGATCAGGATAAGTTACATTCTTCACGAACTCCTCAGCGTATTTGTTAGGAGCGAGCACGCAGTCGCCGCTCTTGATCTCAGGAGCTAGCTGGATTTCAGGCTCTGGAGTTACAGGAGTGTCCGGCTTCTCTACCGGTGGTTCCGGTGTCGGATCTTCCTGTGGTGTATCAGGCTTCTGACAGCCGATCATCATTGCCGGAACAATAAGTCCAAGCAAGAAATAACGTAAATTCATTTTGTTTTTAATTGTTATAGTTAATATTAGATTTCTCCATTCGCTTCGCTCAGTCGAAATGACAGAATGTGATGTTCAGTCGAAATGACAGGACGAATTTACGGAAGAGTGATTGTAAGCATTGGCTCGAGTTCGCCGGCATCCTTCTGTGCATAAGTCTTGCAAGGGAGCTGTCCGATGCATGACCAGTTGAGGTCATACTGATACATACCCATAGTGAACTGAGTAGCGTCAGCGATACCGTAAGCCTCGAGAACAACCTCACGGAGAATTGCAGCCTCGAATGCCCAATTGCCGTTCTTATATGCAGCCGGAAGGCTTGACACTACAGCCATGCCTGCATCCAGTACTTTCTCTGTACCTGAATCAGCGTAGAGGTAGAAGTTAGGATCCCACTTCTGAGGTGCGCCCTGTACAGGACCGTCATCAGTTGTAACCTCCTCGAATACGCCGCCTTCAGCCTTACCTTCATATCCTGCACCGCTCCACTTTGAGTCGTTACCTGTCGAAGGATCATTGTCAAGATCAAAGTAAGGGACGAATACGAGAGTCTCCTCAGGATTGAACTCGCAGAAGATATAGATGAACTCCTCGTCAGCATAAGCCTTGAAAGTCTTGAGCTGCTCATAAGCAACGTCACCTGCAGGGCATGTTGCCACAGAAACTCCTGCAACCGCATCCCAATCAGCGTACTCGCCATCAATCTGTATAGCGCCTCCTGTCACCTGCTCGCAAACGCATGGATCCTCACCACACTCAGGGCAAAGATTCTGAACAGGCTTCTTTCCACCATCATCAGGATTCTTCTCACATGATGAGAATGAAATCATAACAGCAGCAAACATAGCTGCAATAGTCATCAACTTTTTCATTTTAGTATTATTTATTGGTTAGTTCTTTTCTGCAAGATATTTCTCCCAGGCCCATGCTGAAGCCAGGGTCTCCTCAACTGTGCGTACAGCCTTCCATCCGAGTTCCTCGTTTGCGAACGTAGGGTCAGCCCAAAGAGCCATCACATCACCCTCTCGCCTTGGAACGAACTTGTAGTTAAGCTTCACACCGCTCACCTGCTCGAACTTTGTCACGAGCTCATACACTGAAACAGGACGTCCTGTTCCCACGTTGAAGATCTCGTAACCCTTCTTCATCTTGCCGCCGAACATTCTTGCAACGGCTGCAACGTGTGCCTTTGCAAGGTCAGTCACATCGATGAAGTCACGAAGGCATGTACCGTCCTCAGTAGGATAGTCGTTACCGAAGATGCTCAGGCACTCTCTCTTTCCGATAGCGGTCTGAGTGATGTATGGAACGAGGTTGTTAGGAACGCCTCTTGGAAGCTCTCCGATGAGTGCTGAAGGGTGTGCTCCGATAGGGTTGAAGTATCTGAGGGCGATACCCTTGATCACAGCGTCCTGAGTCGATGTAGCATATACCACGTCGCGGAGGATGTCCTCGCACATTGTCTTTGTGTTTCCGTAAGGAGACATCGCAGGCATGCGTGGAGTCTGCTCTGTTACAGGAAGGTCCTTTGCCTCTCCGTAAACCGTAGCCGAAGATGAGAAGAGGACGTTACAGCCGCCGTGTTTCTTGGCCACCTCAAGGATGTTGAGGAACGACACGAGGTTGTTGCTGTAATACTTGATAGGCTCCGACACAGACTCACCCACTGCCTTGAAGGCAGCGAAGTGGATCACCGCATCGATCTGGTGCTCTGTGAACACCTTGTCCACTGACGCGAAATCGCAGCAGTCGATCTCATAGAAAGGGATATCCTCCCTGCCCGTGATCTTCTTTACACCCTCGAAGCCGCTGATATCGCAGTTGGACATATTGTCAGCCACTACAACCTCATAACCAGCCTCGATAAGCTCTACAGTCACATGACTGCCGATATATCCGGCACCGCCGGAAACGAGTACTTTCTTTGCCATATGTTATCCTATGATTTTGTTTGCAATAGCGATGATCTGCTGTGCGAGCGCGTCCGCAGCCTCGGCTGTAGCGGCCTCAGCGTAGATACGGATGATAGGCTCAGTGTTTGAGCGGCGCAGATGTACCCACTCCTTCTTAGCCTCGAACGAGATCTTCACACCGTCGATGGTATTGATGTCCTCGGCAGCATAAACGGTCTTCACCTCCTCGAGGATCCTGTCGATAAGAGCGCTGTCAGAGAGCTCGATCTTGTTCTTTGCAATCACGTACTCAGGGTATGAAGCGCGGAGCTCGGACACCTTCATCTTCTTGTATGCGAGGTTGGTGAGGAAGAGAGCCACACCGACCATAGCGTCACGTCCGTAGTGGAGTGCAGGGTAGATGACACCACCGTTACCCTCGCCACCGATGAGGGCGCCTGCCTCACGCATCTTTGTAGTCACGTTCACCTCACCTACGGCTGCAGTGCAATACTCACCGCCGTACTGCTCGGTAACGTCGCGAAGAGCGCGTGAAGATGAAAGGTTAGACGAAGTCACCATCTGATATGGAGCAGCGATCTCCTCGATAGACTTACCGGTCTCGAGAGCCTCGTTGTAGATTCTTGAAAGGAGGTAATCGGCTACGCTCACGAGAGTGTACTCCTCGCCGAAAGGCTGGCCGTTCTCGCAGATGAGGGCAAGACGGTCAACGTCAGGGTCAACTGAAATACCGAAGTCAGCACCGTTAGCCACAACTGCCTCGCAGAGCTCCACGAGGTTTGAAGGAAGCGGCTCAGGATTGTGTGCGAACTCGCCTGTAGGCTCGCAGTTTACGCATACACACTCGACGCCCATGCGCTCGAGAAGGCGTGGCATGATGATGCCGCCGACTGAGTTTACAGCGTCAAGGGCAACCTTGAAACCTGCTGCACGTACAGCCTCCACGTCCACGGTAGGGAGCGCGAGAACAGCATCAAGATGTGCGTCAGTGAAGTCCTTCTCCTCGATCTGTCCGAGGTCATCGACCTGTGCGAATGTGAAGTCCTCAGCCTCAGCGCATGCAAGCACCGCTGCACCCTCTGCCGCATTAAGGAACTCACCCTTCTCGTTGAGGAGCTTGAGGGCGTTCCACTGCTTAGGGTTGTGCGAAGCTGTAAGGATGATACCTCCGTCAGCCTCTTCGAAAACAACAGCCATCTCTGTTGTAGGAGTAGAGCAGAATCCTGCCTTCACAACGTCAACGCCGCAAGCGATGAGTGTTCCGCACACAAGGTGCTCGACCATGTCGCCGGAAAGACGTGCGTCCTTACCTACAACAACTTTGTAGCGCTCTCCCGCAGGCTTTGGTCTGCGCTCGCGCATCTTCTCGCAATAAGCATAAGTGAACTTTACAATGTCAAGCGGAGAGAGTCCCTCGCCCGGTGCACCGCCGATTGTTCCGCGGATGCCTGAAATAGATTTAATGAGTGTCATATCGTGTGATTGTTGATTTCAATAATCTTACAAATTTATCAGTTTTTTCGAAGATATTTTCCGTATTGAGCGACTATTTGATCCTCTCTCGGAAGAAATTTTCATACTTTGTGGTCCAGCCTGCCGGGAAGCTGTGTCCCATAGTCGGATCGATCACCATTTCCTTGTCAGGATTGCTCAGGTTGTTGAATGGAGCGAAGTTGGTGTGAGGAGGGCAGGTGCCGTCCTGGAGGCCGCTGCTGGCAAGAACCGCCGCAGAGATGCGGGTCGCAAGATTCTTTGTATCATAATACGAAAGGAACGCGTACATCTCCTCGTCAGTCATCGAACCCTTGTTCGCCTTTGCAGTATCGCCAGGCCATGAAACGATCCTGAAATAGTCAGGGTAATCACCAAGGAACGCAACGTTCGGAGCGATTGCAGTGAACGTATATTCAGGATAGCTCAGCGCAGCTGCAGCATAGCAGA
>JAGBTT010000152.1 GCA_017631175.1 Bacteroidales bacterium
GCCCGTAATCCATATCTGTGGACTCCGGAGCGTTTCGAGAAGACTCTCGCATATACGGACGAGAATGGTCAGGAACACTGGCTCTTTGACAATGTGATCGTGATGGAGCTTTGGGATGATGACTTCAAGGTTACGTATTCCATCGCCAATGACGGCCGCTATTCTTCACGCAAGGAGCATTGGGAGAGGCAGCTCGACTATTGGTTCGATGCGGAGAACGGCTTTGCCGCTATGGATAAGTGCGTGGCCGATGTGGCTTCACGCATCGGAAAGCCTTCGACCAAGCGCGGAATAATCTTCTCTCTTCCTGATCCTGTCTACTTCGAGCATTATACAAAGGCTATGAAGGGGGAGAACAGGAATACCGTGTATTGGGGCGAACTTGACGGAGTGGCTCTTGATTTCGCCAAGCCTGAGGACCGCATCAAGGCCTATCTGTGGCTTGTGGATCAGGTGCGTGCAAGGTTCGCGGAGGCAAAATACGAGAATGTGGAACTGATAGGCTTCTATGTGCTTTCAGAGGAACTCTCCGTTCCGGGCAGCTTCCGCTACGAGTACAAGCAGCATGACATCACCATCAAGGCTGTTGCGGAATATTGCCATTCTCTTAACGAGGGCTTCTACTGGGTGCCGTATGCAATGGCTCCGGGCATCGAGAACAGCAAGGATTTCGGATTCGACCTTGTCGTAATGCAGCCGAACTACTATTGGACCGATGCAAAGTGGTCATGGGACCAGATAGAGAAGAAGATCAGGGACTATGGACTCGGCATGGAACTTGAGTTTGAGGGAACCCACGGTGAACCTCTCACCTCTTCGATCCTTTCGAAACTGAAGAACGGTCAGCCGAATCCTTACGCCGCCCGCAACAAGGCACGTTTCCAGGAATACCTTGACAATGCCCGTTCCCGCGGCCTGCATGGTACGGTTCCGTTTGTGCTTTACTCGGGCACCAATGGCCTCTATGAACTCGCTGTGTCCGAAGACCCGCTCGACAAGGAAATGTATCATAAACTTTGTAAATTTGTCATCGATAACCCTTTGAAGTATTAACTGTCATTTCGAGCGACAGAAGGGAGTCGAGAAATCTATAAAAATGAAAAGAATCCTTATTATTATCACGACCATGGTGACAGCCCTGTCGGCCGCCGCCCAGGACTACATCTTCAACCGCGCCCCTCTCGCTCCGACGCAGTTCGCCGAACTCCCCATCGGTGCCATCAAGGCAGAAGGCTGGCTGCATGACCAGCTCGTGCGTCAGGCGGAAGGTTTCACCGGGCACCTTGATGAGGTGTATCGTGAGGTAGTGGGTCCTGACAACGCATGGATCGGCGGAGAAGGCGATACGTGGGAGCGCGGACCGTACTGGCTGGATGGTCTTGTGCCTCTGGCATACCTTCTTGGTGACGAGGAACTTATCGCCAAGTCAAAGGTCTGGACGGAGTCCATGCTGACAATGGTATATGAGGACGGTTACTTCGGAAACAGGATATCCCGCAAATATATTGAAGGTTTCCAGAGAGGCAAGGCAGAGGACTGGTGGCCGAAGATGGTCGCTCTTAAGATCCTCAAGCAGTATTACATGGCGACAGGCGACCAGCGTGTCATTGACGTGCTTACAGGATACTTCAAATATCAGCTCGCAAACCTTCCCGAGAAACCGCTCGACCACTGGACTTTCTGGGGCGAGTGGAGGGGAGGTGACAATCTCGACATCGTCTATTGGCTGTACAATATCACGGGTGACGAGTTCCTCCTTGAACTCGGCGACCTTATCCACAGTCAGACAACTCCTTGGACTGCCATGTTCTGGGGCGAGACCAACGAGCTCCGCACGCAGAACTCGATGCATACCGTGAACCTTGCCCACGGCTTCAAGGAGCCGATAATATGGTGGCAGAGGTCGCAGGATCCGAAGGATCTGAATGCACCGGATAATGCCCTCAAGATCATGCGCCAGACCTTCGGACTCCCTACCGGACTTTGGGCAGGAGACGAGCAGGTTCATTTCGGTGACCCTACCCGCGGATCAGAGCTTTGCACCGCTGTGGAGATGATGTACTCTTTGGAAGAAATGCTTCAGGCGACCGGTAACCTCCAGTGGGCTGATCATCTGGAGCGCGTAGCCTATAACGCTCTTCCGACCCAGTCGACTGATGCCTACGACGGACGCCAGTACTACCAGCAGACCAACCAGATCGCATGCTCGCGCGAGTGGCGTAATTTCGTGACCCAGCATGAGGATAACGATAACCTTTTCGGTGTCCTGAACGGCTACCCATGCTGCACTTGCAACATGCATCAGGGCTGGCCTAAGTTTACCCAGAATCTCTGGTATGCCAGCGCGGACGGCGGTCTTGCTGCATTTGTATATGCGCCCTCGACTGTCACTGCTAAGGTTGCTGGCGGGGTTGAGGTGTCGCTTAAGCAGGAGACATTCTATCCTTTTGACGAGACTGTGCAGGTGACTGTAGACTTTGCCTCGCGCAAAGTCAAGAAGGCGGAATTTCCTCTTTATTTCCGTGTTCCGGAGTGGTGTCCGGAGGCTGAGGTGAAGGTGAACGGCGTCAATGTCAACTGTGTTTCGAAGGCAGGGGAGACTGTCCGCATTTCCCGTGAATGGGCAAAGGGCGATGTCGTGACACTGAACTTCCCTATGGAGGTGCGCATCAGCCATTGGTATGACGGTGCGACTGTCGTTGAGCGTGGTCCGCTCGTATATGCCCTCAGGATGGAGGAGAAGTGGGAGAAGCATGAATTCGAGCCATCATACGAGGGCAAATATGGCCCATACTACTATACATGCGTGTCTGACACTCCTTGGAACTACGGATTCCGTCTCAAGGATATGACTCCGGAGCTTATGCTAGAGAACTTCAAGGTCGAGGTCCGCTCCGATGCAGGCCTGTATCCATGGAACCTTGAAAACGCTCCTGTGACCATCAGGGCGAAGGCTGTGGTCATCAAGCCATGGAAGGAGTATAACGGCTCCACAGGTCCGATCGCATATTACCGCGAAGACGGAGACGATACAGGAGAGGAAGTGTGGATAGAACTTATCCCATACGGCTGCACGACCCTCCGCATAGCGGAATTCCCAACTCGTTTATAATTGTCATCCTGAGCGAAGCGAGATCATGATTAAAATTAAGAACAATACATTGACGATAACCCTTCACGCTCCCGATGGCGAGAAGGGTTATTATCGTGGTACCCGTTTTGACTGGGCCGGTGTGTTCGCGAGCATAGAATACAAGGGCTGCAACTATGCAGAGGAGTGGTTTGAAAACTACTCTCCGACCATGCATGACGCAGTCTGCGGTCCTGCTGAGGAGTTCAGTCCGATCGGCCTTTCGGATGTGGCTCCCGGAGGTGCCTTCCTTAAGATAGGAGTCGGATTGCTGGAGAAGATGGAGGGGGAGTATGACAGATTCAAGCTGCATAATATTCTGGATCCCGGCCGCAGGACACTTTGCGTTACAGATGATTCCGTCGTGTTCGGTCATTTCATTAGCCATGACAGCGGGTATGCATACGAATACATCAAGGAAATCGTCATTTCCGGCGAGAACTCCTTCGTCATAAGGCATAGCTTGAAGAATACTGGCAGGAAGCCACTGGACGGCAATGTGTATAATCACAATTTTTATACTCTGGGCCTCCTGCAGACCGGGTTGGACCGTCAGCTTGACTTTCCGTTCAAGCCTGAGGGTGACTGGCGTGCGGAGTATTCCGAAGTGGGATTTACAGAGTCAGGAATCCGTTTCACAAGAAATCTTCAGAAAGGGGAGTCAGTGTTTACAGGCAATCTGCACGCCGCCGGATGCGGTCTGACGGGCAGTCCAAATGCTTTTGATCTTCGTGATCTCTGCACCGGACGTGGCGTCCAAGCCCGTTGTGCGGTCCCGATGACAAAATCAGTGTTCTGGTCC
>JAGBTT010000019.1 GCA_017631175.1 Bacteroidales bacterium
CACTCCGCTTCCTATGGGAGCATTCTATACCATTGCAGAACTTCCTGTCGACGATACAGAAAGCTTCGCAAAGTGGATGCTGGAAAACTTCAGAATAGATAATGAAACCACCATGGTGACCCCAGCAGCCTCATTCTACAAAACACCAGGAATGGGTAAAAATCACGCACGCATCGCCTATGTACTTGAGGTAGAAGAACTTAAGAAAGCACTTCACATTCTTGAGGAGGGTCTTAAAGCTTACCCTGGAAGAACTCTTTAATGGCAGGAACAAGCATGGAGCGGATGAATTCCTCTTCCATGAAATGCGTTCCGTCATAAATGACATAGGAGTCTTTCCCGAATAATCTCCGCCACGAGCGCACGCTTACCACACCGCTTCTGCGATAATGGTCATGCGTTCCGAAAAAGGCAAGATTCATATATTTGCCGCCGTCAGCAGCAGAGGCCGCCAGAGCTTCTTTCCTGTGACGGCGGTATTTGCGTAATGTTCTGAATGTGAAGTGCAAAGGCTGACGATCCCCCTCCCGAGGACGATAAAGCCTATCAAAGAATCGAGTCACGCCTGGAATCAGGGATAGCCAAGCAAGAGGCACAAAATAAAGTGCCGAATTCAACGCAGGAGACACATACATATGCGCAACTCCTCGCACCCGCATGGCCTGGAGTGCACCTAGAGACTCTCCTATGACCAACTCCGGCTGAAGTTCACGTACCCACCCTGCAATCTGAACAGCTGCAACTTCAGGGTCAAAATCATAAGTACGCACAGTCACTGCAATCCCTTCCGGAGACAAGATTTCCGAAAGTATCGATGGAATCCGACTGTCTCCGCCTCCACCCATACCATGTATATAAAGGACATTTCCCATAATTGTAGCAAAGTTATATATTTTTACTATCTTTGCTTTAATATGGAATAAATAAACACAAACCATTTATAACATGAAACTTAAATTATTCTTCTCAGCTGCAGTTCTCGCACTTGCTGCGACAGCTGCAACAGCTCAGGATTATCAGTTCACAACAGTGAAGGAGAATCCTATCACTTCAATCAAGAACCAGTATCGTTCAGGTACCTGCTGGTGCTTCTCAGCTCTCTCATTCGTCGAGTCTGAGATCCTCAGAACAAAGGGTGTAGAGGTTGACCTTTCTGAGATGTTCGTTGTAGGTAAGTCATACCGCGACAGGGCGATCAAGTACGTTCGTCTTGACGGTCACCTCAATTTTGCAGCAGGTAGCTCATTCGGTGACGTTCTCCACGTAATCAACGATTACGGTATCGTTCCTCAGAACTTCACTGAAGGCTATGGTTTCAACTACGGAACAGAGCTCCCTGAGCACAACGAGCTTGACGCTGCTCTCAAGGGTTATGTTTCTGCTATCGTAAAGAACCCTAACAGAACCCTTTCAACAGCTTGGATCAACGGTTTCGACAACATCGTAGAGGCTTACTTCGGCGAGATTCCTGCAACATTCACAGTTGACGGCGTAGAGTATACTCCAGAGTCATACAGAGACTTCCTTGGCATCAACTACGATGACTATGTGAACATCACATCATTCACTCACCACCCATTCTACGAGCCATTCGTGATCGAGGTTTGCGACAACTGGAGATGGGACACAGCTTACAACCTTCCTATGGACGAGATGATGGAGGTTATGTATAACGCCATCGACAAGGGATACACTATCGCTTGGGGTTCAGACGTGAGCGAGAAGGGCTTCACTCGTGACGGTCTCGCTGTCATGCCAGTTGAGAAGAAGCAGGCTGCTGCCGGTTCAGACCAGGAGCGCTGGGTAGGTAAGGCTGCTGACGCTCCTAAGGAGGAGGTAAAGGCAGAACTTCCAGAGGAAATGGTAATCACTCAGGAGATGCGTCAGGACGGTTACGACCGCAAGACCACTACTGATGACCACGGTATGCATATCTACGGTGTAGCAAAGGACCAGAACGGAACAAACTACTTCATGGTAAAGAACTCATGGGGTGAGGCTGGAAAGTACAAGGGTGTATGGTATGCTTCAGATGCATTCGTACGCTACAAGACTCTCAACATCGTGGTTCACAAGGACGCTCTCCCTAAGCACATCGCCAAGAAGCTCGGCATCAAATAAGGATGAAGATCACCAGACATATTCCTAACGCTATCACTTCCATGAACGTCCTATGCGGCGTTTTTGGAGTGATAGCTGCATTTAGCCGCAACTACGAAACAGCATTCTATTTCATGCTTGCCGGAGCAGTCTGCGATTTCTTTGACGGCATGGCGGCAAGGGCGCTCAAGGCATTCTCCCCTATGGGCAAGGAACTTGATTCGCTTGCAGACATGATCACATTCGGACTTCTTCCGTCAATCATGATGTATAAGACAATGGAGGAATTTCATCCGGGACAATGGTATAGCTATATACCTTTGATCATCGTCGTTTTTTCTGCTCTCAGGCTTGCAAAGTTCAATGTAGACGAAAGGCAGAGCGAGAACTTCATAGGCTTGGCGACTCCGGCTTGCGCCATGTTATGCGGTTCATTTGCAACAATCTGCAAGATTGACATCATGAACATAGCAGGCCCTGTAGCACAGAGCACCTGGATCATTCCTGCAGTCTCAGTCATCCTGTCACTACTGCTTGTCAGCGAGATACCGATGTTCTCAATGAAATTCAAGAAAGGAGCAGAAGCTGGCCTGAAAATCAGAAGGATCACATTCCTGGTCCTTTCAGCCATAGCAATGATTCTGACCTTCGCACTGGGACGACATCTGGTCTACGCAATATTCATCATTTTCACCTTATACATATTGATGAACCTGATTCACAGAGTGCTGGCAAAATAAAAAGAAAAAGAGAAGTCTTCACAATGACTTCTCTTTTTCTTTTTATTTAACCTCAAACTCTATTGGAGTTCCAGAGGCACTGTCTCCTGCTATCCAGAGCTGGAACTTACCCGGCTCAACCTTCTTGACCATATCCTTTCCATAGAACGCAAGATCCTGAATATCAAGCTCAAATGCCACTTTCACAGTCTCCCCAGGTGCTATAGCGACTCTCTTGAATCCTTTGAGCTCCTTGACTGGACGCGTTACTGATCCTACAAGATCGCGAACATAGAGCTGAACGACTTCTATAGCCTCCTTGTCGCCGGTATTTCTGACAGTCACGCACGCATGAACAGTATCATTGACACCATACTCAGTCTTTTCTATCTCTGGGGCAGAGTACTTGAATGTAGTATATGTCAGACCATATCCAAATGGGAACTCTGGTGCAAACGGACAATCAAGCCAGTAGCTTGTCATGCCGAGGGATGTCTGCCCTGCCTTGAGAGGGATTTCATGGAGCAGTTCCTCTCTTCCATTTGCCGGACGTCCTGTCATATTATGGTTATAATATAAAGGAATCTGGCCCACATGTTTCGGGAATGTGACCGGAGTCTTGCCGCTTGGAGTCTCATCACCGAAGATAAGCTGAGCTATTGCAGGTCCGCCCATAGTACCCGGATGGAATGAATAAAGGATGGCATCCGAATGCTCGATCTCAAAGTCAAGTACGAGAGAACGTCCGGCCATGATGTTAAGCACTACTGGTTTTCCTGTCTCATGAAGCGCCTCAAGCAGTTTCCTCTGGTCACCCTTGAGAGAGATGTCGACAAGGCTATGAGCTTCTCCCGACAGGATTGCCTCCTCACCCAGAAATGCAAGGATTACATCAGCCTTCTTTGCCGCCTTTACTGCCTTTGCGATGCCGCCTTTGTCAAACTCTCTCGAATATTTAAGACCTGGCTCATAGATCACCTGCACATCGTTACCATAAAGTTGCTTGAGCGCCTTTAAAGGCGTTACTGTATGCGCGGGATCGCCATCGAAAGTCCATGTTCCGAGCTGATCGTGCGGTGCGTCCGCCATAGGACCTGTCACCAACACAGTCTTGACCTTCGACCTGTTCAAAGGAAGAACGCCGTTGTTTGTCAGGAGCACGGCACTCTCGACTGCAGACTTGCGCGCAGCCTCAAGAGCCTCTTCAGAATAGAAGGCAGCCTCTACATTCGACTCATCAATGTACGGATTTTCAAACAGACCTAAACGAAACTTTACTCTAAGGATATTGCGTACCGCATTGTCCAGATCCTCCATAGAGACTTTACCCTCATTGATGAGTTCCTCAAGATGACGGATATACGCGTAAGACATCATATCCATATCGACACCTGCATTGAATGCCAGCTCGCCTGCGTGCTTGTTATCCTCAGCATATCCGTGATTTACCATCTCATAGATTGAAGCCCAGTCACTTACAACAAAACCCTCGAAGCCCCACTCACCGCGAAGAACGTCATTCACAAGAAATCCGTTACCGGTAGAAGGGATACCATCATTGTCATTGAAAGAAGTCATGAGCGTCATCACACCAGCCTCTACACATGCCTCGAAAGGAGGGAGATACACATTTCTGAGGGTTCTTTCAGACACTCCTGTCGAGTTATAGTCACGTCCGCCTTCTGCTGCTCCGTATGCCACAAAATGCTTTACACAGGCTGCCATGCTTGTCTGGTCAAAAGTTTCGCCCTGGTAACCTTTCACCATGGCAACGCCCATCTGTGTATCCAGATATGTATCCTCACCGCTACCCTCGGCAATACGTCCCCAGCGCGGGTCACGCGCTATGTCAAGCATTGGAGAAAATGTCCATCGTATACCGCTTGCTGTCGCCTCAATCGCGGCAAAACGTGCACCCTGCTGAACAAGTTCAGGATCAAATGTAGCCGCCAGACCAAGAGGAATAGGAAACATGGTCTTGAAACCATGGATGACATCACGGGATATAAGCAATGGTATTCCTAGACGGGAATCCTCTACTGCAGCTCTCTGATAACGGTTTAGAACATTTGGGTTACACTCATTGAGAATAGAACCAACCATTCCGGCACGCATCATTCCTGCCGCATTATGATCAAATCCGCCGACCGAAAGCTGGTTAAGCTGGCCGATCTTTTCCTGGAGGGTCATCTTCCGAAGAAGTTCCTCCACTCTTTCATCTTCCGTGGGCTGTGCCCACATACAAGTTGCTGCCGCCAGCATGGCGACAGCAACAGAAAGCATTATACGCTTCATCTTACTAAGATTAGTAGTTTGTCGGATGAATCATGAAGTAGCTTCTCGCATGCTTGCACACTGGGCAAACCTCCGGAGCTTTCTTGCCGATCACTACATGACCGCAGTTAGAGCACTCCCACATCATGTCCTCATCGCGTGAGAATACGAGACCACCCTGAACGTTTGCAAGAAGCTGACGATAACGCTCCTCGTGCATCTTCTCAATTGCGGCAACCTTCTCAAAAAGATCTGCGATCTCGTCGAAGCCTTCCTCGCGTGCAGTCACTGCGAAGCCTGCATACATGTCAGTCCACTCGTAGTTCTCGCCCTC
>JAGBTT010000153.1 GCA_017631175.1 Bacteroidales bacterium
GTGCATCTCATTCTGGACGGTCTCCAATGAAATACAAGCAAGGATGCTGGCTGTTTCGATGCGCTTGGCCGGGCGAGATTCGCCGTGACCTGCGAAGAAGCCGTCTTCGAGAATCTTGTCAAGAGGGTGCTGGATACATGTAAGACTCTTTGTCGGGTAGTAGTCTTTGTCATGAACGTGGATGTAGTTGCCTTTTACAGCCTCCTTTACCTCCTCTGAGAGAAGGCACTCGTCTACATATGACTTGGTAGACTCCGAAGCGAACTTCATCATCATACCTGCAGGAGTGTCTGCGTTCATGTTCGCGTTCTCACGTGTGATCTCGGTAGCCTGAGCATCGATGATCTCCTGGAAGATTTCACGTGACTTAGCCTTGCGGGCAAGGTTACGCTGGTTGCGGTATGCGATGTACTTCTTGGCAACCTCCTTGCGTGGACTGTTCATGAGCTCGAGCTCCACCTGATCCTGGATAGCCTCCACGCTCATGTTCTCCACCTCTATTTTAGATATGGCGGCAGCGATCTCTGCAGCAAGGACGATGTCCTCGCCCTCCTCTGTCACGCCCATGGCCTTGAGAATGGCATCAACGATCTTTCTATTATCAAACATCACGACTCTACCGTCGCGCTTAACTACATACTTTACCATAGCTTTCAGTTATAGTTGTCAATTACATTTCACGTGCCCTTTGCAGGCCGTGAAAGCAACATTATTTACTTTATGAAATATAGTGTGGTTCCGGGCTCTGATAACCTGGGTGACAAAGATAATCCATTTATCCATCTCTGCAAGGAAAAATTGCAGGAAAAGATATTAACAAAAATAAAAATACCTTGTTAATTCATTGATTAACAAGGTATTGTATTGTACAATAAATTTTAATTTTTCTAATTTGCGTGTAATAAGGATGTTAGGTGTTATCCTACCAGCCACACGAGTACATGGCGCTCGAAGATCATATATTCAAGCTCGAAATCCTCCTCGTGCTCGTCCTTGTGGATGAATGTCGCCTCAAGTTCGCCTTCCTTCCTTACGTTGAACTTCTCGACCTCGATCTGCTCGGCGAAATCCACCCTGCTCAGAGACATTCTCTTGAAGATAGCCTCCTTTGCGCACCAGTAGATGGCAAGCTGCTCGTTTCTTTTATCCTTCTCCAGATCGTCGATCTCGTCCTCAGAGAGAGCCTTCTTCTCCACTACTGAGAAATCCCTGTCGAGAGACTCCACATCGATACCTACCTCCTCCTCATCATGGATGATGATGGCAACATAGTTGTCGGTGTGGGTGATGCTTATGTTTGTCGCACAATTTTCAAGGTATGGCTGGCCGTTGTCGTGGTGGTTGAGGTACATCTTCTCCTCGAACACCTCGTTGATGAGAGCCCTCACCGCGAGTTTCTGTCTTCTCTGGCTTTCGCTGCGGAAAAGCGAGATCTCCTCAAGTTCGTCATTAGGTACAGATGTCAGTGAGAGCAGTTCCTCTTCGCTCTCGGTCACGTGCCATACGGCGATTTCAGCCTTGTTGTCTAATTTCTTTCTTAAATATAGTGCCATGTTTCAATGATGTTCTATGAGATGGTGGAGCTCGGGGTGCCTATATACGACAGACCTGTGCGGGCAGACCATGCACACACGCAGAAACCGCTCTCCTGACCTTCGTCAGAAGTGCTGCCCATAACCATAAATACGCTGTTGGACAACGGATCGTCAGACATCTGATCCGCAGAGATTTTTTGATCTATTACTATAGGACTGGGAGGTTCCACTTGTCTTATATTCTTAAAATTCAGCCGCAAAGATACTAAATGTTTTCATATCTGAAAATTATATCTGTTCTTATTGCATAAAATAAAAATCGTCCCGGAAGCTATAGCCGGCTTCCGGGACGATTGTATTAATCAGATTATTCTGCCGCTACTCAGCAAGAACTCCTCTTGAGAGCTTCTTTGCTGCCTTGCGGTTCTGAAGCCTTGTCTGAGCGGCTTCCTTTGCTGCAGACTCTTTAGCTGCCTTGCACTCAGCCCTCTTCTGAGAAAGAACCTCTGTGCTGAAGCGGTTGTCAGCTTCGATCTTTGCCCTGTTGAGCTCAATCTTGTTCTCAGGCATCTTGAATGATGCTGTGCTGTTGAGCTTAGCCGGCATAGACTTGGTTGCGATGATGTCCTCGATTGGAGATGCACCGGCCTTGGTAAGGTTGAACTTATGACGGTAGATCTTGCTGTAGTTTCCGTCGTAGTCAACAGCCATTGCCATGATTACAAGGTCAGTATCCCAAGGGGCGCGGTATCTGATCTCAGTTCCCCATGCGTAACCCTGCTCGATAAGGCTGCCGTAGATCATGCTGTCGGTAACGATCTCAGGATTCTCAAGGCCATCTTCGTGTACGAAGATAGCGCAGTAGAGCTCTGCATAGTCTCCCTCGATCTCAAGAGTAACAGGCAGCATAGCATAGCCCTTATACTGGTCGTATGTGTCTGTCACAGCGGCAGCGAGAGCGTCGCCATCGTAGTACTTGTCAAACACTGCTTCAATATTGATGTCTGCATAAACCATTTCCTGAGTTGAGAATGGCTCGCTGAATACTACGTCTGACAGGAATTCGCCTGTAGTGTCGTCCATGATGACAGCAGCTACGCGATACTCTGTCTCAGGTGAGAGGTATGATACCTCGCCCTCGTTTGTTCCGCGTACAAGCTCCCAGTATGCGAACTCGTACATGTCACCATAATACCACTCGTCAACGAGGCTCAGGATATTGTTCTTTACATCCTCGGCAGTAGCGTCTGCCTCGAATACCATCCAGTAGTAATAGTGGCTTGCGTCAGAAGGTGTGATGTTGATATAGGCTGTAGTGGCAGTGGTTTCGAGAACCTCAAAGTCAAAAGTACACTCTGAAGGGTCGCCGCCAGCCAATGTAGAAATTGTAGTCTTCTGAATATCGGTAGTTCTCACACCTGCCTCGTAGCCATACGCGATTACAGTGTACTCAGTGCCCGGATCGAGGTCATAGAATCTTGCGCCGTCAAGAGAACCCTGGCAGATGTAGTCAGTAATATACCATGTTCCGTAGTAATCCAGCACATACTGGTGGATTTCCTCGTCAGTCATATCTGCCCATCCGCACCACTCTGATGGCTCTGCAAGGATTACATAAGGATCGTCGTTAGTAGTAGTTGTAGTGATCATGAATGAGCTCTGGTCAGGGTTAGATGCGGTAAGGGTGATCTTGTTGCTTGAAGGCTCAACGCTTTCAGTTGTCACCCAGATATACTCCATCTCTCCAACGAGCTGGCAGTCCTCGTTCCACTTTGAGGCGAAGATGATGTACTCGGTGCCGGCAAGACACTCATACTGTGAGTTCACAGTGCCGAAGTCGCTGTACCACTCGAAGTACTCGCTTGCGTCATAGATGTCGCCCCAGTAGAGGTAGTCCTCAACTTCATAGTCGATGTAGTCCTGTGCAGCAGCTGGCATCTCGCCGCCCCATGCCTCAAATGTAGCCTTGTCGAAGATGTTCCATGTGTATGCAACGCCATCATGAGAAGGGATGATGTTGATGTCAAGGACGTGGTTCTCCTCAGTTACCTCGATTCTGAATGTGATGTCTCCGTCGTATGGAGGAAGGGTTGTCACCTCTGCAGAATAGATTGCAGAGGTAGGAGTTCCCTCAACAGAAAGTCCATATACGTAGATTACGTAATCAGACTCAGGGTCAAGACCGTTGAACTTAAGGTTCTCAAGGCTGCCCTTGAGAAGAACTTTTCCAAGGTACTCAGAGAGTGAGAGGTTTTCCTCGTTTGCCATCCACTGGAAGTACTCCATGTCTGCCTTGTAGATCGCATCGTCGTCCTCATACTCGTCCCACCATTCCTTGCCGACGCACTGGGCCACCCATGTCATTTCAGAGTCAGCAGCGCTTACAGAGAAAATAGCGGCGGTGGCCTGGGCCTCTGTTACATTGATGACGAAAGGAACAACAAATGCTCCCTGGGTCACGTTGATGACAACGTCCTCTGCTCCAGTGTAAGAAACCACAACAGTTGCAGTGCGGGCCTCTGCTCCTTCGTAAGCCTCAGCAGTAATCTCGATGATGCGTGGCTTTTCGGTGCTGATGCTTAGCCAATCTTCTGCGTCAGTTGTTGCTGCAATTGAAACTCCTTCAACTGCGTTTTCAACAGAATAAGGGATGGCCTGGGTGCCGCCCTCAGCAGTGAATGCTGCAGTCTCTTCTCCCACAAGAATCTTCGGGGCGGCCGGCTGCTCCTCTTTCTTACATGCCGCTATGGCGCCAAGGAGCATGGCTGATAATAAAAATGATTTTACAAACTTCATAATAATTTATTGTTTAAGTTAGTTGTATTCGTGTTGAACGGACTCTCCAACCTTGCACACTGCTGTGCTTGCGACATCATAGTGTCCGTCTTCTGTCTGCTCTGTCACTATGATAAGAACCTTGCAGTTCTCGGTTTTCCAATTGTCTTCAGCGGTAAAGGTGAATGTGCACTGAACTTTGTCTCCGCTCTTTAATGTGCCTATCCTTTCGCCGTATATCTGGTTGTTAGGGGTGGTTCCATACATTGCCCTGAGGCAGTTCTCATGGTAGTTGAACCATGACTCGGTAGCGCCTGCCTGGCGCGCGTAGATGTCGTCCTCGAGAAGCCAGGCTGCCACACGGAAACTGTTTTCTGTGCCTGCCTTTACCTCAGCTTCCACAAAGATCTTCTTTCCAAGCGCTTCTGCAGCAACTGCTGCTGATGCGGATGCCTGGTTCTTCTTGAGTTCGTCGATGGAAGTCTTGATTTCAGAAAGGTCTGTGCCAAGCTGGTAGGTTTTGGTGAGGTTGAGTGTCGCCTCCGGGTAGAATCCGCTGCAGAATGTGCTTGAAACGCTTTTCGCTGCATCCGAATATGCGGCATCTGTGTCGTTGTAAGAGTGGGATGCCACATGACTGTAAAGCCCATTGTAGGCAGGGTCCTCTCGCAGTGACTTCAGGGCCGTCATCATGCGTGGGCAGTTAGGGCATTCGTTGCCTGTGTGCTGAATGAGAAGGATCCGGTGCTTGAATGCAGTGCTTCCTTCCTGGGAATCAGCCGGGATTTCAGGTGTGTCCTGAAGAGCGGCGACTGTAATGTTCTGTGCCATCTTCAGTCCGTAGAATGCATAGAACTCATATTCTCCCTCCTTGTCGGTGGAGAACAGGTTGCTATCCATCTTGGCAGCATTACCGCTCATGTAGATTTCAGATGCCGAGGTGACGTCTTGCTGATTTCCGTTCTTGTCAGTAATGATGACTTTCAGTTCTACGGCATCTGTTCCATCGCATTTTATGTAGCTCTTGCTGGCCTGAAGGGATATCTCGCCTTCGATTGTTGTGCCGCTTTCCTTGCCGTCGGTGCTGCAGCCGATGATCGCAAATGACGCAGCAAATAATGTCAGTAATCTGATTTTCATTCCTATTAATAATGTTGGTTTAATGATAAACTTTGCAAAAATAACATTATATTTGCCATGTTTTGAAAAATCTATCAAATTATTAAGATAATTATGAACTTTTTGACTAACGACAAGCTTGTAATCGTAGGTGCCGGTGGCGCTATCGGTTCAAACATGGCTCAGACAGCTCTCATGCTCGGCCTTACTCCAAACATCTGCCTTTATGACATCTATGGTCCTGGCGTAAACGGTGTTGCAGAGGAACTCTATCACTGCGCATTCGAGGGTGCAAAC
>JAGBTT010000154.1 GCA_017631175.1 Bacteroidales bacterium
CTCTCGTTGATCTATATGATCCTCTTCGTTATCCTTTACATTACAGGACCTGGCAGATACTCTGTAGATTACCTTATAGACATGAAGTTCCAGAGGGATAAAAAGGCTTCGGAAGGCGTGAAATAGACTCTGCCCGGAGGCTGCCAGTTTGGGATTTTGAGATATTTTATTATCTTTGAAAAAATGTGTCGATATGACAGGACTCAAAGGTAATATATCTCAGATCATCGGCCCTGTGGTCGATGTCCGTTTCGAACTGGCCGGCTTCGGCCAGCTTCCCGCAATCCATGAAGCCCTTCAGATACTTCGCCCCGACGGGAGGACTCTTGTCGTCGAGGTTCAGCAGCATATAGGTGAGGAGACCGTCCGTACGGTAGCTATGGACAGCACTGACGGCCTTCAGAGAGGCATGATGGTTGAGTGTACAGGTTCGCCTATAACCATGCCTGTAGGAGCGCAGATCCGTGGCCGCGTGATGAATGTGGTAGGTGACACTATCGATGGCATGAAGGTGCTTGACCGCGCGGGAGCCTTCCCGATCCATAGGGAACCTCCGAAGTTCGAGGACCTGGCAACCTCGCAGGAAGTCCTGTTTACCGGTATCAAGGTGATAGACCTTCTGGAACCATACCTCAAGGGAGGTAAGATCGGTCTCTTCGGTGGAGCAGGTGTCGGCAAGACCGTGCTTATCAAGGAGTTGATCAATAATATTGCAAAGAAACACAACGGATTCTCAGTGTTTGCCGGAGTAGGAGAGCGTACCCGCGAGGGTAACGACCTGCTTCGTGAAATGATCGAATCCGGAGTCATAAGATACGGAGAGGAGTTCCTCAAGGGCATGGAACAGGGCCATTGGGACCTTTCCAAGGTCGATTACGACGAACTGCAGAAGTCGCAGGTGGCTATGGTGTTCGGACAGATGAACGAACCTCCTGGAGCACGTTCATCGGTAGCGCTTTCGGGACTCACTCTTGCAGAGTCGTTCCGCGACAGCAGGGATGCAGATGGCCCTAAGGACATACTCTTCTTCATAGACAACATCTTCCGTTTCACGCAGGCGGGATCCGAGGTGTCGGCGCTTCTGGGCCGTATGCCTTCGGCTGTGGGATACCAGCCGACCCTTGCCACTGAAATGGGCCAGATGCAGGAGCGCATCACTTCGACAAAGAATGGTTCGATCACATCAGTTCAGGCCGTTTATGTGCCTGCGGATGACCTTACGGACCCGGCTCCTGCCACTACATTCAGCCATCTTGATGCCACTACCGTTCTAAGCCGAAAGATTGCCGAGCTCGGTATATATCCGGCCGTGGATCCTCTGGAGTCGACTTCGAGAATCCTTGATCCGAACATCGTAGGCGAAGATCATTACAATACTGCCCAGAGGGTCAAACAGATACTCCAGAGGAACAAGGAACTTCAGGACATCATCTCCATCCTCGGAATGGACGAGCTTTCGGACGAGGACAGGCTGACCGTGAACCGTGCCCGCAAGGTGCAGAGGTTCCTGTCGCAGCCGTTTGCTGTGGCGGAGCAGTTCACAGGTGTGCCGGGCGTGATGGTGTCTATCGAGGATACTATCCATGGCTTCAAGATGATCCTGAACGGAGAGGTTGATGATATTCCAGAGCAGGCCTTCCTTAATGTCGGAACAATAGAGGAAGCGATAAAGAAGGGCGAGGATATGCTCGCCGCTGTTGCCGGAAACTAACCTATGGACAGCATACACCTCATAATCTATTCTCCTGAGCGCACTATCCTTGAAAAGATGGTGTGCAAGGTCTCTCTGCCCGGCACCAAGGGGCGCTTCATGGTCCTGAAGGACCACGCGCCGCTGATTTCGTCACTGGAAGAGGGTAGGGTCGTGTTTATGAGCAATGGCGTGGAGGAGAATGTTGACATACTTTCTGGCTTTGTGGAGATAGCATTTAACAAGGTAACGGTGTGTGCGGAGCTATGAGGTGGTGGAAGGTCATATTGCTGATGGTGTCGATGATGCTTTGTCTGGGGGTTCCCGCCCAAGCCGGGAATGAAGCGTCGTCTGCAGAAATTGACGTGGCAGACATCCTCTTCGGCCACACCTCGGACGGATACGGATGGCATGTGACCACATGGAAAGGCCACCATGTGACCATACCGCTGCCATGCATAGTGCATAGCTCGACCGGTTGGCATGTGTTCATGTCCTCGAAACTCGGGCATGGACATGAATACGAAGGACTTTACATAGCGGAAGAAGGCCGCTACGAGGGCAAGATAGTGGAGGACGGCCCGGCAGGGGAACCGGTGAGGCCGTTCGATATATCCATAACGAAGAATGTCGCTTCGCTCATGATAACGGCTGTGCTGCTTATCGCCATCATTCTGGGTGTGGCGCGTTGGTATAGGAAGAATGACGCAACCGAGGCGGCTCCGGGCGGTTTTACCGGTCTCATGGAGATGATGATCATGATGGTCAATGACGAGATCATCAAGCCTTCGGTAGGTGAAAAGGAATATAGGAAATACGCTCCGTATCTGCTTACGGCGTTCTTCTTCATCTTCCTTTGCAACCTGCTCGGACTGGTGCCTTTCTTTCCGGGAGGAGCTAATGTGACAGGAAACATCGCGGTGACCATGGTCCTTGCGCTGTTTACGTTCTTTGCAATAAACCTGTTTGGAAACAAGCACTATTGGAAGGAGATACTTTGGCCGGATGTGCCGCTGTTCCTGAAGTTTCCGATACCGATCATGCAGACCATCGAGCTGTTCGGAGTGATTTCGAAGCCGTTCTCGCTGATGGTCAGGCTCTTCGCCAATATCATGGCGGGTCACATGATGGTTCTGGGACTGGTGTCGGTGATCTTCGTGACAGTGAAGCTTGGACCGGTGATCAACGGCTCGATGACAGTCATAGCGATGCTGTTCGGACTGGTGATCAACGCATTGGAACTGCTTGTGGCATTTATCCAAGCCTACGTTTTCACAATGCTTTCTGCAGTATTCATCGGCATGTCTAGACAGG
Organism: Bacteroidales bacterium; assembly: GCA_017631175.1. Taxonomy (GTDB): domain Bacteria; phylum Bacteroidota; class Bacteroidia; order Bacteroidales; family UBA932; genus Cryptobacteroides. The sequence continues at coordinate 3,005 of JAGBTT010000154.1, forward strand.
AGGAACATTAGTCTTGTCATTCCGAGCGACCGAAGGGAGTCGAGGAATCTGTATAATGAATATTAATAAACAACTAAAACAATAAATTATGTTACTTTCAACAATCGTATTACAGGCAGCGGCCATCTCATGGGGCCCGGTAGCCGGTGCAATCGGAGCAGCTATCGCAGCATTGGCGGCAGCATGGGGAATCGGTAAGATCGGTCAG
>JAGBTT010000155.1 GCA_017631175.1 Bacteroidales bacterium
CATTGTTATTCTTTTTTATATTTTTTCGTAGTCGGTAGGGGAATCGAACCCCTCTTGCAAGAATGAAAATCTTGAGTCCTAACCGATAGACGAACCGACCAAACTGACCACTTTTAACAAATGGGAGTGCAAAGGTAAGAATATTTTTTTAATTGACAAACTTTTCTTACTCTTTATTTACTTCTTCGTCAGTCTTTGCCCACTCAAACGAGTAAATGATTGATTCAACCTGCCTCAGATACTGTCTCTTGTCAAACTTAGGGGCATATACAAATCCTTCAATACCGATCATGTTCTTTCCGTCCGGGCTGTAGAATACGTGAGTCACGAATGGACCTCCCATATAGTCGTTGTGTACTTCCCACAGACCTCTGATTTCGGCGAACTGGAGTCCATGGTACTTCATGTATTTCACAGTAGGAGGAGCGTAGCTGCTCATGACCATATAGGTGTTCTCGAACATGCCTGGCACATTCTCCATGAGCATCCTGCTGTTTGCTTCAAGAAGGTTTTCCGGACTCATCATGTCTTCGCCCTCTACGACAGGATACTTATAGATGAGTATGCCCTGGCTTACATATTCAGGGTCATATGATACCCATATGAAGTCATCTGTGCGCTTCTTGAGCTTGTATCCTGAAGGGAAATGAGGTGAACCTCCCACCATTTCAGTGACAACAGGTGCGATGCTTCTCTCCTCGTATTTCTTCGCATTGCGGATCATTCTGGCTCTTTCAGCTTCTTCCAGCATTCCGATTATGGTCGAGCTGTTTTCCTTGATGAGCTGCACTGCAGTCTCGCTGTCCGGCGCATTTACCCTGATCACGGTCTGTGGAGCTGCCCAGACGTCATTTCTGTATAATACGCCAGGCTCGGTCACATCCTTGCTGATGTTGACGACGATGATGTTCCTGTGGACCTGGAACATGCTTGTGAATGCAGCCTGAGGTACATTTACAAGGTTGAACAAAGGCTCTCTCTGAGGAAGTTGAGGGAACTCGCGTGAGAGGCTGTCCCTAAGTACCGTGCCTACTGCGCCTTCCCATTCGTTCTGTCCGATTACTACAATGACTTCGCCGGCAGTTCCGGTGATGTTCGGAAGCAGTGCCTTTCTTGTCTTTTCCTGGTGACATGAAGCCAGCGCAAGGATAGCGGCGCAGACAAACGCCAGATTTCTGATGATGCTTTTCATATTTCTGTGTGTTTTTGTTTCTATCTAAGGAGACGGCCGATGTCGTTACCGAATGCCAGGAACATCAGTCCGAATACCAGTATCATTCCGATGATCTGGGTCACATAGAGGAACTTGTCGCTTGGCTTGCGGCCTGTGATCATCTCATAGATTGTAAATACCATGTGGCCTCCGTCTAGTGCAGGGATTGGCAGCAGGTTCATGACTCCGAGCATAATAGACAGCAAGGCGAGTATGTTGAGGAAACTGTACCAGTCCCATGCTGAAGGGAATATCTGACCTATGGCTATGAAGCTTCCGACGGACTTGTACGCCTCGGTACTTGGAGTGAATACAAGCTTGAGATCCCTTATGTAGCCTCCTATTGTCTCGAATGTCTTTGAGAATCCTCCAGGGATGGCTGACAGCAATGTATATTCCTTGGTCTTGATTGTGGGTCTCTGGAGGAATACTCCTATGGTTCCTGCCGTATCAACCTGGACTGTCATTGACAGGCTGTCCGTTCCACGTGTGAGTATGGTTTCCGCAGTGTCTCCTGCGTGTGCCAGAAGGATAGGTCTTGCGTCCTGAAGGAACTCTGTTTCCGTTCCTGCTATGCTGATGATGCGGTCTCCGGCCCGGATGTCAAGAGCCTTGTTAGGCGATGTTTCCGAAACCTCGGCTACTATGAACGGAACTGCCAGGTCAAACATGCCGGGATTCTGCAGTATCTCTCCTATTCTGTTCTGGTCTATATAGATGTTGAGCGTGTCGCCGCCGCGAAGCACGGTTGCCTTCTTTACAGACTGTCGGGCAAGGTCGGCCTGAAGCATTCCGAAGTTTTCTGGGACATAGTCGTCGAACATTAGAATTCGGTCGCCGCTGCGGAATCCCATGTCATATGCCAGTTCGTTGACGTATATGGCGTTCCCTTCGTTGCTGATGTAGTTCTCGCCCCATTTTGCCAGAATACCTGAATATACTGCGATTGCAAGGATGAAATTGAAGAGGACGCCTCCAGCCATGACAAGAAGTCTCTGCCAGGCTGGCTTTGACCTGAATTCCCAAGGCTGAGGCTCATTCTTGAGATAGTCTGTGTCCATGGATTCGTCCACCATGCCGGCAATCTTGCAGTAGCCTCCGAGCGGGAGCCATCCGATGCCGTATTCCGTTTCCCAGGCTGCAGCCTTTGGGAAGAGCCTGACAAACCATGGTGATCTTGTGCTGAACAGCTTGACATTACCTGCGTCAAAGAAAAGGTAGAATTTGTCTACCCTGATGCCGAAGAGCTTGGCGAATGTGAAATGTCCGAGCTCATGGATAAGTATCAGCACTGAAAGTGCCAGTATTACCTGCAGTGCCTTTATAAGTGCAATCATCGTGTGTCTTAGAATGTTTTTGCTGACGAGACCTTTGAGATGATTTCCTTGGCATGTGCAAAGGCGGCATCGTTGGCCTCAAAAATGGTTTCCAGATCCGGGTCTGCTACAAAATCCGCACCAGCCATGCATTCCTGCACGACGTCGGTGATGTCGTAGAATCCGATTCTTTCCTGAAGGAATGCCTCGACTGCAGCTTCGTTTGCCGCATTCATGATACATGCCATGTTTCCGCCCTTTCTGAGTGATTCGTAGGCGAGTCCCAATGCCGGGAATTTTTCCATGTCCGGGGCGAAGAAGGACATGCTTCCGAGTTCTGCAAAGTTGAGTTTGCGGTTGTCCAGAGTGAGTCTGTGAGGGAAGCTGAAGGCGAACTGTATCGCCTCACGCATGTCCGGATGTCCCATCTGTGCGATGACCGAGCCGTCTGCATATTCTACCATGGAGTGGATTATTGACTCGGGGTGTACCACGACGTCGATCTTTTCTCCCGGAGTTCCGAACAGCCACCTTGCCTCGATGATTTCCAGACCCTTGTTCATCATGGTAGCTGAGTCGATCGTGATCTTGCTTCCCATGCTCCAGTTCGGATGGTTGAGCGCCTGAGATCTTGTCGCCTGGGCGATCTGGTCGCGTGTCCATGTTCTGAAAGGACCGCCGGAGGCTGTGAGATGGATTTTTTCGATATCTGCTCCGGCCGAGCCCATGAGGCATTGGAAGATGGCCGAGTGCTCCGAGTCGACAGGGAGAATGCGTGACCCGTGTTGGGCGGCGAGGTTCATGACTATGGCTCCTGCTGCCACGAGAGTCTCCTTGTTGGCAAGAGCTATGGTCTTGCCGGCCTTGACTGCAGCTACAGTGGAGGCGAGTCCGCTGAAGCCGACCATGGATGTCAGGACTATATCTATGTTGTCTCCTGTAACAAGGTCGCACACCGACTGCATGCCAGCGAATACCTTTATATAATGAGGTTGCAGGGCTTCCGCCACTTCCTTGTATTTGTCTTCATTGCAGATGACCACTGAGTTCACGTCAAACTCGATGGCCTGCTCTATGAGAAGTTCCGTACTGTTGTTTGCTGTAAGCAGCTCGACCTCGAAAAGGTCTCTATGCTGTCTGATGACGTCCAGTGCCTGTCTTCCTATCGATCCAGTGGATCCAAGTATGGCAATCCTCCTCTTTTCCATGTCTTTTCTCTAGAAGTTTATATATATGGCGGGATCAAGGCTTTCGCCGTCATGCCAGAGCTCGAAGTGAAGGTGGTCTCCGGTTGAAGTGGAACCTGTATTGCCCGTCAGGGCTATTGCTGTTCCTGCCTTCACCTTGTCCCCGGTCTTCTTGAGGAGCTTCTGGTTGTGCTTGTAAATTGATACTATGTCGTCTGCGTGCTGGATCTGGATGGTGTATCCGTACTCGTCACTCCATCCGTCGTATATCACGGTGCCGTCCGCTATTGCGTTGACCGAACTTCCTGCAGGGGCAGTTATGTCTATGTATGGGTGTATTACGGGGTCGTATCCCTGCGAGATGACGCCCTTGAGAGGTGTGAAGAAGAGTTTTCCCTCGATAGGGAGTTTTCTCTGGCTTCTGCTTGAGATGTCGAACATCTCCTCCTCCTTCACTTCCTTTCTCAGCAGCGAGTCCTGTCTCTTTAGGTACTCCGGATCCTTCGCAAGTTCTTCCTGTCTGTGCTGCTCGGCTATGAGGCTGTCTATGTTTACCGGCTGTTCGCCCTCGACCACGCGTCTGAGGTTTTCGGAGTAGAGTTCCCAGCGGTATATGACATTCTCAAGAGAGTCGATCTTGATTGCGTTCTGGATGGCGGCCTTCTTTGTCCTGGCGTCAGGATAGCCTGGGATGAAGGTTCTTATCGGTGTGAATGCTATTAAGGAGAATATTGCTGCGCACAGCAGCACGGCTACGCTTACCGCCGATACGAAGAAACCCGTGCGGTTGAATCTCAGCGAGAACAACTGCTTGTGGGTCTTTGCGTCCAGAAGCGACAAGCGGAAATGCGTTATCTTCTTATTGTTCTTGTTCGTGTTGCTCATAATTAATTTTATCGTAACTTTGCACTTTGATGGACAGAATCATAGGTATAGACTACGGCAGAAAGCGTGTGGGTGTTGCGGTAAGCGACCCGCTCGGAATCTTTGCGTCTGCATTGGAAACGGTCCAGTCTGCAAAGATAATAGAATATCTCAAAAAATACTCTGAAAATGAGAAGGTAGTGCTCTTCGTGGTTGGCTATCCGATCAATATGGACGGGCGTCCTTCAGAAGCGGCAAAGGATATCGACATTTTCCTCAAGCATCTGGCGAAGGCATTTCCGGATATCCCTGTGCAGCTGGAGGATGAGCGTTTTACGTCGGTTCTTGCCCATAGGGCTATGATTGACGGAGGCATGAAGAAGCAGGACCGCATGAAAAAGGAGTCTGTAGACAAGATCAGCGCGGCCATCATTTTGCAGAGTTATCTTGACAGAAAAAAGTAAGAATATGATACTACCAATATATTTATATGGCTCCGATGTTCTCAGAAACGAGAACGTGGATGTGGACCTTACCGATAAGGAAGGCATTGCTAAGCTCCTTGAAGACATGAAGGAGACCCTGAAGAATGCGGATGGATGCGGTCTTGCAGCTCCTCAGGTGGGTGTGAACAAGAATCTTGTGATTGTGGACGGAAGGGACCTTTCGGATACATATGATTATCTTCATGACTTCTTCCGTGTCATGATCAATCCGGTCGTGCTGGAGGAGAGCGATGAGGAGTGTGAGTACTCGGAGGGATGTCTCAGTGTTCCCGGTATCTATGCAGAGGTGACCAGACCGTCCAAAATCAAGGTTGAATATTACAATGAGAATCTTGAGAAGGTTGTAGAGGAGTTTGACAGGTTCGCATGCCGTATGGTGCAGCATGAGCTTTCGCATCTCGAAGGCAACCTCTTCGTGGACAACGTGTCGCCGATACGACGCAAGATGATAGCACGCAAATTGCAGGCTATCTCGAAGGGATCAGTACAGACCCGATATAAATCTAAGAGATAATGGGAGCTTTTCATGCATATGACATAAGGGGAGTCTACAATGTGGACTTCGACAAGGAGGTCGCCTACAAGGTCGGCTATTTCCTTCCGGAACTTCTTTCCGCAGACAAGGTGCTTGTGGGAAGAGACGCACGCGTATCTTCGCCTGAGATTCACGAGTACCTGCTCAAAGGTATCACCGACGCGGGTGCAGATGTGTATGATGTCGGACTCAGCACCACTCCTATGGTGTATTTCGGTACCGCGAACTATGGATTCAAGGCTTCTGTGCAGATTACAGCGTCGCACAACCCTGCAAAATATAACGGTCTCAAGGTGTCGCGCGAGAATGCGCTTCCTGTAGGTCTTGATACTGGACTCGGCCAAATCCAGCAGTGGATCGAGAGCGGTCGTGCGACTGTGCCTGCAGTCGTGAAGGGTCAGGTTTACCCTATGGATATAAAGGGCGATTACCTTGCATTCCTCATGAAATATAAGGGCGACTGGTCGTCACTCAAGATCGCCATGGATGTGTCAAACGGAATGGCTTCGCTTTTTGTCCGTGATATCTTCGGTGACCAGCCTGCATATATTTATGAGAACATGGACGGGTCATTCCCTAACCATGAGCCTAATCCGCTTGTGCAGGAGAATGTCGCAGACCTGAAAAAGCTCGTGGCGCAGACAAAGGCTGACATTGGAGTGATCTTCGACGGCGACGCAGACCGCGTGATGTTCGTGGATGAGAACAGCAGGTTCATCTCTCCTGACCTGATGATCGCAGTTCTCGGCCATTATTTCCTTGAGGAGAGAGGGGAGAAGGGTTATATCCATCAGGATATCCGCAGCTCCAAGGCCGTGGGTGAGTACCTTGCCCCGATGGGTGGAGTAATGAATACATGGCGCGTAGGTCGTGCATATGCTGCCCTCAAACTTCGTGAAATTGACGGAGTTTATGGCGGTGAGCTTGCCGGACACTACTATTTCCGTGACTTCTTCTATTCTGACAGCGGACTTCTTGCTGCTATCCTCATTCTTAATGTGGTTGCAAAGATGAAGGCCCAAGGCGTTTCATTGAGCCAGCTCATCGGACGAATAGAGAAGTATCAGAACTCTGGCGAAATCAATTTTCGCCTTGAGGACAAGATCGGAGCCATGAATGCGGTACGAGATCATTTCATGCAGACAGAACAATCTACCGCATATATGGATTTTGACGGCTATAGGGTGGAGTTCCCTGACTGGTGGTTCAACATCAGGCCTTCAAACACAGAGCCATATCTCAGGTTCCTTTGCGAGGCTACAACAAAGGAACTTCTTGACGAGAAGGTAGCCAAAGTACGAGAGATTCTTACCACACAGTTTAACGCACAGTAAATGTTCGGAAAAGCAAAAAAGTACATATCATCGATAGTGTTCATCTGCCTGGCCTTCTTCATGCCGGCAGATGAACTTTCTGCTCAGCCAGCTCTGAAGCAGGACCCGTCATTGACCCAGATCCGCATGACTCCTCCTAGCCTTTCGCCGCTGAAGTCTTGTTACAAATCTCCTTCGGATCCGATTGACACCCTTGATACTGCAAACGAGTATATAAAGGTCATCCTTTTCGGCGATAATACGTGGGAGTATTACAAGTCTCCTGAATATCAGGCTGTTGCCGGGGTGTTTGATGAGGCATGGACTCACACCGGTACTGATCCTTACGGCATACCTCAGGCAGATCTCCCGGATCAGTGGACGATATGGTGCGTAGATAGTCTCGACCAGTACCATTGCCCATATCAGGGTGAGGTTTACTATCGAGGCAAGTTCGGTATCCGCCGTGGTCGCCGCCATCAGGGAGTGGATATTCCGTTGAAGACCGGAGACCCGGTATATGCGACATTTACGGGAAAGGTCAGGATTTCAAAATATTGGGGTGCATATGGAAATATGGTGGTCATCAGGCATGAGAACGGAATAGAGACCTTCTATGCACATCTTTCCAAGAGATTGGTTGAGCAGGATGACTGGGTAAATGCAGGAGATGTAATCGGCTATGGCGGATCGACAGGCCGTTCGACAGGTCCTCATCTCCATTTTGAGACCAGATATAAGGGATATGCATTCGATCCTCAGTGGCTCATAGACTTCAAGGAAGGCAAACTCCGCCATCGCCTTTTCGTATTGAAGAAGAAATACTTCAACATCTACAGCAACTATGAGCAGGATTTCGAGGACGAGATCCTTAACGATGAGGAGGATAAGAAGGAAGATGCTGAAAGAGAGGCGATGCGTTGGTACACCATCAAGTCCGGCGATACCCTCGGTCGCATCGCAATCAATAATAATACGACCGTAAGTGAACTGTGTCGTCTCAACGGCATAACTCGTAACACTACGCTTAAGATCGGTAAGAAGATCAGAGTTAGATAAGGTCTTCCACGAAATCATAAAGAAAGCGTGGCAGATACCCACCTCAAAGGTTGGATCTGCCACGCTTTTCCTATATATCCGTGGATGATGTTACTCCCACTCGATAGTTGCGTTTGGCTTTGGAGACAAATCGTAGCAAACTCGGTTCACTGTAGGGATCTCAGCGAGGATCCTGTCAGTGATCTTCTGGAGGATAGGCCAGTCGATCTGCTCGATTGTCGCTGTCATCGCGTCGATTGTGTTGACGGCGCGGATGATTACAGGCCAGTCGTATGAACGTGCGTTGTTGCGGACTCCTACTGACTTGAAGTCAGGAACCACTGTGAAGTACTGCCATACCTTCTTGTCGAGACCTGCGATAGCGAACTCCTCGCGGAGGATGGCATCAGCCTCGCGGAGAGCCTCAAGACGGTCGCGTGTGATTGCGCCAAGGCAGCGTACTCCGAGACCTGGACCAGGGAACGGCTGACGGTAAACCATCTCGTATGGAAGACCGAGCTCGACACCGCATGCGCGAACCTCGTCCTTGAAGAGCTGCTTCAAAGGCTCTACGAGCTCGAACTGAAGATCCTCAGGAAGACCTCCTACGTTGTGGTGTGACTTGACTACCTTTGCTGTCTTTGTACCGCTCTCTGCGATATCCGGATAGATTGTACCCTGACCGAGGAAGTCGATGCCGTCAAGCTTGCGTGCCTCTTCCTCAAATACGCGGATGAACTCGCCGCCGATGATCTTTCTCTTCTGCTCAGGATCTGCAACGCCCTCAAGAAGTCCGAGGAAACGGTCAGTTGCGTCTACATATATAAGGTTTGCGCAGAGCTGGTTGCGGAATACCTCCACAACATTCTCAGACTCGCCCTTACGCATGAGTCCGTGGTTAACGTGAACGCAGTAAAGCTTGTCGCCGATAGCCTTGAGAAGGAGAGCTGCAAGAACAGAGCTGTCTACTCCACCTGATAGTGCAAGGAGAACTTTCTTGTCACCTACCTGCTGGCGGATGAGTTCTACCTGGTCAGCCACGAAATTCTTCATGTTCCAGTTAGCCTCAGCCTTGCAAGTGTCGAATACGAATGACTTGATAGCTGTCTTTATGGCTTCCTCGTCGTTTGTGAACTGAGCGAGCTTCACTTCGCAAAGAGCCTTGTCGTGACCAGCTGCCATTACAGGAATGCCGGCCTCGTAGATTTCAGGAAGAACGTCGATCGCAACTCCGTCGATTACATTGTTAGGCCCACCATTGATGATGATACCTTTTACGTTAGGAAGAGCCTTGAGCTCCTCAGCTGTGATGTCGTGCGGATGGATTTCGCTATAGACTCCCAATGCACGCACTGCCCTCGCTACCACTGTGTTCTCATGGCTTCCGAGGTCAAGAATTACGATCATGTCCTGTTTCATAGTCTTAAAAAATTATTTGTTTTTCTAACCAAGTCGCAAAAATAGAAAAAGATTGGAAAATATTTTATAAAAATATCTACTTTTGCAAATCTTTTTCGGCCGGAAAACCGGTCGTGATTTTTCGCGCACTTGATGTGCCGCCTGTCATGGGCGAAAGTGAAGGATCTTTACGAATGAATAAACAGTTTGCACTTATGCAGGATATAAGAAACATCGCCATCATCGCACACGTCGACCATGGAAAGACCACCATCGTCGACAGGATGATCTATCAGGCGCGTCAGGCGCGTGAGCAGGAGAAGCTGGGAGAGCTGATCCTTGACAACAATGATCTTGAAAGGGAAAGAGGTATCACTATTCTCGCGAAGAATGTGTCAGTTATATATAAAGGTGTAAAGATCAATGTTATCGACACTCCGGGCCATAGTGACTTCGGAGGTGAGGTGGAGCGTGTGCTCAACATGGCCGATGGTGTGATCCTGCTCGTAGACGCGTTCGAAGGATGTATGCCTCAGACGAGATTCGTGCTCCAGAAAGCTATTGAGATGGGCAAGAAGCCTGTCCTTGTGATCAATAAGGTAGACAAGCTGAACTGCCGTCCTGACGAGGTGCAGGAAGAGGTGTTTGACCTCATGTTCTCCCTTGGTGCGACAGAGGACCAGCTTGACTTCCGCACAATCTACGGAAGTGCCAAGCAGGGCTGGATGTCATATGACTGGAAGCAGCCGACTGAGGATATTACAGCTCTTCTTGATACTATCCTCGAGGTGATTCCTGCTCCTGAAATGAACGAGGGCACTCCTCAGATGCTTATATCTTCACTTGAGTATTCTCCATATGTGGGCCGTATTGCAGTCGGAAGGGTCACACGTGGCTCGCTTAAGGCAGGTCAGAACATAACCCTCTGCAAGAGATACGATATCATGCAGAAGCAGAAGATCAAGGAGCTTATGATCTTTGACGGCCTTGGAAAGGCCAAGGTAGAGGATGTGCAGTGCGGTGACATATGTGCTGTGGTAGGTCTCGAGGGATTTGAGATCGGCGATACAATTGCGGATTTCGAGAATCCTGAGGCTCTTCCGCCAATCGAGGTTGATGAACCGACAATGAGCATGCTTTTCTGCATCAATAACTCGCCTTTCTTCGGTAAGGAGGGTAAGTTTGTCACATCAAGACATCTCCAGGAGCGTCTTGACAAGGAACTCGAGAAGAATCTTGCTCTTCGCGTGAAGCCGGGTCCTAATGCAGATTCATTCATAGTGTATGGACGTGGCGTCCTTCATCTTTCCGTCCTCATCGAGACCATGCGTCGCGAGGGATTCGAGCTTCAGGTCGGACAGCCTAAGGTTCTTGACAAGGTTATCGGAGGTCAGCGCTGCGAGCCTATCGAGATGCTGACTATCGATGTTCCTGAGGAGTTCGTAGGAAGATGTATCGAGATGGCGACCCGCAGAAAGGGCGCCCTTATCCAGATGGAAGGCAGGGGAGACAGAACTCACCTTGAGTTCGATATCCCGTCACGCGGACTTATGGGACTCCGAAGTAATCTTCTCACTGCTACCCAGGGCGAAGCTGTGGTGGCGCACCGTCTTAAGGGCTACGAGCCATATAAGGGTGATATAGAGCGCCGTAACAACGGTTCACTTGTATCGCTTGAGACAGGCGTTTCGGTAGCTTACTCTATGGACAAACTCCAGGATCGTGGACGTTTCTTCATTGAGCCGGGTGTTGATGTGTATGAGGGTCAGGTGATCGGAGAGCATACCCGTGAGCGCGACCTCACCATCAATATCTGCAAGACCAAGAAGCTTACCAATATGCGTGCTTCGGGAAGTGATGACAAGGTTATGCTGCCACCTCCGGTTGTGTTCTCGCTAGAAGAGGCTCTTGAGTATATCCAGGAGGATGAGCTTGTGGAAGTTACACCTAAGTCTATGAGGCTCAGGAAGATAATATTGAATGAAATTGAGCGCAAGAGAAAATCTTCGGATTTTGATTGCTAATAAGAAAAGTTTTTGTTACCTTTGCGGGCTCAAATCTATTTATGGGTCGGAATGAACGATAAATTTATAATACCTCTAAATGGATTGGCTGCCGGAATGACTGAGTTTTCCTGGCAGGCAGGCAAAGAGTTCTTCGACAGTTTTGAAAACTCGGAAATCCTTGGTGCACATCTGGATGCAGATGTGAGGGTCGAGAAGTCGGGCCGCTACATCGGAGTTGACTGCGATGTGAGGGGAGAGGTTATAGTGGAGTGTGACAGGTGCCTCGACGAGCTGGACATGCCGATAGATGTTGAGATAAAGCTTAGCGTCAAGTACGGCAACGAGGAGTCTTCGGAGGAGCCGCAGCAGGGCGAGAGGGAGGTGATATTCATCCCTGAGACCGATGCGGAGATGGACATGAGTCAGATCATTTATGATTATGTGTGTCTGTCGCTTCCGATGCAGCGTATGCATGACGAGGGGGACTGCAATCCCGAGGTCATGAAGAGATACGGGACTCCCGAGGAAACCGAGGTTTCGCAGGAGGAAGGCGAAAGTCCATTCTCAGCTCTGAAGGGCATGTTCCAGTAGGACTGTCATCCTGAGCGAAGTCGAAGGATCTTTTCGCTTGCGAAGATAGTTCATTTTGTACTAATAGTCAAAACCGGATTTCAAATTGTCCGATTTTAGTATTACCTTCGCAAGTCGTATTATTGTGCATATGTCCTATAAGATACTTGATAAGATAGACTCGCCGCGTGACATAAAGGGCTTGAGCATGGACGAACTTCGTACTTTGTGCGAGGAGATACGTCAGTACATGGTAGAGTGCTGTGCAGTAAATCCAGGTCATCTGGGGCCAAGTCTCGGTGCCGTAGAGCTTATTGTTGCATTGCACTATGTCTATGATGCTCCGCATGACAAGATCGTCTTCGATGTCGGACATCAGGCATATGCCCA